>JAPLGL010000036.1 GCA_026390155.1 Caldisericota bacterium
GATCGATTCCTTGTACAGTAGCTTGTTATCGTCAAAAAGGCCCAGCTTGGTTGACGTCGAACCAGGATTGATAGCCAAGATCTTCATGTTCGCCTCGCTTTTGCGGATTGTACGACCGTAATACCTTCACGGTGCACTGTAGACGCTTGGACCCCTTTTGCAAGCGCATGTCGGGAAAGCCGGCTCGTCTCAGGCCAGGTCGTACTTGCGGTGAAGGACGACGCTCAGGACCAGCCCTGCTACCGCCAGCACTCCGGCTGCCATGAACACTGGTGTGTAGGTGCCCGTGGCGTCATAGACCAGTGAACCGACGGTCGGTGCGAAAGCGCCGAGAGCAAAGGCAGTGAACACCAGACCAAAGTTGGCCCCAAGGTGCTCGACACCAAAACAGATGGACGTCAACGTGGGAAACAGAGCCAGCGTGGCAGCGAACCCCCAGCCGAGACACGCAGCCGCCATGTATAGTGTGAGCTGGTTCACGGCGATGACGGGGAACAGCAGGAAGGTGACAGACTGGAGCACGCACGTGAGAATCATGACGCGCATAGCTCCAAACCTGTCGCCGAGATAGCCGGCCACAGGTCGGCCAAACCCGTTGAACGCCGCGAATGCAGCGGTTGCCAGCGCGGCTTTCGTGGGCGTAAGGCCCAGTACCAGCTTGCCATAGGATGGGATGAGCCCGATGCTCAGCTGCCCACCGGCCACCACCAGGGCCATTGTCGACCACAGGACCCAAAATACCGGGCTTCGCAGCTCCTCTCCCGGCGAAGCCTCCCTTTGGACTGCCACAACCTTCCTCGCCACAGACACGGGAGGCGCCCATCCCGCCGGAGGATTGCGCATCAGCGCAGCTGCAAACAGCGAAACGACGGATGCCATGACGGCGTCGACCAGGAGGGTCCCCTCGATCCCCACTCGGGGAATCAGGATCGCCGCCTTGATAGGAGCGAAGAACAGTGCTCCAAGCCCGAACCCCATGACGGCAACTGCGACCGCAAGCCCTGGTCTGTCGGGATACCACTTGCGGGCGGGAGGAGATACGCTCGAATACGTCAGCCCGCAAGCGGCGCCCCCGATGAGGCCATAGGTCAGGACCAGCCACCACAGTTGAGGAAGACGACCAACCAGGGCCGCCAGCCCATACGAGGTGAAGAACAGGATCTCGCCGGCGGAAGCGACTCGCCTGGGACCCAACTTGTCCTGCAACCTGCCCGCAGGTACCATGGACAGTGCAAAGACGACCATGAACACGGAATACGGGAGTGCCGACATCGCGGTCGTCCAGCCAAACCTCTCCACGAGCGGGTTGATGTAGACACCCCACGTATAGGAGAGACCGCCCATGAGGCCGAGCAGGAACCCGGCAAACGGGATTCTCCACCTGGTCCGGAGCAGGCGGTCAAATGCTTGCTTGTCGGCTACCGACCGTGAAGGGGACTGGTCAGTGCTGTCCATTTCGTTCCTCCCGCAGAGCGAGTGTGGTCAACTTTGCCTACAGCGACCGGGCAGCACCCCGAATCGTCCATGCAGCCCGCGATGCGCGTGCATCAAAGGTACCCTGCCCCTTGCGCATTGTCAAGTTCGCCGTTGACGGGGAATGCGCGATGTGGTGTAAAATGAAGTAGCCAGCCGAGGCACATATACGGAGCAACATGCAAGGAGGTAGCCATGCCAAAACCGACCAACAAACAGGAACTGCTGGATGAAGCTCAGAAGGAGTACGAGTCGCTGGAACGGCGGGTCGCCTCGTTCACGCGGGACGAGATCGTGCGACCGGGAGTTATCGGCGCCTGGTCAATCAAGGACATCCTGGCACACCTGCTGGAATGGCAGAGGATGTTCATGGGGTGGTACGAGGCTGGGCTGCGCGGCGAGAAGCCGGCCCTCCCGGCACGAGGGTACAACTGGAGTGAACTGCCCGCACTGAATCAGGAGATCTACGAGCGCTACAAGGACGCTGCACTGGATGATATCAGGAGTCAGCTGGAGGCATCGCACAAGCGCATGCTGGACCTGGCCGCTTCGCTGTCCGAGGAGGAACTGTTCACGCCCGGTCGCCATAAGTGGAGCG
>JAPLGL010000013.1 GCA_026390155.1 Caldisericota bacterium
ATCGTCGAACAGCGCCTGCGCGCCGGCCGCCTGACCGTCGTCGATGCCACGAACGTACAAGCGAAGGCACGCCAGCCACTGCTGGACGTCGCGTCCCGCTATCACCGTCCGTGCATGGCTGTCCTGTTCGAGCTTCCACCACAGGTTTGCAAGGAGCGCAACCACCAGCGACGGGACCGCGTTGTCGAAGACTTCGTCGTGGACCGCCAGTGCGCCCAGGCGCCCGTAGGACCTGAAGCATTAGCTAAAGAGGGGTTCGATCCGGTCATCGTCCTGCATTCCGCTGAGGAGGCAGATGCCTTCGGGGCGCCCGCCCGTTCCTCGGCGTCCATGTGGCGCGACAAGACCGGATCCTTCGACGTGATCGGTGACGTCCATGGGTGCTGTGATGAACTTCTGTCCCTGCTTAAGGTTATGGGCTACAAGGTTGAGAACTCGGATGCCCTGATTCCACGCATCACGGCACCAAAAGGCAGGACGGCCGTCTTTGTCGGCGACTTCACGGACCGGGGACCTGACAATGTCCGCACACTCCTGGTCGTCATGGCGATGGTCCGTTCCGGCGCCGCCCTGGCCGTGCCAGGCAACCACGACGACAAGCTGCTCAGGGCACTGCAGGGATCCCCGGTCAAGATCAGCAACGGCCTCGACCGCACACTGCAGGAACTGGGCACGGCAGGCGAGGAGATGCAGGCGCTTGTCCGCGACTTTCTGGACAGACTTCCCTCACACCTCATTTTGAACGGCGGCGGCCTTGTGGTGGCGCACGCTGGCCTGCCACAGGACCTCCACGGCAGCGACTCGCCGCGGGCGCGCGACGTTGCCCTGTTTGGCACCCAGACTGGCCAGCGGGATGCGTACGGACTCAAGATCCTCGCGGACTGGGCACATGTGTACAAGGGCGATGCGGTCGTCGTCTGGGGACACCTGCCCATCGCCGAAGCGGCATGGCTGGGGAACACCATCGACATCGACACGGGCTGCGTCCATGGAGGCAGCCTGACTGCACTGCGCTATCCCGAGCGCGAGTTGGTCAGCGTGCCCGCGGCGCGCGTCTACTCCGCACCCATCAAGCCGCTGTAACAGATGTGGATCCACCGTGATCGACTGTAACGAACTTGGAACCGTCCCGAGATTGTTACAGGGGAGGGTATGCCTGGTCACGGGGGCCACGCGCGGCATCGGCGCGGCCACAGCCGAGGCACTTGCGGGCATGGGAGGGACGGTCGTTGCCACTGGTCGAAGTGCCGAGCGGGGACTGGTCCTCATATCCGGCATCCGTCAGCGGCCCGGCAATGACGATGTGCACTTCCTGCGTGCCGACCTCGCGTCGATGGCTGAAGTTCACGGTCTCGCCCGCGCGTTTATGGACCGCTGGGACCGTCTGCACGTCCTGGTCGACAACGCGGGGACGGTCTTCCCGACACGGCGCACCACTGTCGACGGGTACGAGGAAGTCCTCGCTGTCAACCACCTGGCACCGTTCCTGCTCACCAGCCTCCTGCTTCCCACGCTGCGGGGCAGCGCTCCGTCACGCATCATCGTCACATCTTCGTACGAACACCGGCACGGGCGCATGTCCTGGGACAACCTTCAGGGAGAGCACTTCTACTTCTCCCAACAGGCGTACGCGCAGTCCAAGCTGGCAAACCTGCTGTTCGTCTATGAACTGGCGAGGCGATTGGAGGAAAGCGGCGTCACCATTAACGCAGTCAACCCCGGCCTGGTACACACGAACATCTGCATGGACAGTGGATGGCTCATCGGGACGGTCAAGCGGATGATTGACCGATTTGCTGCCGTGAGCCCGGAGGAAGGTGCTGACACCGGCATCTGGTTGGCATCGTCGCCTGATGTCGAGGGAGTGAGCGGTCGCTACTTCCAGCGCAGGCACGCAGTCCGTTCCTCGCGCGCTTCGTACGACGTGGCCGCCCAGCAGCGCCTCTGGCGCATCAGCGAGGAGTTGACGGGTGTGTCTGCGAATAGCGGCGCCTGACTAGCTGCCAAATAGTAGCTCGGGCACCTTCGGGATTCTGGGCAGTTCTCGTAGCTCGTAGTTGGTGGCACTCACCATCACGAACCCACATCGCTGGTACAGGGACAAGGCGTTAGCGTTCTCCGTTTCGACCTCAATGGTGATCCACTTGCCGCCGCCGTTCAACAAGCCATGAACAATGGCCATCAGCATCTGCCGCCCAATGCCCTGTCCTTGCATGTCCGGCCGGACTGCGAAGTGAACGATGAATGCGCGCCCGTCGCTGACGGCGGACTGAATGACGCCGACGGGCCTCCCGTCCTGCGTCGCAAGATATGTGGTACGCGTCGTGTCCTTCATCAGGCAGACCAGAGCCTGCTCTTCTTCCTGGACCGGCCCTGCAAACGCCGAGGCAACGATCGCAGCCATGATGGGCACGTCCTCGGCCCCTGCCGGCCGAAGCTCCACAGGATCGTGGATCGTCTCGAATGGGGGGATCCGCGTTACGTCGAGGTCCATCGTATATTCGCTGTGAGAGTGCTGCGTCCCCATGGTACGAGCGAATTCAGCACCCTCTCGCGACTCCTGTGGCACAACAAACAACAGCCGCCTTATTCCGCCCTTCTGACACTCCCTCACGACTACGCGCGCCATGGCTCGGCCCATGCCCATTCTGCGGAACTTGGGATGAACAAGGATGCTTGCCTCGACTTCCGACGGGTCGCCATAGCTGTTCATGCCTGCAAACCCGACCACGTGTCCGCTCTCGTACCACAGCACGTCGCCGACCGAACCCTCCGGTCGTGTCTCCAGCGTGCCGAGGTCCAGACGGGCCTCCATGGAGTAGCCGTCTCGCTCTTCGCAGTATGCCGCAAGAACCCGAACATGGCTGATCTGAACTGTCGAGAGTCTGGCCACTACCGTTATTCCACTGTCGTCAGTCGTCACCTGGCCTCCCCCGGACCACGGTCTTCTCCGACGCTCCCGTTGCCCACTAGAAGCCCACCCGGCGCCCACCGCGCAGCAGCGAGGTTGCATAGAAGGTCCCGCGCCACCACACGCCACCACGGAGCGTCCCGAGGATGCCCGCCCGCACCATGAGAAACCCATTCATCGCAGCCCCAAGAGGCTGGGCGGCTGCAGGCAATGCACGGGCTCCTGCCCACCTGTTGAGCGAGACACACGTCGTTTGGGCAAGAAGGACCAGGGCGGCTCCCGCAACCTGGAGCGCGGGCATGCGCTTGAACGTAAGCGCCACGTACGGTGCAAACTCCATCGCCCAGTACCCAGCGACTTCGACCAGAATCCTAGGCAGGCTGAAACGGCCGATGGAGGTGAACCCGGCTCTCTCGGCTGCACACGCCATTGCCCCCAACGTCGGATAGAATAGAACGTCAAGCATACCCTGCCCCATCGCTATCGAGCAACGGGCTCCCGATGCCTTGAGCATCTGCCCGAGTGCCAGGTCGTCCGCAAGCTCCAGCTTCAGCCAGGCCAATCCGGGTGATCGGTCCAGAGCTGAACGTCGCACGAGTGAAAACGCTCCCGCCGCGAGGCCTTCGTTCGTACGCGCATCTCCGACTGCCCATGACCGGGATGCAACGAGGATCGTTCGCAGAAACTGGGCAATGACAGCGTCAAGGACAAATCCTGTCGATCGAAGTTCAGGGACGACCCCCAGCAGGTCGAACCCCTGGGCCTCGCACCGCGCAACCGCTTTGCGCAGGCAGCCGGGTGTCGCGTGGACATCGGCGTCCGTAAAGAGGATCCAGGTTCCCGTCGCGCGATCGATCCCGGACTGCATGGCGTTCTGCTTGCCCAGCCAGTCCTCAGGAAGCCACGTGACGTGCACGGGCACGATTCTGGCATCTTCTGTGGCCAGCCGGTCAATCACTGTGCCAGTTCTGTCGGTCGACCGATCGTCAACCAGGATGACTTCCAGGTTGGGGTACGCATCCGCCAGACGACTGCGGACTGCCAGCTCGATTGTGTCCTCCTCGTTGCGTGCCGGAATCACCATCGAAACGCGGGGCCACTGGGCAGGTGCCGGGTCATCGAAATCGCGGACAAACGGCACAGCCCTCCTGGTCCGCAGGAATGCTCCGAGCATGGCCATCCACCATACGGCGCCAACTCCCACGTAGACGAGCGAGGCGATGCGGTGAAGTCTCATCCCGACTTGTGAATGGGACTCTTGGAGCTCACGTCGACTTCGTGCCGCTGTGGAGGGTACCCATGCGGCCCGGGAACGCGGCCAACAGGATGGCTACTTCGCTCTCAGGCCGTCGAGGATGGGTTTCGCCTCGGGGCAGAAACCAAAGAACCCGTTGATCGTCTTGCACTCGTTGTACTCGTCACACTCCCCGCAGGTGGCGTAGCCCTTGGCATGCGCGCACATCCGCACATCGCAGACAGTACAGTGCGAGAATAGTCGCGGCCCGGCCGACTGGCACCCGTCACACAGGACGTCCTCAGGCTTGACCTCGATACCATAGGCTGCCGACCACGCGGCAGCCGTCTTCTCCTGTAGTTCCCTGTCAGCCGTCCTGCCAGCCACATACGCAGGGCAAGTCGTACAGACAAGACCACACGCTGCGATCATCTCCATGTCCCTCTCCTTTTTTGCTTCACTCACTCCAGCGCGGCGACCGTGTCCATTCCGACGAGAGTTTACTATCACAACGACAAAACACCAACGCAGGAGCCAGGAGTTCCGTTATAGTCATGCGAGTTCACGACGAGCCAAAACGATGCGACTCGCTCCCATTTCGCGATGATTTCTTTGTGATGCAACGAAAGGAGTCCACGACAGCGCTGACAATAGGTGGCGGGAGGCCGGGGCTACCCTGATCTCTCGGCCCCTTGTTCAGTGCGGTCCGTTGAACTGCCCCATGCCCAGTTGTGAGCGGATGTCAGTGGAGCCCTCGGACGTGCGCACGTCTGCCCGGTCGTAGTCTGATGATTCGGCCTGCTGCTCATAGTCGGCCATGCCCAGCGTCGGCAGCGCCTCTCCTTGGTGCCGCAGGACTCCGCGC
>JAPLGL010000140.1 GCA_026390155.1 Caldisericota bacterium
GGCGGTATATTTTCTGTTGCGCTATCCTTGGGGTTACCCCCACTCGGGTTTCCCGAGCAACTCGCTTCTTGGAGCCCGGACTTTCCTCAAGCAGGAAAATCTCCTGCCTGCGACTGACTCATTCGCGGTCTTTGGTGCCTGCGTAGAGAATCTTGCCGCAGATCTCGCAACGGATCAGCTCTTCAGCATCACCGCCACTCTCTGCATTGCGAAGACTGAACAACGTCTTCTGGGAAAGCCTCACATGACAGTAGTCACAGGTGGAACTTGCCGCTCTCGCAATTGGAGCGCCGCTGAACTTCTCGGAGAGACTCTCAAAGATAAGCTTCGCCTTCAGTGGGAGTTTCGCCTTGCGATTGTCGATCTCCTTGCGCAGTGCAGGAAGCGACTTCTTCACGGCCGCTCTCGAGGTTGCAGTCGTCTGTGGAATGCTTTCGAGTTCCTTGCGAAGCTTCTCCACCAACAATTCCGAGGCTCTGCTCTGATCCTCGACGTCCTGCCGGTCGTGGAAATTCTTGCCCTGCGCATCCTCAACCTTCTCCTTCTCGAGGGTGAGCTTCTTCATTTTCTCCTCGAGCTTCTGTACCTTGTCCTCGGACATTTCCTCCTTGCCGAGTTTGGCTCCAGCTTCGTGCACCTTCGCCGACAAGTCGTCCAGCTTTTCACCGATCTTGACCTCATCAGCCTTGAATGTCTCCAGCTGCGCACGCAGCGCGGCCAATTGCTGCTCTGTCTCGTCGATCTTGTGGCTCAGCAATGAAGAAAGGTCTGACTCCTCGAGAAGACGTTCCTTCCGCCTGTAGTCCAATTGGAGTTCTTGAAGTTCCCAAAGCTTGTCTATTAGCATGTATACACCTCATCGACGATTGTCCTATCATGGTGGGCCCACCTGGATTCGAACCAAGAACCAAGTGGTTATGAGCCACCTGCTCTACCGTTGAGCTATGGGCCCCTGCGCTGTGCGCACGTCAGAAAAGGGCCTGCGCCTTTGCTATTATAGGCGCGGAGGTCCGTGCGTCAACCGTTCGACCTGCACAGATATGCCACAGCTTCCTCCTTCGACCCGATGATGCCGTCCAGCTGCAGGCGTCGCACGCGGCCGAGAAGCAGTCCGACCCGTTGTCCCTCGGGAATGCCGAGTCTCATAACGTCCTCGCCGGATAGGAGCGGTGGCTCCTGCAGACGTGAAAGGACCGTCATGAAGAGGTTTCTGGGTGCGGCCGTCTTCAATTGGGAAAGGTGGGCCTCCAGAATCGAGATGATCGGCAAGGGCGTGCCATCGAGATGCTGGGCTACACCACTCACGTTGCATGACCCTCGTTCCAGAAGGCGGCGAAGTGCCCGTTCCTTTCGTTGCCAGGATCGGCACGCCATCGCTAGCCGGTCGTTCAACCCGAAGTCCTTCAGGACTTCGTGCAATTCCTCTGAGGAAACGCCGCCGAGCCAGACGAGAAGCGGCGCGACCCACGGAGGAGCATCCCGGCCGTTCACAGTCGCGTGGGGAACCTTTTCCAGAGCAGTCAGGAGTCGGAGTTTCGCAGCCCGCGGAGGAACGAGTGGAAGGCCGATGAGCTTGCATCCGAGGAGGCTGAGTGCTTTGACGCATGCGACACACCTGTCTCCCGAGAGCATCTCCTTGAACTCGTCCTGTGCGCGTGTGTTAAGGCGTACGTTGAGAAGTCCGAGTTCAAGAGCCTCCCTTTCCTTCACGCGCGTGTCGTCTTCGACGATGAACCCGAGGCGCGTTTCGGCTGCCACGGCACGCAGTATCCGTGCCGGGTCCTCAATGAAACTGTCGGGATAGGTCATGCGGATTATGCGCGCTACGAGGTCCCGCAGCCCACCAGTGGCATCGACCACCGTTCCGAAATCACTCTCTGACAGGGACATCGCAAGAGCATTCACAGTGAAGTCCCTCCTCAGCAGATCCTTCATCAGGGACGCAGGAGCGACCGTGGGCAGCGAGCCCGGGAAGTCGTAATACTCGAGGCGGGCGCCGGCGAAGTCGTATTCCCTCTGCCGTATGCGAATCTTGTGGGTCATGAAGCGTCCGTAGGAGATTACGCTGGTGTCGAAGGACCTGGCGACTGCCGCTGCAACCCCTGAGACGTCTTTGTCCGTGACGATATCCCAATCATTGGGGTGCCTGCCGAGGAGGACGTCACGTACCGATCCGCCAACCAGAAAGGCACGGTTTTCCTCTGCATCCCCGATTTGACCGATTCTCGCCAATGTCGCCGCGGTGTCGCTTCCACCCCAGCGATCCAGGTCGGAGCGAGCGATGACTCGACTTGCTGTGGCCTTGACGACGCTCTGCGGATGTGCCGTGCTGTTGAGGTAGCGGAGGACGTCAGATCTCGACACCACGCCCAGAAGGCGATCCTGTTCCATCACCAGAAGCAGACCTGTGTTGTAGGTGCCAAACGCCTGTATGAGCTCTTCCACGGTTGCGGTGACAGGGACGGCTGGAATCCGTGTATTCAGGAAGTAGTGTACAGGCTTCTGCCGGAGCCGCGCAAGCGAGGTCTTCTCAAGGGTTTTCTTGGCTACGACGCCAACAATGTGGCCACCCCGTTCCACCGGCAGGACTGAGAACCCGAGATTCACCATGGTTTGCAGCGCCTGTTCAGCAACCAGGTCCTGCGAGATTGACGCGGGGTGCGGCGTCATGATATCATGCACGACCTGATGG
>JAPLGL010000148.1 GCA_026390155.1 Caldisericota bacterium
GTGCTGGAGCGCCCTGCATCGTATGTTTGTGAACACCATGGACGAAAGAAGACGGACTGCAAGTTCAGCATCCCCAAGATGATTCTCAGGCGGTCCATCACGCGCGAAGAGGCTCTACAGCTTATGACAGAGAAGAGGACGGATATGCTTGACGGATTCGTGAGCAAGCGTGGGTTCAAATTCAGTGCGCGGCTTCTGCTCAAACCCGACAACAAGCTGGAATGGGAGTTTGCCGAGGGATCAGGTGGCGGTTCTGCGGCAACCGAACCCGTCGTTAACGAGGAGCCATTGGGTCGTTGTCCCGTGTGCCAGGGTTCAGTGGTGGAGACCACCGAGCACTACCGGTGCACTGTGGCGGATTGCCGATTCCAGATGAAGCGCGTCTACGCCGGCAAGACCATCGACCGTGACATGGCCCGTAACCTCCTCGAGCATGGCAAAACAGAACTCATCGAGGATTTTGTGTCAAAGTACAATAGACCGTTCTCCGCCTACCTGAAACTCGGGGACAAGGGTAGAGTGGAGTTCGAGTTTCTGAACAAGGGACCACGAACGGGCAAACGCGCAACCGGTCACATGACGAAGGCAGTGACCTCTGCCACAAAGACAACAAAGACAGGGAAGACGGGGACGTCAGCAAAGAAGGCAGCCCCGAAGACATCCAACAGCAAAGGCGGTGTGTCATGATTCCATTCAGTGCGATTTTCAGTGTCGACTTCTTCTTCAGTCTTGGCTACGTGGTCCTATCGATAACGGGACTTGTGCTGGCAATCTCGTACAGACGCTCTCAGGAAGGGAGGATGAGCCTGTTCCTCCTGCTGACTACCGCGCTGGTAGCCACGTACTATACCTTGCAGTGGCTGCTGAGCAGCTTCGTTTCCTTCTACGTCAGCAACTATGCAGCGTCGCATCCTGATTTCCAACTGGCCACATGGGTGAATTTGAGTCTCACGATCTTCTTCACTGTTCTGAACTACGCATTCATCGTGACGCTGGTGCTGACTGCATGGTCTGCGGTCAGGAAGAACCGCGCAGAGAGTGTTGTTCTTGCTCAAGGTCCCGAGGACACGACGACTGAAGAGCTGGTCCCCGAATCCGCCCTGGATGTCGAGGTGTCCGGAATGACCGGCGACAGTGCAGCTCCAGCCGAACCGCCGGTTGCTGGACCTGAAGCTTAGTTCATGAACCGCGAGGAACTCTATCAGGTCATCGTCGAGCGTACGCCCTCGCGGAACCTCGTGAACCATATGCTCGCCGTCGAGGCCATCATGCGTGGCCTGGCGACGAATTTCCATGAGGACGTCGAAAAGTGGGGCCTGGCCGGCCTTGTCCATGACATTGACTACGTTGAGACCAAGGATAAGCCGAACCTGCACAGTATTGTCGGTTCCGAGCAGCTGCACCTGATGGGTGTACCTGAGGATATCTGCTATGCCGTTCGCGTCCATAACGCTCTGCATGGCCTGCCGCGAAAGAGCATGATGGACAAGGCATTATATGCTGCGGACCCATTGTCCGGTCTTATTGTCGCATGTGCACTGATTCGACCGGACAAGAAGCTTGCGCCCATTGATACGGATTTTGTCATGGTTCGCTTCAAGGAGAAGCGTTTTGCCGCCGGGGCAAATCGGGACCAGATCCTCGCCTGTCAGGAGATGGGGCTCGACTTGTACAAGTTCGTTGCCATCGGCCTGAGTTCCATGAAGGAGATCGCCTCAGAAATCGGTCTCTAGACCAGTTATTGCGAGTTGACTCGAAGTCCGAGCCCGCCCTGACGGCGGGCTTTTCGTTGTACCCAATCGGGATATACTTCATCGGTAAGTAGTCTCGTAAGTTCTGTCCAACAGACACTTGCCGAGATACCATCACAAAGCGGAGGCAAATCGATGTTGTTGAAGGCAGAAGAGTTGTTCTCAGAACGGGCGCAGGGTTTCAGACCATCCGAGATTCGGGAGCTTCTCAAACTCATCGACAGCCCGGAAATCATTTCGCTGGCCGGGGGCATGCCGGACGATCGATTCTTTCCTATCGACCGAGTGATCGAGGCCAGCACGTTTGCGCTCAGGGAGTACGGCAAGAAGGCTCTTCAGTATGGGTCTACCGAGGGCATCAAGAAGTTGCGTGTTCTGCTGATGGATCGGATGGAGAAAGAGGGCGTCAGAGGTATCGATCTGGAGAACATCATCATCTCCACCGCCTCACAGCAAGGCCTCAGCCTGGTCGCACAGGTGTTCGTGAATCCGGGTGACACCGTCATTGTGGAAGAGCCATCCTATCTTGGAGCAATCCAGGCGTGTGCAAGCATGCAGGCCAAGTTCTGCACAGTCGCGTTGGATAAGGACGGCATGCAGATGGACATTCTCGAGGACAAGCTCAAGGAGCTGCAGAAAGCGCATATCCGCCCGAAATTCGTCTATACCGTACCCAATTTCCATAACCCTGCCGGCGTCACCATGACGCTGGAACGGCGCAAAAAGCTGATTGAGCTTGCTCAAACGTACGATCTGCTCATTGTCGAAGATGATCCGTATGGAGAGATTCGCTTCGAGGGAGAGCCGATTCCATCGCTGCTGGCACTGGGCGGCAAGGACCGTGTCGTGGCATTGCGTACGTTCTCGAAGATCAGTTTCCCCGGGCTTCGCCTGGGGTGGATTGTCGCGCGCGAAGACATCATGAACAAGATCATCATCGGAAAACAGGCGGCTGATCTTTGTTCTCCGGCCATGACTCAGTACATATCGTATGAGTTCGTCAGTCGCGGGTGGCTGGATGACTACGTCGACGTCGTTCGGCGCGAGTATCCGAAGAAGAAGAATGCAATGATTGCCGCTCTGGAGAAGTATTTTCCTGCCGGGAGCAGTTGGACTGACCCTCAGGGAGGCCTGTTTGTGTGGGTGAAAGCACCGGACTGTATCGACACTGGGGCGATGTTCCGCGAGGCGATCAATGCCAAGGTCGCATATGTGGTGGGCATTGCCTTCTACCCTCATCGGGACGACAACTGCCACATGCGGTTGAATTTCTCGGCTGTAGATCCCGAGCGCATTACGGAGGGGGTCCATCGACTGGGTGACCTGCTGAAGACGAAGATCTAGCAGCTGCTTGAAACAAGCCTGCAACAACCCCTGGCTCACGAAACGCGGGCGGGGGTTGTTGGCTTCTGCAACCGGCCAGTACTAGCTACGGCGGAACGTGGGGCAAATGTCTCGGTAGTCGCAGGAGAAGCACCTGCTACCGCGTTTTCCACGAAAGTCACCCTGAAGAATTCTGCGTGAAGTCCTGACCAGAACTTCTCTGGACTTGGCAATACAATTCTCCGCCCCTTCGTCCATCTCAGCCTTGAGGTTCTCTCGGAGATAGTACGTCTGAAGGATGAACCGCTTGCCCTGGAACTCTTCCTGCTGACCTAGGGCTGCAGCATACAATGCTACCTGGAACCGATGAGACGTCAGCGCTGAGGCATCTCTTGGCCTTGCGGACTTGTAATCGACGATGCGCAGCACACGATCATTGACTCGATCGATTCGGTCCACGATACCTGTGAACGGTATGCCGTCGAGTTCCGTCTTGATCAGGTGTTCTGCATAGACCATCTCTTGCCACGTAGACTGGAAAACCGGAAAGAATGCTGTAAGGACGCGAAGGGCCTGGCGTCGTTTACTCTCTTCATCAATGCGGCCGGCATATCCATCTGCCAGCCAGTTTTCGTCCAGAAGCTGGGATAGGGAGATGGGGAAGAGGGCTGAATCGTCCCGGTACAGCCGGCCATCTTGCCCGAGGTGACACGACAGCAGCTTCTCGAGGACTGCATGGATGCTCTTTCCATAGCTGAAGTACCAGTGCGAAGGCTCCTCGATCTTCTGAATGTACTTGAGCTCGAATTTCCTGGGGCATTCGTTGTACGTCGATATCCTCGAGTAGCTCAGCGGTTCTGCAAGCGTGTTTTCCAAAGTCTCTCCACCTGTCTTCGAGTCTGCTCGGCATCCATCGTGTTGTCGATGATGACGTCCGCATATACCAGTTTTTCGGTCAGAGGCATTTGTGCCTCAATACGGCTGACAGCCTCATCGCGTGCCAGATGATCGCGTGTCATGAGGCGTTCCAGCTGGTCCTCTTTTGAAGCCTTCACGACCCAGATCTCGTCAACCAGGTTCTGCCAGCCAGCCTCGATCAAGATCGCCGCGTCAAGGACCACGACGGTCGATTTCTGGTGAAGTACTCTGACTCCATCCACGACCAGCCTCGTCATGATTGGCACCATGATGCCGTTGAGCTTCATCAGGAGATCAGGGTGCCCGAAGACCATAGTGCCGAGAAGGTGGCGGTTCAACTGGCTTCCTTCGAAGATGCAATTGCCAAATGCAGTTCGTACCTGGTCGAGAGCCCCGTCGACGTTCTCCGCAAGGACACGTTTGCCTATCAGGTCTGCGTCCAGTACTGCCGCCCCGTACTCCCGCAGCATGCCGGAGATCATACTCTTGCCCGAAGCAATGTTGCCTGTGAGTCCGATGTCGCTTCTCATCCGAGGTCTCGCAGATTCGGACCGGCAGAGAGGTGAGTCACGAGGGGGATTGAAAGGTGTATTGCTGACTCCATGGAACCTTGCATCATCCCGCGGACAAGGTCAAGTTCGTCAGTTGGAGTATCAACGACGATTTCGTCGTGCACCTGAAGGACCATTCGTGCCTTGAGAGGCTGAAGGTCCTTGCTCAAGGATATCATGGCCATCTTGATGGCGTCGGCGGAGCTGCCCTGCACGACCGCGTTGAACCCTTGGCGAATGGCCTCCTGGCGCTCCACGTTGTTGTGACTGTTGATGTGTGGGACCCTCCGCAGATGTCCAAGAATCGTCTTGACATAGCCATCGTGCTGAGCTGCGTCGACGACTCGGTCGCGATAGTCCCTGATGCCTGGAAATCGCTCCATGTAGCGTTCGATGTACTGCCGAGCCTCTTCGCCACTGATGCCGAGTTGCCGTGAGAGGCCGTACGGGGAAATGCCATAGATGATGCCGAAGTTGATCGTCTTGGCACGTTTTCGCATCTCGGGAGTAACCGCCGATTCTGGAACGTCGAAGACCTGAGAAGCCGTGTGGAGATGAATGTCCTCTCCCTGGGCGAAAGCGTGGCAGAGGTTCGCGTCTGCGGAGAGATGCGCAAGCATCCGCAGGTCGATCTGCGAGTAATCTGCGGAGACAAGGACCCAGCCGTCGTGGCTGGGGATGAACGCCTGCCTGATTTCGCGCCCGACCTCGGTTCTCGCAGGGATGTTCTGCAGGTTGGGGTCGACGCAGCTAATCCGTCCCGTCGCGGTTCCGGCCTGGAGGAACGTGGGGTGGATCTTTCCGTCCGGCGCGACGTAGCGCACCAGTGAATCCGCGTAGGTCCCCTTGATCTTTGTCAATTGGCGGAGCTCCAGGATGAGTGGAATGGCCGGGTGCTCGTTCTGGATTGCCTCCAGGGATTCGACGTCGGTACTCAGACCGGTCTTGGTCTTCTTGGTCGGTGCGAGCCCCAGCACGTCGAAGAGGAGCACCCCCAGCTGTTTGGGAGACTGAAGACTGAAGTCGCGTGTGCCGACAAGTTCGTAGGCCTGGCGCTCCAACTCGGCAATGCGAAGGCCCAGCTTCGCCCCAAACGTTCGCAGGTAGGCAGTATCCGTTCGTATGCCTGCCATCTCCATCTCTGCAAGCACGGCTGCGAACGGCATTTCCATCTCGTTTAGGGTTTCTGTCAGCTGAGATTCCTCGAGAGCTGCATCGATCGGGGCGGAAACGCGATAAACAAGGTCCGCCAATCCCTCGGCAGTGGAAGTGTCTCCGTCCAACCCCCATGCCTCGCCGATACGGTCGAGACCCCAGGCTTTCTGGTCTGGGTCCAGCAGGTACTGCGCGAGCATGACATCGCGGATCGGGGCGGGAGCGGCCAGGCCGAAGGGTGCCAGGGCATGACAGAGCTGCTTGTAGTCATAGACATAGGTCATGGAAGCACCGTCTGAGCCAAGGGCCGCTGGAAGAGGGCCAAACATGGCGTCAACGTGCGTCGACGAAGTCTCGTCCTTTGTTCGGCGGGCGAGTGTGAACCCCTGTCCTTCGACATCAGGCACGAGCGCCAGAGCCGTCCGGTTATCAAGAACGACGTCCGACGCCGGCAAAGGGACCGGTGCGACCGCTGGCGAGGGACCGCTGGCGTCAAAGAGGCTGGCGCGATGGACAGATATCGGCGCGACAGCGAGCGATGGCACGCCGAGGACCTTCGACGCACGCCGGCTCAGTGTCAGAAAGGATAGCGTCTGGAACAGCTCGGAGCACTGCTTCGTATCTGGGCCACCGCG
>JAPLGL010000017.1 GCA_026390155.1 Caldisericota bacterium
GTCATCGTGGCAATCCATGGCGGCGCGTTCATGATGGGTGACAAGGCCTCCAGCGAGATGAATCCTCAGATGAGCGCCATTGCACGCGGATATGCGGTCGTGTCAATCAACTACCGTCTCAGCGGCGAAGCTCTTTGGCCGGCCCAGATCAATGACGCCAAGGCTGCTATTCGCTTTCTCAGAGCAAACACGGCGACATACAAGCTCGATCCTGACAACATCGCCACCTGGGGTGGCTCTGCTGGTGGCAACATAGCATCAATGCTGGGTACCACAGGCGACGTTGCCAAGGTCGAAGACATGAGCCTGGGAAATGCTGATCAGTCCAGCAGAGTGCAGGCAGTCGTCGACTGGTTCGGCCCGACCAACTTCGGTGCGATGGATGCTCAGAACACTGCCAGTGGCATCGCGTCCAAGATCTCGAACGTGCAGACTCACTCCGGCGCTGACTCACCCGAATCCAGGCTGCTTGGAGGTGCTCTGGCCACAGTTCCCGAGCTGGTGAAGGCGGCAGACCCGACAACGTACATCACGGCGGACGATCCTGCGTTCTTCATCGAGCATGGCACGCTCGACGGCAATGTCCCTACCCAGCAATCGGTCAACTTCGCTGCCGCTCTCACCAAGGTTCTCGGTGATGGGAAGGCAACCATCAAGCTGATCGAGGGGGCGGGTCACGGCGGAACGCAGTTTGAGACGGCAGACAACCTTAAACTGGTCCTGGACTTCCTCGACTCGTACCTGAAACACTAGGGGACGTCCTCAGTACGTGAATGCTGAGGACGTGTGCAACCGCCGCTAGAGTATTCCAGCGGCGGGTCTGCCGTTATTCCACGAGGAGATGAAGTGAAACGCGACGCACTATCCTCAAGTCAGCGCGATTCTGATGACAGCTGTCACAGTCTACGGTTGGGACTTATCCACAGCCTGCAACCGATTGCAGTGAAGCTGTAAGGTATCATCAACAAAGCGTCTGCAGGTCCCCACTGAGACACTGTGCCAACCTGCTGACAGGTTATCCACAGGCTCAGACGCCTCTTTTGTGCGGCTCATGCGGCATCTTTCTCAGTTTCTACCGGCTTTCCACAGGTCCGTGTCCACAGGGATGGCAGGCGATGTGGATCAGTTGCCGCAGCTGCATGAACCGCCGCCGCAGTTGCACGATCCTCCGTCCATCCCCGCATCATCGAAGTCTCCCGCCTGCAGGTGGGCAGTGGGTACCATTTGACATTCTACACCACAGTCCGGACAGATAGCTGTCCAGCGCGAACACGGACCATAGGTGCGGTCGATCCACTCTCGTTTTGTGCCCTCTGCTTCGAATGTCTTCGAGCATGTTTCGCACATGAACTTCATCATTCCTCCTTGCGTCTCCAGTTGTTCTTTCAATACGCAGCTCTCTAACACCCACAAGTATACGTGTGATCAGGCACCGATCGTCAACAGTGTGTGATTGTCATTGCACACAAGTCGAGGAGCCAAGGCCTTCCTTCTCCCCAAGCTCGATGGCGTCGACGCATTGCCAGATGTTCCCTTCGTCGGCCTGGAGAAAGGAGAGATACGCCACCTCGAACGAAAACGGGACCAGCTCCTGACGGACAGCGTTCATTGCCTGGAACAACGCCTGGCGACCAGCGAAGAACCCGATGGAAATATGGGGTACGAAGTCATGGACGCGATCAAATGCAACGTCCGGGAATAGTCCCAGAATTGTCTGCCTCAGCGTAAGCAATTCGCCGCGGGGAGCAGTCGGTCGCAGCCACAGCACAAGGTCGTCCATAAACGTGCCGACACTGGCGACCTGGACAGTGAATGGATGGATCAGGGCCAGGGCCTCACGCACCCGAGAGCGAGCTGGCATCCAGTCACAGACGTCGAGTTCGGGCGCAAACGCCAGTGTGATGTGGGGCATGATGAGGGTCACGTTGGGGTCATACAGCCTGCGGAAGACATCGACAAAGTCCGCTGCATCGCCCGGCACTGCGACCGTGACCGCCCCTCCCTTGCGAAGTCTCTTTGCGTTCTGTTCCATGGCATCAGTATACGTCCATCCGGGGTCAGTTCTACACACTCTACAAAATGGCCGTGATCAAAGGGCTGCAGTGACTCGACGAGTCACCATCGGGCATGGTGTCCCTCCTCAGGCGCGCCGGAGTATCTCCTGCAAATTCGCATGACAACCGTGAGGCCACGGCAGAACAGGCCACGACCTTGATGTTTGCTCTGGCGCGGCGTGTCGTCCTTTAGGATTGGGACATGCGCAGGGGGATCTGGCACGGGTACTTCACCGCATGGGAGCCAGTGATGGCGCTGGTCGGCAAGATGGTCGGCATCGCCGAGCTGGGGAACATCGGCCTGCACATTGCCAAGGTCTGCAAGGCGTTGAGCATGACAGTGCTGGGTCTCAAGAGTACGCCCGGAAGTGCCCCGTCCGCTGACGTCGACGCTCTCTATACGCTGCTGGCGGGGTACGTTCACTTCTTCGTCTTCGCCCTGGTCATTCAAGCGGCTGTCACATCGCGTATTTGCTTCCCGAAACGAGAGTACAATATGGACGCAGAAGCTGTCTCAGTCATCGGAGGTATCGCTATGGCAGTGTACATCGGAACCGTTCCACCGGTCGGGTGGGAAAAGGTATGGGACAAGGCAGCACAACGTGCAGGCTACACCGGGCCGCTGCCACAGGTCATCACCGATGCGACGGTGCTGGCTCAGCATGGAGAAGATATTGGTGCGCTGGTCGCCAGGACCGTGACACCAGAGCTGCTGACAGCTGCGCCTCATCTCAAGCTGGTCCAGGTACCGTTCGCCGGGGTCGACAGTTTCGATCTGGCAACACTCAAGCGTGCGGGAGTGCCTCTTGCGAACTCGCACGGCAATCGTGAGGTGACTGCCGAACACGCCATCGCCTTGATGTTCGCGCTTGCACGCCGGATCATTCCCTACGATCGTGACCTGAGGCAGGGTATCTGGCACGGCTTCACGACGATGGATGAGCCGATCATCGGACTTTTCGGCAAGACGGTGGGCATCGCCGGTCTGGGCAACATCGGTGGTCACATTCTGCGTATCTGCCGTGCCATGGACATGAAGGTGCTTGGTCTCAAGCGCACGCCCGGCGGGGCATGCAGCGACCTGGTGGACCATGCGTATGGCACCGACGAGAAGATGGAGTTCCTGCAAGCAAGTGACTTTGTCATCGACGTCCTGCCGCTGACAACGGAGACGGAGAACTTCTTTGGCAAGGCGGAGTTTGAGGCAATGCGCGGGCACTGGTTCATCAACATCGGCCGCGGTGGCACCGTGGACGAGAAGGCACTCTATGAAGCGTTGAAGGACGGCACGCTGGCCGGCGCCGGCATCGACCCATGGTGGGTTTATCCGTCGCAGCCGGTCGCCAAAGACCCGGTCACTGGCCGTATGCTGCACCCAGTCTTCCCCGCCCATGAGCCATTCTGGGAGCTGCCCAACGTCGTGATGTCACCGCACACTGGTGGCTTTGCCGACGTCTCCGTCGACGGACTGTGGGGCGAGGCCTTCGAGAATGCCATCCGCGCCGACCGCGGCGAGACGCCGCGTAACCTGGTCGACCTGGAGCGCGGCTACTAAGGTGGGTGACGCAGTCCACGACTACATCCTGTCGATGCTGACCCCCGACAACCCTCTGCTTCTGGGGCTGGGACGCCGGTACGAGCGACGCACGGACATCCAGCCGGCGGTCGGGCCCGAAGTGGGCAAGCTGCTCGGCCTGCTGGTGCGCCTTGCGCAGGCGACGCGCGTCCTGGAGATGGGGACTTGTCTCGGGTACTCGACTGTGTGGCTGGCACAAGCGATGGAAGCGACCGACGGCCAACTCACCAGTGTGGAACTGGATCACGCCCTTGTGGAGGAGACGCGGCGCTCGGTCGAGGCGGCCGGACTCTCGCACCGGGTCCTGCTCATCGAGGGGGATGCCGGACAGGTCCTGCGCGAACTGACCGGACCATTCGACCTCATCCTTCAGGACTCGGCTAAGCCGCTGTACCCCGAACTTCTTGAGAGGTCTGTCCAGTTGACGCGGGTCGGCGGCATCCTGGCTGCCGACGACGCGCTCTTCAAGCCCATGGGCATCCCGGCGAAGTTCTCGGACCCGGTACACCAGTACAACACCTGCGCAGCGTCGGATCCCCGCCTCTATACCACCATCCTCCCGATCGGCGATGGCCTGACCGTCAGTCTCAAGCTGCACGACTAAGCACATCGGGTATCTGCTGTCTAGTCAACATTTAGGTCACTCCTTGGCAGGTGAAGCGGTCAGCAGCCTGAAACTGACAGTTGCCCTCATCCGGGTGCGGCCTACTATGTGAGCATGGACACCGTTACACGCAAATCGCTAATCTACCGTACCGGCATCGGTGGCGCGGGCGCCTATGCGGCGACGCATGTCGTCGGCTGCTCGCATGGATGCCGCTTCCCGTGCTATGCCTTTCTCATGATGCAGCGGTTTGGCAAAGTCGCCTCGTATGAGGAATGGTGCCAGCCCCGGCTGGTTGCGAATGCGCTGCAGCTGGCACAGAAGGAACTCCCGCGCTTGCGCGGCAAGGCACGCTCCGTGCACCTCTCGTTTGCGACTGACGCCTTCATGTACCAGCAGCCAGAGGTCTCTGCATTGACGCTCCAGCTCATGCGCCTCATTAACTCCTATGACATCCCTGTGCACGTGCTGACCAAGGGGGCGATCCCGGAGGAGGCGCTGCAACTGTCGCACGCGAACCAATTCGGCATCACCCTGGTTTCGGTCGACGAGGACTTCCGGGCGCGCTACGAACCCGGTGCTGCCCCCTATCCCGAGAGGATCGCTGGCCTGCGCCGCGCACACGGCCTTGGGTTTCACTGCTTCGTCAACATGGAGCCATATCCGACACCTAACGTATGGCAGCAGGACGTCCTCCGTGTCCTCGAGGCTATCGACTTCGTGGACGAGATTCGCCTTGGCCAGCTCAACTACAACGACGTCGTCAAGCAGTATCCAGGCTGGAAGGCATTCTACCGGAAGACTGGCGCCGTGGCACGCGACTGGTGTACTTCTCACGGTATCGCATATGAAGGTATCGCGGCGGCCGACGTTCGCGGTGCCAGCCGCACAGCAACCGATCCGGAGGAGAAGGACCTGTTCAGTGCGCCGCTTCATCTGTAACACCCATCTCCCTCGGGGTCAGACCCCACATGAGCAAGTGTTGCACGTGGGAGCCATTCGGCCTGAATTGTGGTATAACATCGCCAGGTGATGAGGCAATGCTTGGGGGGAAGCGATGACGAACGACGAGCGAACGCAATGGGAGGTCGTGGCACAGGCGTTGGAGGAGACGGGCGACTACCGTGTTGTCCGGAAGCTCAGGCCGGTAGAACGGTATGCTAAGCCTGACGGCGAGCCGACGCAGCTTGGCGTCATCCTCGACACGGAGACGACGGGTCTCGATCCGCAGGTGGATGATGTCATCGAGCTGGGTATGATCTTGTTTGAGTACGCGCCGGCCACCGGGCGCATCGGCCGCGTCGTCGACACCTTTGACGCGTTGAGGGACCCGGGTCGACACATCCCTGCCGAGATCACGGCCATGACGCACATCACGGATGACATGGTACGCGGGCGCGCGATCGACGCGGCCGCGGTCGAGGCATTCGTCGCACGGGCTACCGTGATCATCGCACACAACGCAGCGTTCGACCGTCCGTTCGTGGAGAAGCAGTGGAGTGTGTTTGCAGCCAAGCCCTGGGGGTGTTCCATGTCCCAGGTGCACTGGCGCGACGAGGGTATCGCGACCCAGAAGCAGGAGTTGATTGCCCTCTGCATGGGTTTCTTCTACGACGCGCATCGCGCCGAGAACGACTGCCGCGCCCTCCTTCACATCCTGGCGAGCACACTGCCCGTGTCCGGTCAGCCCGTCCTGAAGCCGCTGCTCGACCATGCCATGGCAAACGACGCCCGAATCTGGGCCATCGCAGCTCCCTTCGATGCCAAGGAAGCACTGAAGGTGCGTGGCTATCGCTGGAGCACCGGCGCGGGAAGCGACCCCAAGGCGTGGCACGTTACGGTCATGGCCGACGAGCTCGAGGCCGAGCTCGTGTTTCTGGACGGCATCTATGGCGGTGACGCCCGCACTGTGGTCCGGGTGGATCTGATGTCGCCACTCAACCGCTTCTCGACCCGGACGTGAGCATGGAACGGCTTGTCTTCGATGTCGAGACGGTCGGAGTCGCCTGGGAGTCACTGGACCCGGACATTCAGGAGTCACTGCTGCGTTCTGCAAGGAGTGACGAGGAGAGGCAGGATGTCCAGGACTCGCTCAGCCTGTTTCCTGTCACGGCGCAGGTCGTCTGTATCGCCCTGTATTCGCCCGAGCAGGACCACGCCGCTGTCTTCTTCCAGGCTCCGCAAGGCGGGGCTTCGCAGGTGCGCGAAGAGAAGGCGGTATTCGTCCCGTGTACCGAGAAGGAGCTGCTGACACACTTCTGGGAAGCTGCCGGCAGGGCGAAGCAGGTCATCACCTTCAACGGGCGCGGCTTTGACTGTCCTTTCCTCCTGGTGCGCTCAGCTGCCAACCGTGTCCGGCCGACGGCCGACCTGATGCCGAATCGCTACAGCAACCAGCATGTGGACCTCATGGACCAGTTCACCTGGTTCGGAGCCTTCCGGCGCCGATTCTCGCTCGATGCCTGGTGCAGCACCTTGGGCGTGGAACAGCCAAAGCGCGAGGTACACGGGAGTGACGTCGCCGGCCTGTACGCGGCGGGCGAATACATGAAGATCGCCCGCTACTGCCTGGGCGATGCCCGTGCGACCGCACAGCTTTTTGACCTGTGGAGCACGTACATGCGGTACGCCGGTCCAGGACAGGAGCAGACACCCAGATAGCGTCGTGCTCCTTGCAGTTGCAGCGCATTTCCCCATGATGATAGCATACGCGTTGCATTGGAGGAAGAACCTGCATGAGCACAACACAGCGAGGAAACACCTGGGAGATCTGGCGCCGCGTCCTGCCGGTGGGCCTTGTCCTGGCAGCCATTGTGGTTGCGTTCATCGTGACGCACGAGCCGCTGGCCCGTGTCGAGATCATGGATTTCGCACAGGAACAGCAGGACATCGGCAGTCTCTACGGACTGTGGACCGACGAACAGAAGGCGCTCAAGTCGATGCCACTCATCGACTATGTCGTCGCGGTGACCGCAGGGAAAACGACGGCTGCCATCGGACCGACGTGGGAGACGTTTGCCCGCGACGTCCGCCTCACCGATGAGGGGACACCTCCAGACCGGACATGGCAGCGCCGTGTCGGCGAATGGGGAAGCGTGTACGTGCGCCAGAAGGATCTGCCATCGCCGGACTTGTTGACCGGGCTCCCGGACGCGGAAGAGCGCTACGCGGCTCTGCCCGACGGAACATGGGTGAGGGCCGTCGCAGTGCGCCTCAGCAGCAGCGACTTTACGCTGGGCGCGGGGCTGCACGGCCCCCCTCATGCTCTCGTGTACCCACTGCGTGCTCTGTTCTTCCCTCTGCTGGGGCTCGCGGTGCTGCTGTATCTCCTCCTGCCGTGGCCGCGCAGGAGCGGGGACATCATCGCGTATGACAGGTGGCGCGTGGTCCTGGGCGATATCATGGGGCTTATCCTCACAGTTGTGTTCGTGACCATGCCATTCCTGATCACCAGCAACTCGGCTCTGGCCGTCACGGAATACTGGGGCCTGACGCTGGTGTTCTGGCTCATCGGACTCCTTGGTGTGTGGGCTGTGGAGGTTGGCATCAGCGCCGGAGGTCTGCAGATGATGATCCTGGCGGACCGCCTTGTGCGGATAACCGCCTGGCGGCACGAGGAGTATGCATACATGGACATGGCGCTGGTTCAGCCTGCTATCCAGGTTGCACCGAAGTGGCTCATCACGGCTTCCTGGTTTGCCGCGCTGTCCGGCCGGCGCGGCGCCGGCGCGGCACTGCTGGGTGCACAGTCAGAGACACGCGGCTTCCGTATTACCATGAAGGACGGGAGCCTGGTTCACATCTGGCTCACGGACCAGATGGGTTCCGTGACGATGCGCGGAGCCCAAGCCCTTCCGGGTGCCCTGGCCGCTGCGGGCGTCCCCATGAGCACCGAGAGCGTCACGATCCGAGGGATGAGCGTCGGGTAGGGCCCTCCTTGATCTATCCTTGCGCCGCCTTGATGACGTCCGCCAGGACGCCCGAGGCGGTCAGCATGGGTCCTCCGCCGATGCCGCGGACGACGACCGGGAGGTCGCCGAAACGGGCCGTGCTGAACAGGAAGAGGTTCTCAGAGGGTTCCAGGGTGCCCCAGATGGACGCTTGCGGGAAACTGCGAAGGCCGAGCGTGACCGCTCCGTCAGCCGAGGCCGAGCCGACGTAGTACGTGACCATTCCTGGCTGCCGGGCAGAAGTGAGACGAGCCGCCAGGCGTGCCATGCCGTCACCCCGCAAGGACTCGAAATCGGGGTAGTCCCGGTCGAGTAGTGGCTCCTGGTCGACATTCCCGATGTTGATGGCAAGCCCAATCGTCTTGGCCAGGATGACGATTTTGCGCAGGGCGTCGCGCCCTGCAAGGTCCGTCAGCGGGTTGGGCTCCGTGAACCCTTTCCGCATCGCGTCTGCGATGGCCGCATCCAGCGGGATCCCGCGGTTGAAACCACCGAGGATGCATGACAGCGAACTGCTGGGCAGAGCGACGATGTGCCGGATGGTGTCTCCAGTCATCATGAGGTCGACGAGGGTGCTGATGACGGGGAGAGAGCCGCCGACAGTGCATTCATACCGAAACGGCGTGTGGGCACGCTGGCTTGCCGCCCGCGCCTGCTCGAACCAGCCGGGCGTCTCCGCGAGGGGGATCTTGTTTGCCGTGACGACCGGGATGCCCATCCCCAGGGCTTCCAGCAGCAAGCTTCCCATCTCGGCCGTGGCCGTGACGTCAACCAGCACATACCGAGTGGTGTCCGGAAGCCCAAAGCGGTCGAACACAGGGTCCAGGACGGCGAGGGTCATGCCGGGCGCGCGCGCGGTCCATTCGTCGAAGAACGTTCCCCTGTCGGCCGCACGCAGTGCCAGGTCATCCCCCAGGATGGCGCTGGCGCTGCGGATGACAGCGGCGTATTTCAGGCGGACACCGGTCTCGCGTTCGATGCGCACACGGTTCTCGACTGTCAGCTGGACCAGTGGTCTCCCGACCTTGCCGTATCCCAACTGGATGACGTGCGTCGTCGGTGCTGCCTTCATTGGAGTTCCTCTTCGATAATGCGGCCGATCGTCTCTGGATCCGAGGGGACATGGCGCGGCTCGTTGGCACAAGCGGCCAGTGATGAGGCCTCCGTGACACCAAGTGCGGCCGTCTGCCCCGTCGCCAACGCTATCGTCGTGTCCGGGTCCTTGAGCAGGTTGCCGGTGATGATCAGCAGAGCGCTTTCGCCGCAACGCACGACCTGCTCGCGCGTCAGCCTGCGCAGGCCAGCCAGCGTGGCGGCCGATGCCGGTTCGCACCCGACAGCCTGCCGGTCGAGGTCGTGTTTCGCCTGCAGGATCTCCCCGTCAGTGACACTGGTCACGACACCATTTGTAAAGCGGATGGCGCGCACGGCCTTGTCATAGCTGACCGGGTTGCCGATACGGATGGCAGTCGCGATGGTCTCCGGCTGCATGGGTTCGAAGTGGCGGAAGTTGCCCTGCGCGGCACGCGCGAACGGGGACGCCCCCTCGGCCTGGATGACTGCGAGGCGCGGTACGCGGTCGATGAGTCCCAGCGCCTTCATCTCGATGAGCGCCTTGCCGAATGCACTGGTGTTGCCCAGATTGCCGCCAGGGACGACGATCCAGTCCGGCAGGATTTGCCCCAACTGGAAGAAGCTGTCCAGGATGATGGTTTTCTGTCCTTCCAGGCGGAACGGGTTGAGCGAGTTGACCAGTGTCAGGTTGTGCTGTGTCGCCATCTGTTCCACAGCGTGCATGGCGTCGTCAAAGCTGCCGTCGATCTGCAGGGTATGGGCGCCGTACGCAAGTGCCTGTGCCAGTTTGCCTTGCGCGATCTTCCCCTCGGGGATGAGGACGAAGACGGGAAGGTGGGCGCGGGCGCCATAGGCCGCCAGGGATGCTGAGGTGTTGCCGGTGGAAGCGCAAATGAGGGCGCGAGCTCCCTGGTGTCTGGCCCAGCTGACGGCGACCGTCATACCCCGGTCCTTGAAGGAGCCGGTAGGATTTTCTCCTTCGTGCTTGGCCCAGAGGGCGGACAGGCCGAGTGGGGTAGGGTCCAGTGCATACAGGTTGGTGCGGCCCTCGGGGAAAGTAACAACTTCGCCGGGAGGAAGGTCGAGAACGAGTTCGCGGTAGCGCCAGACGCCCGAGAGGTCCTGCGAAAGCGGGGAGGATAGACGCGTCTGGAACGTCGTAGCGAGATCAGCGTGAGAGAGGGCGCCGTCCATGTCGAGCTGAACGTCGAGCAGGCCGCCGCAATCGCATCGGAGCCGCCAGTCTTCGCAAGGGTAGGTCGATCCACACCGTACACACATCAATTGTCTGTTCATAGGCACCCCTCGATTCCAGTATGCCGCAGAATGGCCCGGTGACAACTACTGTAACATTTCGGAACCGTCCCGAAGTGTTACACGCTTTCGCGGGAACGACGAGCGGGCATGCGTCGTAACGATTGCCGTAACACTCTCGCCGAGTTTGGAACCGTCCGAGAGTGTTACAGCTTGTCGAGTTCCTCCCTGCTGAGGCGGTTGTGGCGGATGAGACGTCCGGTGGTGGCAAAGACGACGTCCTCGGCGATATTGGTCGCCAGGTCGGCGACGCGCTCGAGGTTGCCACTGACAAACAGGATCTGGAGGGAGCGGTCGATCGTACTGGGATCGGCCATCATGTAGGTAAGGAGCTCTCTGAGGATCTGGTTGTCCAGCTGGTCCACGATGTTGTCGCGTTCCACGACGTCGATCGCAAGGCGGGTGTTCTGGGTCGAGAACGCCGTCATTGCATCGGCCAGCATCTTCCGGGCTTCCTCGCTCATGCGCGGGATGTCGATGTAGGGCTTGATGTTGGGCCGCGCAATCAGGTACTGTGCACTCTCGGCGATGTTGACTCCATGGTCCGCCAGGCGCTCGAGGTCTGTGCCGATTTTGGCGTACATGTAGACGCTGCGCAAGGTCCGTGCCTCAGGCTGATAGAGCGCGATGAAGTTGATGGTTTCGCGTTCGATGGAGTGATCGAACTCATTTGCCATAGGCTCGTCGACGTCGATGACTTCCCTGGCAAGCGCCTCATCCTTGGCCACGATTGCCCGTGTGCTCTTTTCGACCATGGAACTGGCCAGGGCGCTGAATGCAAACAGCTTGTCCTTGATCTCCTGAAGCTTCTCTTCATGCATGGTCTACTCCTCTCTTGTCATCCGTACTTGCCGGACAGGTAGTCTTCGGTTCGCTTGTCCTGCGGGCCGACGAAGACACGCTTGGTCTCGCCAAACTCCACCAGTTCGCCCAGCATGAAGAAGGCCACATAGTCCGAGATGCGCGCCGCCTGCTGGAGACCGTGAGTCACGAACAGGATACTGTAATCAGCCTTGAGATCGGACAGGAGTTCTTCGATAATAGCCGTCGACTTGGGGTCGAGAGCGCTGGTCGGCTCATCGAACAGTACGACCGCCGGTTCCATGGCAATCGTGCGCGCAATGCACAGGCGTTGCTGCTGTCCGCCCGAAAGGGATGTTCCGGCCTTGAACAGCTTGGCCTGAACTTCGGTCCACAGTCCGACCTTGTTCAGCGTCGCCTCGACAATCTGGTCGGCCTTGTCCCGCGACAGCCGCTGCCCGGTCAGGCGATAGCCGGCAAGTACGTTTTCATAGACGGTCATCGTGGGGAAGGGATTGGGTCGCTGAAACACCATGCCGATGTGCTTACGGACGTCGACGACATCCATGGTCGACGTGTCTGCGCCCTCGAGCAGGACCGTGCCGGAGAAGCGGGCTCCCGGCGTCATCAGGTGCAGTCCGTTGAGGGTTTCGAGAACGATAACAGGTTCTTCCATGAATGCCTTCCTTATGCCTTCACCCGCAACACGCGGGCGATGAGATGTTTGGCGCCGTACTGGAGCAGGAGGATAAGCAGGACAAGGACAAACGCGGCGCTCCAGGCCTGCTGCTGGAGGGCGGGATACGGGCTGCTGGCGTAGATATAGATCTGGAGCGGCAGGGCGGACATCGGGCGCAGCATGTTCCACTCGATGTAACGGCTGCCGAAGGCGGTGAACAGGAGAGGTGCGGTTTCGCCGGCGATACGGGCCATGGAAGTGAGCAAACCCGACGTGATGCCGGCTGCCGCGGTCTTGATACTGACATTCCAGACAACGCTCGATTGTCTGGCTCCGAGAGCGTACGCTGCTTCCTTGAGGCCCGAGGGGACCAGGTTGAGCACTTCCTCGGTAACGCGCGCGGT
>JAPLGL010000102.1 GCA_026390155.1 Caldisericota bacterium
CTGGTCCCAGAAGCCAGTCGTAAGACGTCTTCTGGAGCTGGAGGAGGTCGGGCATCGCGTAACTTGATTTGATTTTGGTAAAGTCTATAATATCTCTTGCCACGCGCATGGCTCTCCTTTCATATCGGTATGGAAAAAAGCAGTCAAATTAAAAGTCTACTCTCTTTTGTTTGACAGTCAACTACGCTCTCTCCACGGTTTGTGAGGTTTCGTCATTCAGACTAACCTCTCAAGGAAGAACGTCTTCATATTCTCGTCTCGTGCAGGTGCCCCCACAGCCGCGGAAACGGAAACAACAAGTTCTCTGCATCTTCACATTCTGCAGTCGACAACAGCCCGCACTGACGGACGTGGTCAACCTACTCTCTGAGCAGACCATATCGCACGAGCACGCCGACAAACCTGAGAGTGTCCGTAAGGGAGTTGATCTTGCTCTTTGCCTCCCTCCGGTAGATCGTCCGAGTCGGCACCCAGCCTATGCGATACCCTGCCCTGCCTGCCTTGAAGATAACCTCGGTCTCCAGGTCGTACTTGTTCGCCTTCAGCGGCAGACGGAGGACGGAACTCAGCTTGTAGTACCGAAATCCGTTCTGGCTGTCGCGGACATTCTGCCCGAGAAACAGGCTGACGAGAGACGAAGAGGCATGGTTCGCGAATCTTCGGATGAAGGGCATCGTTGAGACATTCGACATGCGGTTGCCAATGACCATGTCATAGCCCTTTCCAGCCGCAGTGATGAACAGTGGAATCTCGACAGGATCGTGCTGTCCGTCGGCGTCGATCGTCACAGCGCCATCATAGCCGCTGTCGGCGAGATACCTGAAGCCGGTCTTGAGCGCAGCACCCTTGCCCGCGTTGATCTTGTGGCGAAGGACAATGGCTCCTGCGGCTTCCGCAGCCCCAGCTGTATCGTCGGCAGAACCGTCGTCGATGACCACAGTCGCGGAAACGAATGGACGAACGCCCTGCACTACTGCGGCGATGTTGCGTTCTTCGTTGTACGCCGGAATCACTGCGGCGATTCTCATACGACCGTACCCCAGAAATCGAAGAAATTCAGAAACTGCGTGGGATCACGGTCAACAATGGTCTCATACTGTTGCGCAAAGTCCACGACAAAGGCTCGCACCCACGTCCGCTCGTCTGAGGCCTCCGGGTCGATTGGTCGCCCGAACTCCAGGCGAAACCTTCCGTCTGGCTGTCGTACCAGGAATCCAGGAATTCCGACCAGCTTCCTCCGAAAAGAAAGCAAGGCTGCCCCGCGGGGAAAACGGACCAGATGCCCAAAGAACTCTACTTCCTCGCCGCCGTTCGCATAGTCTCTGTCGGAGACAATGGCTGGCACTTCGCCCTCTGGAAGATCCCGCAGCAACTGCCTCAATCCAAATCGAACGTCGTGGGCAATCAGCCCGAAACGAACGCGGAGCGACTCATAGAGCCGCTCGATGACCTTGCTGTTCTGTGGGAGCGCAATCGCATGTGTCCTATAGCCGCAAAGGCCGAGCATCGCCCCCGCCAGCTCCCAATGGCCGTAATGCCCTGTAACAATGCAAAACGGCCTGCCACCAGATCGCTGGTCGATCAGTGCGCGCATATCCGCGAAGTTCGCCGTCATCCATTTGATATGAAGGTCGCTGGCAGATGGTATCCCAAAAAAATCGACCAGATTCATGCTGGCTCGTTCGAACGTTTGCAGCGCCAACCGTGACAGCTCTCCATGATTTGCCTCAGGTCTCATAACACTAAGGTTCGCGAACACTCCTCGCCTCTGCCCGGCGTTGAAGGCAAAGTAGCCCCAGGCGATTAGCCTGGCAATGGCCCGTTTGAGCCACGCGGGCAACACGGCGGCCATACGAAAGGCGACAGCGTACCAGAACGCCATCACCTAGAAGCCCTCCGATCCTTCGAAGGCGGCATACCAGAGCAAGCCGATGAGTGTCTTTCCATCACTCATGTGCCCATCGCGGCAACGTTCAATGGCTTCGGCTACAGGCATCAGTACCGGTGTGATGAATTCGTCGGCGTCCATGTCGGTCGAACCACATCGCAGGCCGTTCGCAACGTACAGCGTCAGTCGTTCATCGAAAAGACCAGGACTGGGCCAGAATTCGACGCACTTCCTCCAGGAACTCGCCACATATCCGGTCTCCTCACGAAGTTCGCGACGTGCAGCGGTAAGGAAGTGCTCCCGCACGCCACGGCGCCCGGCCGGGATCTCGAGCATGACCATTCCGGGCGCTGTTCTGTACTGGCGGACAAGCACCACACAATTGTCCGCCGTCACTGCGACAACACAAGCGGCCCCGCCTGGGTAGGTCACAACGTCCCGATGAACAAGGCGGTCGTCCGGCAACCGGACGACCTTGTCCAAGACCTCTATGGCTTTCCCGAGGTATGCCCGTCGGCATGACACGACCGCTTCGACCATCCGCTGATGCGTCCTCAATGAGATCGGATCATCTCCTTGATTTTCAGGAGCCTCGTGGTGTTTGAACGTTCGTTCTCGTCTAGTTTCGACCTAATGAACCGAGTCGTTTCTTCAAGGTTGGGAATCATGACGTATTCGAGAGCGTTCACCCGCCGCCTGGTTCGCTCGATTTCCTCAGCCATCAGGCGTATGCTTGCCTCGATCTGAGCCAGCTTCACAATGGACGGCATCAGCTCATACAGTCTGAGCAGGGAAGCTTCTACCCCAGCCCCCTCCACCCCTGCGAATGATGGAGACTCAAAGTCCGAAATCGCAAAGGACAGTATGGGCAAAGCCACATTCATGACGGTCTTGGTTCCCGCTTCGATGTTGAGATGGGTAGAAACCGTTCGCGAGAGAAGTTCCACGACAACCGCCGGGTACGTCGCGGTTTGGCCCTTGAACGCTGCCAGCGCATCAGGCAGCTCGTGGTCAACGTGTGCCCGATACTCGCCATACTCCTCTGCAAGCTTGATAAACGTCTTCATAAGACCCTCAAGCTTGTCCTTGAGGAGTTTGTGCCCCCGCCGAGCAAGGATAAGACGCTTCTGCAGTCGCAGAAGCTCCATCCTGGTTGGATTGACCTTGAGGATCATCGCTCTGATTAGGCCGTTTGCTTCGGCATGTACTTCTCTACCATCGCCGGGGAGACACGTTTGAGCTCCTGCAGCGGCAGCATCGAGAGAAGCTCCCATCCAATAGATAGGGTCTGTTCGATCGACCGGTCCTCGTCGCGCCCTTGTCGGATGAAACGACGTTCAAACTCATCCGAGAACTTCACAAAGGTCCGATCCGTTTCTGTAAGCGCCGACTCGCCCAGGACTATTGCAAGCTCCTTGGCGTCGCGTCCTCGAGCATAGGCAGCAAACAGCTCGTTGAGAAGTCCAGCATGATCCTCGCGTGTCTTGCCCTTGCCAATACCCTTGTCCTTGAGCCGGGAAAGCGACGGAAGCACATCGATCGGCGGGTAGATACCTGCCTGATGCAGTGATCTGCTCAGGAAGATCTGACCCTCAGTAATATAGCCTGTGAGATCTGGAATGGGATGCGTCTTGTCATCTTCGGGCATGGTCAGGATCGGCAGCTGCGTGATCGACCCCTTCTTGCCCTTGATGCGACCCGCTCGCTCATAGATGGTAGCCAAGTCCGTATAGAGATATCCCGGATAGCCACGTCTGCCAGGCACCTCTTTCCGCGCAGCAGAGATCTCCCGCAAAGCTTCACAATAGTTGGTCATATCGGACAGGATGACCAGAACGTGCATACCGAGATCGAACGCCAGGTATTCGGCAGCAGAGAGCGCAAAACGGGGAGTTGCTATGCGCTCAATGACCGGGTCATTTGCCAGGTTCATGAACAGAACCGACTGGTTGATTGCTCCGCTCTTGCGAAAGTCCGAGATGAAATAGTCGGCTTCCTCAAACGTGATGCCCATCGCGCCAAAAACGACGGCGAACTCGTCAGTTCCGGAAAGCACACGAGCCTGCCTGGCAATCTGTGCAGCGATTTCGGCGTGAGGAAGACCACTGCCCGAAAAAATCGGCAGCTTCTGTCCACGGACCAGCGTATTGAGCCCGTCGATTGCAGAAATACCAGTCTGTATGAACTCGTCAGGATAGTCCCGTGCGTATGGATTCATAGGATCGCCATTGATGTCCAGCACTTTCTCAGGGAGAATCGGAGCAACCCCGTCGATTGGCGCCCCGAGTCCGTTGAAGACACGGCCCACGATATCGCGCGACACTCCGAACTGCAGACCATGTCCAAGGAATCGCGTCACCGTCTGGCCCCGGTCCATCCCGGACGAACCCTCGAAGACTTGAACCAGAACAGTGCCTCCGGAGACCTCCAGCACCTGGCCGTGTCTCATTCCCGAGATCGTGCGCAATTCGACGAGTTCGCCGTATTTGATGTCCTGAGCCCCATCCAGAAGCACGAGCGGCCCTACGATCTCCCGGACTGTTCGGTAATCCCTATTCATGGTACTCCTCCCGTGCCGTCGTGTCCATTTCCGACAAAGCCTCGAAACTCTTCTCAATCGACTTCTCAAGCGTGTCGAATGCAGCAAGGTTCGTCTCGGGAATGCTTCTCGAGCGAGCAATTTCTACCTTGACCGGCATCGTGAGAATTGCGTCCAGTGGCATCCCGCTCGAAGCAGCCTTGCCTGCCAGATGACTCCACAGCATGATGCCATCAAGCATTCTCAACTGCTTGCGGAGGGAGGTGTAGCTGTCGCCCTCGGTGAACGCTCCCTGCTGCAGGAAGTCCTCGCGTATGGATTTCGCCGATTCAAGTACCAAGCGGTCAGCGACAGACAGCGCGTCGACACCAACGAGACGAACAAGCTCCTGTAGCTCCGCTTCCTTCTGAAGCAGGGCTCGAACCTCAAGAATGTCCTGACTCCAGCGCCCGCCGAGTTCCTTCTCGTAGAACCGCTCAAGAAGGTTGCTGTACAGCGAATAGGACTGAAGCCAATCGATCGCCGGGAAATGCCGTGCGTATGCGAGACGGGAGTCGAGTGCCCAGAAGACCTTGACTGCTCTGAGGGTGGCTTGAACGACCGGCTCGGACAAGTCTCCACCAGGAGGGGAAACGGCGCCGATGACACTCAGACTGCCTTCTCTCGGCTGACTGCCAAGGCTCATCGACCTTCCGGCGCGTTCGTAGAATGCTGCAACCCTCGATGCAAGGTACGCCGGATAGCCCTCTTCGCCAGGCATCTCTTCCAGTCGTCCCGAAATCTCGCGCATAGCTTCTGCCCACCGCGATGTGGAATCTGCCATGAGTGCGACACTGTAGCCCATGTCGCGGAAGTACTCGGCTATCGTGATGCCGGTAAACACGGAAGCCTCACGAGCTGCAACCGGCATATTAGAGGTATTCGCGATGAGCACGGTACGGTTCATCAAGACCTCGCCAGTCTTGGGGTCCTTGAGCTGCGGGAATTCCTGCAAGACGTCCGTCATCTCGTTTCCGCGCTCACCACAGCCCACGTAGACAATGATGTCGGCGTTCGCCCACTTCGCCAGCTGGTGCTGGATAACAGTCTTGCCGCTGCCGAAAGGTCCAGGTACACAGGCTGTGCCACCTTTGGCAACGGGGAACAGAGTGTCGATGACGCGTTGTCCAGTCACCAGCGGGGCATCAGGGGCCATGCGACGCGCGCAGGGCCTGCCATTGCGGACCGGCCACCGCTGAATCATGGTCATGGGCTGCTCTTCGCCCGACTCGGTTCGAAGGATGGCAACAGCTCCCTCGACAGTGAGATCGTTCTCCGATATCGAGGCGATTCGACCCGCAAGGCCCTTGGGGACCATGATCCGGTGCAGGACGGCCCTTGTCTCCTGGACTGACCCGATGATGTCCCCTTCGACGACGACATCACCGACCTTCACACACGGAACAAAGTGCCACTTCCGGTCACGAGGCAGTGCGGGCAGCGCCACACCGCGGGGGATGAAGTCGCCGTATTGCGCACGGATGGCGTCGAGCGGCCGCTGAATTCCATCATAGATCGATGTGATGAGGCCCGGCCCGAGTTCGACGGTGAGCAGGCTCCCTGTTTGAACGACAGGCTCGCCTGGGCCAACACCGCTGGTCTCTTCATACACCTGGATGCTCGCCATCTCGCCTCGAAGCTCGATAATCTCACCAAACAGCTTCGCAGTGCCGACGCGAACAAGTTCATACATCTGGGGGTTCGTCAGCGCCTTGGCGACAACGAGCGGCCCGGCGACTTTGACGATCTCACCGTGTGTCATGGCTCTTCTCCTCCGTCATTTTTCCGATCAGGTCAATGCCTACGGCATTCTCTATGAGACGTCTCACTGCAACAGTCGCTGCACCTGAAGCTGATGAAGTGACCGGGACTACCAGTACCACCGGAACCACCAGTCTGCGGGCTGCTGCCGTCACGGACCATACATCGGCCACGTCAGACGTCAGCACGACCAGCCCGAATCTCCCCGAACGAACGATCGACTGAACAGCCTGGGATGCCTGCAAACCGTCCTCGACCACTGTGCCCACGAAACCCAGCGCCTCAAATGCGCCGACGGAATCACGTGTCGTCACAACGGCCGCCTTGCTCACAATACCCCTCCAGCCCCATCAACACGCGTCCCGGCTGACGCTGCCTCCTTCAGGAGCCGCCGTAGCGACCAGACTTCACGGCGGAAATCCATCAAGTAGGCAAAGACAACGCCAACCCCATATGGTTCGAGGCCGACCGTTTCCGTGCGTCCAACAAGCCATGACTCCAGAGCGTCCTCAAGCATCTGCAGTCTCTCTTCAGGAGTGTATCGTCGACCGACGGCAAGCACGTAGGCCGAAGCTTCTGGCACAAGGTCCACCGGCTGAAGCGTGTCCCACGGTATGCCCTGGATACGCTCCACGATCAATGCGAGGGACACTCGTATCTCCGCCTTCAGAAACGGCAACAGCCTCTCAAGGGGAGCTCCGACGCCAGATGCACTACGAAGCTTCATTTTCAGTGCATATCCAGCCAGCATGAGCTTCAGCAGACCGTTCATGTATGCAATGACAGCTGGATGCCCGTAGATTCCTGCTAAACCATCCAGAGTCGCTTCGAACGAGAAGTCGAACACCGTTTGGGCATCGGAAGCCGAAGCTCCGGCCTGCGCCGCCTTCAGTCCCTCTGCGAGCGAAATCCCGAAAACTGATTCCGAAAACAGCTCAGGCGAGCTCCCCTGCCGGATGCGGTCGCAGTATGCCGCATACTCACGACTTGTTCCGTCAGTGAGCGAGCCTCCGTTGCCGCCAAGAAGAGCTTCGGCCAGACCGGCCTTCGCGTATTCCTTCTCATCAAGCGCCGCAAGCAGGTAAGGGAGAAAGCCTTCAGGCAAGTCACGGGTCGCTTGAGCCAGAAAGGCCAGCCACGTGCTCTCGACCCTCGCAAGGACTTCGCCCGCAGACGCGTCGCCTGCGATGGGCGCGTAGGCGCCGCGGTTGAGAGCAGCCAGCAGAGGCTCGGCCTTCCCTGTCTGCGAAGCACTCCGCAGCTCCTGAACCGGAAGGAGCAACCCCCGCCTCACGGCAAACGAGCCAGAAGCATAGGCGTAATCGCTCGAATCGGCCTGACGTGGAATCAACGGGGCGATCATTTCATATCGCCAAACAGGACTCGTGAGATCTCAACGAGCGTGCGCTCCCGAAGGCTGTTGGACGCCGCCGACAGGGTCAAGTCAATCTCTGCCTCGGCAAAGTGCACAATGAAGCCTCCCTCGCTGTCGCCAAGAGCCGCATCGACACGTACCCCAGTCCAATCCCCTCGCTTGGGCAACAGTGCCGAAATGACGGACGCGTCCTGCTGTCGGCACTCGATCGAGAGTGGAGTCTCCTCTCCGATCTCTTCCACCGCTCGCTCCAGGTAGGCACGATAGAGGCTATCGTCACTCCTGACATTCTGTTCGAGTTCCTGATAGAGTCCTTCGAGCAGTTCCTGCTTGCGCTTGAGAATGGCGTTTCTCAATTCGATCTTCAGCGCTGCTGCTTTCGTCGCGACCTCACGATCCTTCAAAGCGCGACGCTCTGCTATCCTCGTATTGGCCTGTTCCTCCAGCTGTCTCCTCTGAGTCTCGGCGACCTGTGAAGCCTGAACAGTGGCGGCCTCAATAAGGGCGGTCGCCTCCGCAGTCGCCTCCTGGAGAACCGCAGCTCTGAGTTCCTCGGTTCCCATGTACAGGGCGTCCTAGAAGGCTGCCTGAGTGATCCAGAGCAGAAGCAGAATGCCGGAGACCAGGGCTAAGACGGCATAGGTTTCGACGAGAGCAGGTATGAGGATGGCTTGGCCAAAGCTGCTGGGCTGGCGCCCAGTGAGGCTCTCCGCAGCGGCCGCTGCCTGACCCTGAGCTATGGCGGACAGCCACTCGACCGAGCCGACAGCAATTGCGACCGTCATCATCGCCAGACCCTTCGCGTTGGAAATGACCGCTCCCTTGTTGAGAACTCCAGACAGCACAATCATCATGATTCCATAGACGAAGGCATAGAATCCTTGCGTGCCCGGAAGAGCCATCATGACAAACAGCTTGCCAAAAAGCTCCGGCTTCTCGGAGAGCACTCCAGCCGCTTGAGACCCACTGATGCGAATTCCAACGGAAGCACCAAGACTACCAAGACTAATGACAAAGGCTGCTCCCATGAATATCCAGAGCGAACCCAGCGACGTCATCGGCGTGTTCGACAGCTTGAACGCGAACGCCGCCCCAACAGCACTAAGTGCCGTTACGATGCCTCCAACCAGAACCGACCACAACGCTTCAATAGCCATGATGTACCTCCTGTTTTCCCTCTACAGCGGATGTGTCGACAATCTTGACAACTTCCGACCAGAACCCAAAACGATGGAACCGAGGCGCTCCGCCCTCGTAGAACCGTCCAAAGAACTCAAGCAGAACAAGACGCGCAGAATGGATGAACGAACCCATTGCACCCATGAAGTAGTTCAGCAGATGTCCGAAGAGGAGCACCACACCACCCACAATCAAACCAAGAACAGGCACCTTGACGAGAGATCCAATCATGTTGAAGGCCGTCCCAAGCATGGAAGTGGTCAATCCCAGTGCTAGCAGGCGCGAGTATGAGAGGACATCTCCCAGGAACGAACCAGCACCGTAGGAACTCTGTATCCCGTAGAGGTTCACGAGACCCATCAGCACCTTCCCCACGCCCTTGCCCTGTCGCGCTCCCCCAAGGAAAAGAAGCGCGGTCCCAACGGCCAAGACGAAGAGGTATCCGTACCTGAATCCAGTACCCCACTTGGTTCCTATGAACAACAGCGCTGAGATAGCCGGGAGAAACAGCAGCCAACCTACACAATCATAGACGATGGAGGCATAGTCGTGTCTCCGCGCCGCTTTGTAGATGGCCAGACCAACTCCATAAAACTGATTCAACGCGCCGATGATCCAGACGACCACCAGGAACCGGAACGCGGACTGAAGCGGGTCTATGATCGTGAGCGACCTGACGAACCCCGAGATGGCGTTTCCCTTCCCCAGATACGTCTCTGAGAGAAGGTCTCCTCCCCAGCTGCCGGTGAGTGCACCTGCTACTACTCCAGCGGCACCGCCATAGAGGAACACCATCATAAAGTTGTGAACGCCAGCCGAAAACCTGTACTTGCGCATGAAATAGAGGCAGATCCCTATCTGGATGGCCCCATATAGAACATCTCCCAGACAGAGAGCAAAGAAGAGAAGGAAGGGGATGGCCAAGAAGACTGTTGGGTCAAACGCCGAGTAGACTGGAAACCCAAACATGTTGATCAGGATTTCCAGGGGCTTGAGCATTTTGCTGTTTGTGATCGAAACGGGAGTGCTGTCTCCCCCCGTGGGTTCCCCTGTCATGCAAATGATGCCGCCGAAACCTGTGCACAGCTTCTCCAGAGAACTGACGTCGACTTCTCGAACGTAGCCGGTAATCACGCTGCAGCGTTCGGTTCGAGTTATGTCGTGCGAAGCCTCCAGACGCGCCCGTTCATTCAGGAGATACTCGCGATACACAACGATCTCCTGTCTGTGGGTGAGATACGAGGCAACCTCAAGCTCAAGCGCAACAATTTTCTCATGAACTGCTCGAAGATCTTCGGTCATGCGGTCGATCAGGGAGTCCACAGTACCACTGATGTGAGACAGGTCTTGCTCGATGAAACCCTCTGAATTCAGTACACTGCGAACGTTATCAACCTGAGAATTGCGGCATCCAACAATGATGTTGGTCTTGTTCTTGATCTTGCTCTTGGTCGTGGTCTCCGATACTGTATCAACTGCAACATCAATGCCATGGTCCACTAAGCTGCTGCGAGCTCTCACCAAGTCCGACGACGAGATGGTACCTGCGATGAGCGCGATTCGCTGCCATCTCGAAACCTCGTCGAAATCCACTGGCAGTGACACCCACGGCGACATCGTCGCCCTTTCCCGCTCAAGCTGCTCAACGCGGTGACGCTGTTCCGCCAGTTGGACTCTGAGCGCAAGCACACAGCTCATCATATCCGTATAGCCATTGCTTGAAGCCATCGAGGCGGTCTTGCTCATGTCGGCGACACTAGCGTACACTTCATCCGGGAAGAAACTCAGTACGAGTCCCTTGGTTACCGGGTTTACTTCGGCGAAGAACGACAGTGTGGCGCCGGCAAGATCCAACTCCTCGGCGACATGGCTCAACGACCGTTCCCTTGCTGGACGACAGACATCCAGAGACAATGCGGCATCCGCACCGCCTTGAGAATCATCCGACGGGGTATAGGAAGTGAGGTGCACCATTCCAGCCGCGTGCAGGCAAGACAAGACATCGTCTTCCCTGTTGTGCGGGAAAGCTAGGGCGAATTCCTGTATCCTATCGATCGCCATTCTAACGAGCGGTGAGCCTTGATAGAAGGAAATCCAGCGCCACGCGTCTGTGATCCTGCGTCTGACGCTCGAGGCTATCAAGCTGCTGTTTGAGATCAGTATGAAACTGATCCTCGGCACGTCCCATTTGCTCGTTCGCTTCCTGATCAATTGGGTCAAGTCGAAGTTGAAGCAAAGACTCTGCAGAGGCTGCAAGCCTGGAGGCAGAAGACTCGGAACCACGCCGGACCGCCTGGACTCTCTCCTGTGCACCCTTGATGACGCCATCCGCCTCGGTCTCTGCCTGCCGCAAGCTCTGGATGAACTCCTCGATCATATT
>JAPLGL010000152.1 GCA_026390155.1 Caldisericota bacterium
CCGTCCTGGTGAAGCGTGCGGCGCATCAAGTGGTTGAGGCGGCGCCGGTGGACGCCGCGCGGATTGCCGGCGACGCAGGTGTTGTCCTCAGTTCGGGAGAAGTTGTAGAGGTGCAGTATCTGTGCGGCAGCGTCGAGTTTGTGAGGCCTCGTCAGTATATGATTCAAGTGCTGCCGCCGCTGTCCTCTTCGCACGGAACAGGGGATGTGTCACTGCCGTTCGGTCCCGCCAGGTTTGTCCATGTTGTCGAGAAGACAGTAGCACTCCGCGAACGGGTCCCGTATGACATCCAGTATGTGCCTGAGCAGTCCGTGGTCAGAGGGCAGGTAGTCGTGTGGACATCTGGCACGGGTGGGGAGCGTGAACGGGTATTCCGCCTGGTCTACGCAGACGGCACGCTCGTGTCGCGAGCCCTGGTTTCCGATTCCTTGCTCGATCCCCCCGCTGGCGCTGCCCTCGCTGTCGGGAAATCCGTCTATCGCGGTGGGGCGTTGAGCGAGTTCTATATGGAGGCCACGGCCTATGCCCCGACGGTTCAGGAGACGGACAGCGACCCTTGGATGACTGCGTCGGGGATGAAGTCCGGACAAGGCGTGGTAGCGGTTGATCCGAAGGTTATACCACTAGGCAGCAAGCTCTATGTGGAAGGCTACGGGTACGCTATCGCCGGCGACACGGGTGGGGCCATCAAGGGCAACCGTATCGACGTCTTCTTCTACTCCTCTGCCGAGACGGCGCAATGGGGAAGACGCTGGATTCGCGTGTTTGTCCTGTCGTGACGACGATGAGGTCGTCTGAGTGAAGGCGCTTACTCAAACCGCTCTCCGCGACTTGTTGAACCGGAAGGGTGTTGTCCTGTCCAAGCGTTTCGGACAGAACTTCCTGGTTGACGGCAACGTTCTTGTCTCGATGACTTCACTTTTTCCTTCAGGTGACAACGTTGTGTTTGTCGAGGTGGGTGCCGGAGCGCTTGCCTTGACTGGCATTCTCGCGGAGCGTGGCAAGCGTGTCGTCGCCTACGAGATTGACGAGCGTCTACGCAGGGTTCATGAAGCCCTTCTCGCGGATGAACCTCTTCGGGCGCGCATTGATCTCAGATACGAGGATGCCCTGGACGCGGACTGGTGTGCGCTCGGAAGTGAGGGCGAGACCCTGGCGCTTATGGGAAACCTCCCGTATCTTCGGTCCTCAGAGATTGTTTTGAAGCTTATTCGAACCGATTGCATCGGGCAAGGCTGCCTGCTGTTCCAGCGTGAGTTCGCAACCCGGCTCGCTGCAGGGTCCGGGAATGGCGACTACAGCTCACTGTCTGTCGTGACCCAGACCTTCTTTGACATCAGGCGGCTTCTCGAGCTTTCGCCGGACGTGTTCTTCCCGCGCCCCGAGGTCAGCTCGACCCTTCTGGGGTTCTTCAGACGTTCGAGCGGGCTGGACGACGCTGAAGTTGAGCCATTTATGCGCTTTGTTCATCAATCATTTCTGCACAGGCGCAAGAAGCTGGCCGATTTCTTTCGCCGACTCGGTGTCCCGCTCACCGGTGAATTCGCCGAGACATCCCAGCTTCGCCCGGAGGTCCTTGCGCCTTCCGAGTTCATCGACTTGTTCCGGGCGGTCTCCCGGGTGACCCGGGTCTGACCAAGGGCGTTCAGAGCGCCCGTCGTGTTGCCTTTTCCCTCATCGGGATTAGAATTTCTCGGTCGACCAAGTCATCTCATTGTGGGAGGTATGCGATCATGAAGATTCAGAACGATGCACGTTATGCGAAGTCGGACGAGTGGGTGCGCGTCGAGGGTGGCGTAGCAGTCGTTGGTGTCTCGGACTACGCCCAGGGCAAATTGGGAGACATCGTATTCGTCGGTGACATCACAGTTGGTTCGACGTTGAAGGCAGGAGACCTCCTGACGTCTGTCGAGTCGGTCAAAGCTGCCTCGGACGTCTATACGCCTGTATCGGGCAAGGTTCTCGAAGTCAACCACGAAGTCGCAGCAAAGCCTGAGCTCATCAACAGTGACGCATTTGGAGCCGGCTGGCTGGCGAAGATCGAACTTCTGAATCCGGATGATCTGACCGGCTTGATGAGCGCTACTGACTATGCAGAGTACAGAAAGGAATAGGTTCTCATTTATCCCGGCGACAGTCGACGAGCAGCAGGCGATGCTGCAAACGATCGGCCTGCAGTTTGATGATATTGTTAAGTGTTTTGCTGGAAATGCCTGCGTGGAAGGTGGTCTTAATCTTCCAGAAGGATTGACAGAGGACCAGATGGTGGAGGAGTGGGACGCCATGATGTCCCAGAATTCCGGTCCCAGAAAGGCTTCTCTTCTGGGTGCGGGGGCCTACATGCATTTCATTCCGGCCGTCGTTCCGCACCTTGCCTCCCTGCCGGGTTTCGTCACGGCATATACGCCGTACCAGCCGGAGATAAGCCAGGGGACGCTGCAGTCGCTGTTCGAGTTTCAGTCGTTCATGGTGGAGCTCACCGACATGGAGTTGGCCAACTGCTCGATGTACGATGGGGCCTCGTCGACCGCCGAGGCAATGCTGATGGCTCATCGTGTCAAGAAAGCGGACCGCGTGCTCGCAGCGGCCACAGTCAGCCCAGCATATCTTGCAACGGTCCGGACCTACTTGGAGCCACATGGGATTGCGGTCGATGTCGTCCGGATGGATGGCAATGGGCAGCTCTCCATGGGTGACCTGGAATCGCAGCTGTCTTTCTCGGCGTGCAGCGCCGTCCTCGTCCAGAGTCCAAACTACCTTGGCATTGTCGAAAACCTGAGCGCTATCGGCACGGTTGTCCACGCGCACGACGCATTGTTTGTCGAGTCCTTCACGGAAGCGATGGCGCTGGGACTCCTGAAGTATGGTGTCGGCACAGGAGCAGACGTCGTCGTCGGTGAGGGGCAGTCGCTCGGTCTGCCGATGGCATTTGGCGGCCCCCATCTTGGCGTGTTTGCCACCTTGAAGAAGTACAACCGCGAGTTCCCCGGGCGCATCGTCGGTGAGTCCGTGGACACGAAGGGTCGCCAGGCATTTGTCATGACATTGAGAGCTCGTGAGCAGGACATTCGACGTGAGAAGGCGACGTCCAACATCTGCTCGAACCATGCTCTCAACGCACTGACAGCGGCAGTGTACCTTGGCAGTGTAGGCGAGTTGGGATTCAGAGCGCTTGCCTGTGAGAACGTTGCGAAGCTGGAGAAGCTCATCAGGGGCCTGGAGTCCACTGGAAAGTTCACCCGCGTCTTCAAGCAGAGTGCGGTATTCAACGAAGCAGTTGTGGCCAGTTCGATCGCTCCCGAAGACGTGCGGTCTCGTCTGTCCGGCCTTCCGGTGTTTCCACCGCTTGCCCTTGCTCGCGGCGTAGTCCCGGAGGTTCTTGAGATGCCTCACACGTATCTGGTCTGCGCGACCGAGATGCTCAAGAATAGTCTCCTTGAGCAAGTTCTCGGCGCCTTGAGCTGAGGTGGTGGACTATGACCCTCTATGAGAAGAGCGTGGCAGGTCGCTTGGCTTTTTCGTTTGGGTTCGAGGAGGATCACGCAGCGGCCGAAACGTGCGTCCCTGAGTTCGCGCGCGCTGCGATGAAACCGTTGCCCCAGGTCAGTGAACTTGACCTCGTGCGCCACTTCACGAATCTGGCCAGGACCAACTACGGCGTCGATACCGGCTTCTACCCGCTGGGGTCGTGTACGATGAAGTACAACCCCAAGATCAATGAACGAATGGCCGCTGATCCTCGACTCACCGTGCGTCACCCACTGGATGACGCCACTGACAACCAGGGCGTTTTGCACATGGAGTTCGAGTTGAAGAAGTCCCTGCAGGAGATCACCGGCATGGACGACTTCACGCTTCAACCTGCTTGCGGCGCCCATGGCGAGCTCACAGGTATGCTCATCATCCATGCCTACATGTGTGACCACGATGCCGACCGTACAAAGGTGCTCATTCCCGATTCTGCTCACGGGACGAATCCTGCATCTGCAGCCATGGCAGGATTCGACGTCGTGACCGTGCCCTCTGACGAACGGGGCGGGGTGGACATGGACGCGTTGGACAAGCTCATGGACAATACTGTGGCGGCAATTATGCTGACCAACCCGAACACCGTAGGCCTGTTTGAGGAGAACATCACACGGATTGCTGACCTCGTGCATGCCCGCGGAGGTCTTCTGTACTACGACGGGGCAAACCTCAACGCTCTCATGGGGCTCATCCGTCCAGGTGATCTGGGGTTCGATGTGGTTCATCTTAACCTCCACAAGACGTTTTCCACCCCGCACGGCGGCGGGGGCCCGGGCGCTGCCCCTGTGGGTGTCAAGAGGTTCCTCGCCGACTACCTGCCGATCCCCGTTGTCGTCAGCACGAAAGGTCATTACGCTCTGGATGAGGAGAGACAGCATACGATCGGCCGCGTGTCCGGATTCTATGGCAATACCGCCGTGCTCGCCCGCGCCTACGTGTACATCAGGATGATGGGCAGGGACGGTCTTCTTGCGGCAAGCCGGGCGGCGGTCATCAACGCGAACTACGTCAAGGCACTGCTGAGCCCGTATTTCCCGCCCGCCTACGACAGGCCTGTCATGCACGAAACGGTCCTGAGCGCGAAGGGCTACGACAAGTATGGCGTGACTCTGCTCGACATCGCCAAGCGTCTCATGGACTATGGGTTTCATCCCCCGACGATCTACTTCCCGCACTTCCCGCCGTACGCTGAAGAGGTCATGATGGTCGAGCCGACCGAGAGCGAGAGCAAGGAGACCATGGACGCGTTCTGCGACGCTCTCATCAAGATCAGCCAGGAAGCGAAAGAGCATCCTGAGCTCCTGCTCTCTGCTCCACATGATACCGTGGTCACCCGCGTCGATTCGACGTACGCGGCTCGCCACCTCGTCACGAGTCATCGTGACAAGAAAGGCAGTTGACTGAATGCTGAACCTGCGTGAGACAATAGACCGGCAGGTCGGTCTTGCGCTCAGGGACCTCCTCTCCGTGGAGGAGGCCCCTCTTGCTGTATGCTCGCTGTCGCGCCCTGGCTTCCTCGACTATTCATTCTCGCTTCCCTTGAAATTGGCAAGGACGCGGCACAAGGCCCCTGTCGTCATAGCTCAGGAACTGCAGCCTGCAGTTGCAGGCATGGCCTGCGCTGGCGTCGTGGAGGCAGTCGCTCCCGGCTATATCAACATGCAGCTTTCGGATTCGTTTGTGGCCGACCAACTGACATCCATGCTCCGTACAGAGCCTGCAGTGCTGCTTCAGAAGGAAGCGAACGGCCAGAAGATCCAGGTGGAGTTTGTCAGCGCCAACCCAACAGGACCTCTGCATGTGGGTAATGGCCGTGGAGCGGCACTTGGTTCGGTTCTTGCCACACTTCTGGAGACCCAGGGCTATCATGTGGATCGTGAGTACTACGTCAACGACTACGGGTCGAAGATGAGGCTGTTCACCGCGTCGATTGCGCACTACCTCTTTCCGATGCTTGGGCTTGAACATGCCATGCCTGATGAAGGTTACCACGGAGCGTATATTGCGGATCTGGCGCAAGCCATCTATGATCGAAGAGGGTCAGAGTTGTCTTCCCTTCTTGAAGAGCAGCGTCTTGCCGCCATAGAAGAGGATGGGAAAACGCTGGTGCTGGCATGGATTCGCCGGGCCCTGGAGGAAATGGGGGTCTCGTTCGACACCTGGTTCTCGGAACGGTATCTCGTCGAGAATGGATGGAATGCACGCGTTCTTCAACAGTTTCGGGATCGAGGTGTCGTTTATCAGAAGGATGATGCTGTCTGGTTGCGCTCGACCGACTTCGGTGACGACAAGGACCGGGTTCTTGTCCGGCGCGACGGAGAGCCTACCTACACGCTTACTGACGCGGCCTACCACTTCAACAAGTTCCAGCGCGGATACGTGAAGAGCATTGACGTCTTTGGTGCCGATCACATAGGGCATATCGTCCCCATGCATGCTCTCATGAAAAGCCTTGGGCTTCCCGATGACTTTCTGGAGATCATCATCTACCAGATCGTTCACTTCCTGCGTGGTGGGCAGCGTGTGGTGCTCTCTAAACAGACAGGGGAGATCATTGAGCTGGCCGACCTCGTGCGCGAGGTGGGCAGGGACCAGACGCGCGTCTTCTTTCTTCTGTCGTCAGCCGATTCCGAGCTGGAGTTCGACTTGGAGGCGGCCAAGGAGAATTCACTCGACAACCCGGCATACTATCTCAAATACACACATGCCAGGCTTTGCAGCGTGGAACGTCAGGTACGTGGCATCGGAGCTGCCGTCCCGTCCGGGGCCACCCCGGGCGATATCCTGTTCCTGAAGTCTCCTGAGGACCGCGAATTGCTGAAGTGTCTGCTGACAGCACAGGACGAGGTGGATGATGCTGCAAGGACAAGACAGCCTCATCGGGTCCTGTATCTCGCAGGCGAGCTTGCCAAGGCGGCTAATACGTTCTATCAGAAGGAAAAGGTCATCCAGGAGGACGCAGCTCTGGCACGGGCGCGCATGGTACTTGTGCTGACGTCTCAGCGTCTCCTGAAGGCATACGCTCACATTCTGGGCGTCACTCTTCCTGAATCAATGTAGGTGAGCTACCTGCATCCGTGCGGTGAGCACAAAGTGAGGCAATCATGAAGAATATCCGCAGGCTTCGACTGGAAGCATTCATACGACGTAGCGTGGAGGGTCAGCTGGTCTTGATGGACGACCCTGACCTGCGGCTCTTGACCGTGACGCACATTGAGCTGTCGAACGATACGCGGCTGGCGAAGGTATTCGTTTCGAGTTTGTCGAATGACGAGAGTCATCAGAAGGCTCTCATGGCAGCGCTGTCCAGGGCATCGGGCAAGTTCCAGCAGAGGTTGGCGGCTGATGTCTCGATGCGCTTCACTCCCCTGCTTTCGTTCCATTTCGATCAGGGGTTTGTGAAAGGCACACAGGTGGTCGAACTGCTTACTGAACTCGAAAGAAGCAATAGGAAGGATTCCACGGATTCATGAGAGGAGCGGGTCTTGAGGCAATCGCATCGACGCTTCGCGATGCGGATGATGTCTTTCTTTTCACCCACGAGTTTGCCGACGGCGATGCTCTGGGTTGCCTTGTGGCGCTCTCGCTGTATTTGCAGTCGATGGGGAAGAGCGTGCATGCGTTTGTCCCTGGGAAGATCCAGAGTGCCTACCGGTTCCTGGGAACGGATGAGCTGCTGAATACCATCTCATTGGACCAGGCTGTCGACCGCGCTCGTGACAGGCGTGTGACGTGTCTCAGTGCTGACGCTGCTGATGTCGATCGGTTGGGCGAGTGGAAGCCTCTGTTTCTCTCCGGGGCACAACGTCTGGTGATAGACCATCACGACACCAATGTGGGTTTTGGCGATGTGTCTGCCATCGATGCTTCGGCCAGCTCATGCTGCGAAGTACTTCTCGACCTGTTCAACATAGTCAATCCAGGACTCGTTGACGCCCGAATCGCTTCTGCACTCTATACGGGTTTGGTTGCCGATACCGGTTCATTCCAGTACGCCAATACCGGGGCATCGTCCTTGGTTCACGGGGCTCAACTGATCGCGTTGGGCGCCTCTCCTGACGAGATCTCTCGCAGTATCCACGAATCCAGGCCGTACGGAAGTCTCAGGCTCATGGCCGCCTCCGTGTCGGCGTCGCGTCTCATGTACGGCGGACAGGTGGTTGTGTCCTGCGTGACACGCAGCATGCTTGAGCAATCCGGCTCGATCGATGAGGATACGGAAGGCATCACAGACGAGTTGCGCTGCACTGCGGGAACCAGAGCGGTCGTACTGCTGAGAGAAGCAGCAGATGGCTCGGTGAAGGTCAGTCTCCGCGGCAAGTACGGTTTCGACGTCAAACGAATAGCAACCAAGTTCGGTGGGGGAGGTCATCTGCTTGCCGCAGGCTGCACCATCAGGAGCGGGCTCGGCGAAGCCGAAGCGCTTGTCCTCGCCGAGCTGGACAGATACTTGGGACCTTCTAGAACTTGAAACTCCTGCTGATGTCGTAGACCACCGGCACGTGGTACATGGTATCGCCGGTGAGCATTTTGATGATTGCGAGTGCGGAAATGAGTCCTGGCAGGAACCAGAACCAGCCTGCCACGAACCTGATGAGCGGGATGCGGCCCAGAACTGCAAGAATGACTTCGAGGATCAGCACGACGAGTCCTTGCCCCAGATGCAGGCGGAAGAACTCATTCTTCTTGTTGGATAGCAGCGCGATGATCCAGAGGATGCCCAGATAGCACAAGATTCCAAAGACGAGATCGTTATTGACAGTTCCATTTGTCTGCTGTTCCATGGTCGTCCACCCCCATACTGAGATACCACCATGCTAGATCATGCTGACGTCGTGTCAAGGATTTGCCGCCGTGATCAGTTCTGACGTCGGGCAGGGATTCAGATACTCCTGGATGCCACATGCATGACAGCGCGCCTCACGGCATGTCGGAAGGCGCTCACCCTTCTGTGCAGACTCATATTCCTGACGCAGGAAGTCCATGGATACTCCTGCGTCGATCACCTGCCAAGGCAGCTCGCTGTCCAAGGGAATGCTGCGGTACAGGAAGTCCGCGGGGTCGATCTTTGATGAGGCGATAGCTTGCTGCCACACGTCAAACCTGAACGACTCGCGCCAGGCGTCGAACTTGGCGCCGGCCCTCCAGGCGGTCTCGATGACACTGCTGACTCTACGGTCGCCCCGGCTCAGGAGTCCCTCGAGGAAAGAGATGCGCGGATCCCCAAACTCGATGTGGAGCTTTCCCTTGATGGCCCTGAAGCCCTTGCGGAGGCGATCGATCTTTGCATCGTATGACTGAGGCGTATCCTGGGCACACCATTGAAAAGGAGTATCGGGGCGCGGCACGAACGGGTTGATGCTGAGATTAATGGCGATGTCCCGGCGAAAACCCTTGCCAAACGTGGTGATGCGGCTCACCAGGTCGACCATGGCGTCGAGATCCTCATCCGTCTCCGTCGGAAGACCGAACATGAAGTAGAACTTCACGAGATGCCAACCCTTTCCAAAGACCGTTCGCAGCGTTTCAAAGATCGATTCCTCGGTGATGTTCTTGTTGATGACATCGCGGAGGCGCTGGCTGCCGGCTTCGATGGCAAACGTCAAGGAGCCTTCGCGTTCCTGTTTGATCTCGTCTGCAAGATAGCCGGGGAGATTCTCCATGCGGAGTGACGGGAACGAAATGGAAACCTTGTGGCTCTCTCTGTATGCACGGACGAGGCTGACCAGTCCCGGCAGGTCGCTGTAGTCGGTGCTGCTCAAAGAAAGCAATCCGACCTCTTCGTAGCCCGTGTTGGCGACAAGTTGCTCGAGCTGCTGCTGGATGCATGCCAGGGACCGCTCTCGAGTGGGGCGGTAGGAAATGCCTGCCTCGCAGAAGCGACAGCCTCGCACACATCCCCGGAAGAGTTCGATGACGCCCCGGTCATGAACGAGCTCGCGATACGGGACAATCGGACTGACTGGGGCGAATGCATCGTCGAGGTTCTCGACAATGCGCTTCCGGACGGTCGCAGGGGTTCCCGATGAAGAGGATTCGGCGACAACGTACGGTGCCGCGCCAAGGGCCGGACGTGTCTTGTAGAGAGACGGGACATAGACCCCTTCCACCTCGCGTGCCAGTGTTTCCAGTGCAAGAGACCGGCCTGCCCCTCCTGCGCGCGACCCAGCAAGGCTTCGCACAATTTCCGGGAAGAGGTCTTCGCCATCACCGATCCCGAACACGTCCACGAAGGCGGACATGGGTTCAGGGTTGAACGCGCAGCTGCCGCCGGCTATGACGATCGGCCACGCGTTCCGGTCCTCCGAGCGTATGGGGAGCCTGGCCAGGTCCAGCATGTTGAGCAGATTCGTATAGGTGAGTTCCGTTCCGAGGCTGAAGGCAATCACATCGAACGAACCTAGCGGCTTGCGACTCTCGAGAGAGAATAGCGGGACCTGGTGTTCTCTGAGCCATGCCTCGAGATCGTGGAACGGTGCGAAGGCGCGTTCCACGACGACATTGTCGATGGCGTTCAGCAGATGATAGAGGATCTGGATGCCGTGAGAGGACATGCCGACCTCGTAGAGGTCCGGGTAGCTGAGTGCAACGCGAAAGCGACCCTCCCAGTCCTTGTGAACAGCATTGAGCTCATTGCCTGCATATCGCGAGGGACCTTCGAAGCGTTCGAGAGAGTGCATATCCATACTAGAACCTCAATTCGTCGCGCGTACGGTAAACACTGACGACGATGGAAGCGGCCGCGACCTGCGTGAGCAGGGACGATCCGCCATAGCTTATGAACGGCAGCGGGATGCCGGTGACGGGCGAAAGCCCGATGGTCATGCCCATGTTCACGGCAGCTTGCAGGAACCACATGGACCCTATGCCTACGACGATGTATCGGGCGAAGTCGTCGGTCAGTGATCGAAACACCAGGAACGTAGACCAGAGGAGCATGACAAAGAGAAGAACCAGCAGTGCGCTGCCGGCGAACCCAAACAGCTCTCCGACGAGGGAGAAGACAAAGTCGGCATACTGCACAGGCACAAACGAGAGAGGGGCCTGAGTGCTCCCTTTGATGCCTCGTCCCCAGATGCCGCCGGATCCGGTTGCTACG
>JAPLGL010000111.1 GCA_026390155.1 Caldisericota bacterium
CCGCAAGGCTGCGGGCAATGCCACGACCATCATTGTCCCTGAGCTCAATTCCGGCCAGCTCGTCCTTCTCGTCAAGAGAGTGTTTGGAGACTCCCGCAAGGTGGTTCCAATGAACAAAGTCAACGGCGACCTTATCAGCCCACAGGAGATCCTGAATTTCGTCCGGGAGGAAAACCTATGAGACTGGATTTTCTGCGCAGCGAACGGCTGCCCAACATCTGGTGCCCCGGTTGCGGAAACGGCATCGTGCTCCATGCGCTGCTCGAGGCAATCGAACAGCTGCAGCTGGACCCCGACAAGGTGGTCCTCGTGTCGGGCATCGGCTGTTCGTCGCGAGCACCGGCATATTCTGCCTTCGATAACGTCCATACCCTTCACGGCCGTGCCATTCCTGTCGCGACAGGTATCAAGCTCGCCAATCCGGACCTTACAGTCATCGTTATCACCGGTGACGGCGACAGCTCCGCAATTGGAGGCAACCACCTGATCCATGCAGCACGCCGGGATGTCGATATAACGGTCGTGGTGTTCAACAACTACAACTACGGGATGACCGGCGGCCAGGCGTCGCCTCTTACGCCGACCTCTGCAGTCACGACGACGACCCCGAACGGCAATCTGGACCGACCATTCGACCTTGTGAACCTGGCGGCTGGAGCAGGCGCAACGTATGTGGCACGCTCCGGCATCTACTTCGCAAAGCATCTGGTCGACCACCTCAAGAAGGCTATCGCTCATGACGGATTCTCCCTTGTCGACGCTGTTGCACAATGCCCCACGTACTTTGGGCGATTCAACAAGAAGGGCAGCGCCGGGCAGATGATCACGTCTCAGAAGGACTGGATCGTCCTCAAGAGCGTAGCCGAAAAGAAGACTCCCGAAGAACTGGCAGGAAAGATCATCATCGGAGAATTCGTGAATATCGAGCGCCACGCGCCAGAGAGCGCTGCTGCGCCCAAGGAGCTGGCCTGACATGGTCAATGACAACCGTTTCGAACTCCGCATGACCGGCAGTGGTGGGCAAGGACTCATACTGGCTTCCATCATCCTCGCAGAAGCGGCCATCATGGAAGGCAAGATCGTCACGCAGAGTCAGGTCTATGGCGCAGAAGCGCGAGGCGGAACGACCAAGGCGGAACTTGTCGTCTCGGACAGGCATATCGCCTATCCCAAGGTCACCGATCCGGATCTGCTTGCAGCAATGACCAATGAAGGACTCAAGCAGTACGGCGGAGGGATCAGCCGGAAGACCAGGGTCGTCATCGACTCATCAGTGATGTCTGCCCCTGACTTTCTGGACGAGGAGAACTGCCGTGGCCTGCTGTCCCTTCCCATTCGCAGCACCCTCATCAGCAAGCTGCAATCGGAGCTTGGGCTCAACGTCGTCCTGCTCGGTATCATTGAGGGTCTGACGGCCATCGTGAGCGTCGAGACGCTCCGCAAGGCAGTTGCGATACATGTCAAGAAACAATTCCTTGATCTCAACATGAGGGCATTGGATCTTGGCATGGAAATGGTCGAAGCTCAAGCCAAGACCGGCATCCGCATCTGAGAGCTGTAGTTCGTGACTCCATGGCCCGAGACGTATGAGATTTGACAGGTTTTCCAGCCCTCTCGGACAGCCGTACATCGCAGAGATCGAGGAAGTACCTCTCTATCACTATCTGCCAGGCGATTCCGCACTGGTCCTGGAGATACCTGGGTGCCCCCTCTCCTGTCCGTACTGCGACCGCCCACTGCTGGCACGCTCAAGAGACTGGTCGCCCTACGATCCCGTCAGGCTCGCTGCCGCCGTGAACAAGCTCGGGAGCGAGACCAGGTTTGCCGGAGTTGTATGGAGTGGTGCTGAACCCTCGCTCCACTGGGACAATGTCGTCGAATGTTCGCGAGACGTTCACAAGGCAGGCAAGAGAGTTGTGGTGGCAACGAACGGCGGGCTGACGGCAGATCTTCTCCACGACTCACCTGAGACTGTGGATGCGCTGCTCGTAAGGTTTAAGGGCTTTACCAATGAGACATACCGGGCGCTGGGCAGCCCGGCCGGTGTCCTGGAGAATAGTCGAATCCTTGTAGAACGTGCCATCGACGCAGGGATTCATGTCGAACTCATGCTTGATATCGCTCGGGACACTCCAGCCCAGGAACAGGAGTTCTCTGCAATGCTCGCGTGGATCGCTCAGGACCTTCGAAGGGGAACCCCTCTTCACCTCAGGGCCATTGCACCCGAGCACGGCTTCACAATCAATCATGGTCCCGCCATGCCTTTTCTTGAACGCCTCGTAGAATCCGCACGAAAACAGCACGTGGGCTTCATCTATCTGAGCAACTGTCATGGGCATTTCCTCAACAATACGATGTGCCCCAACTGCTATTCGGTCGTCGTCGACCGAACGGCTCATCCACCTGACCTTTCCTTCGTCACCGACGGCAACTGTGCCCAGTGCGGAACGGACCTTGGATTGACACTCGACAAGGAAGCGCTTTGAGAAAGACAACCGTGCTCATTGCGGCATTGATTGTCGTCGGAGCCGCAGTAGCGTCCTTTCTTGTCTGGCATGCATCCCCTGAGCCGCTCATATCCACGTACTTCCTCATGGACACGGTCCTTACCGTCAAAACCATCGGAGGCGACGCGGCCACAATCAATGAACACCTCTATGCCCTGGCATCCGACGTCGACGGCATGACCAGCTACTACGAGCCCAAGTCCGAGACCGCCTTGGTAAACGCGGCAGCTGGCAAAGAACCCGTGGCCGTCTCACCCGAATATGGAGCACTGCTGAAGGCCGCCGCGGCGGTCGAGGCCATTGACCAAGGAAAGACATTCGACATTGCGATCGCCCCCGTCTCCTCGCTCTGGGGCTTTACGACCAAGGACTTCAGAATCCCTGCCGCTGGAGAGATATCCGAAACGCTCGCGTACTGTCATGCAGACCAACTCGAGCTCTCGGACACCACCGCGCAGCTTCGGGACTCCAGGGCTCGCATCGACCTGGGCGGTATCGCCAAGGGCTATGCGCTGGACGTCATGGAGGCGTACCTCAGGACGGTCAAACCCCAGCCTCTGCAGGTGATCGTCGATTTCGGCGGCAACCTCCTGCTGTACAGTGACGGGCGGAAGACTGACTGGAAGATCGGCATTCGGGATCCCCGTGGTCAGGGGATTATCGGCTATGTCCTGTCAGGAGATGCCTTTGTGGCTACTTCTGGAGACTACGAGCGATACTTCGAAAAGGATGGCAGGAGGTACTGTCATATCATCGACCCATCGACGGGATATCCCGCGGCTCTCAATCAGAGTGCCACAGTCATCTCTGCGATACAACCCATGCACGGAGCCATCGGCGACGCCCTCGGCAAAGTCTTCTTCTGTTCGTCCGCCGAGGCTCAGCGTATACTGTTCCAGGAGATGCAGGGGATGGGAGTCGTTGGAATTGTCGTTGTCGACGCAGCGGGAACACAGTCCACACTGGGGCAGATCACGCTTGTGCCTGCATCTGCTCAATGAAGCGAAGTGATCGCATCACGGCGGTGGTCATTCTCATCGCCGCAGTACTCGTCATGGTCTCCTGGATCGTCATTCACCGCACACCGGGCGTCCGGGCAGTTATCCGCGTGGACGGCAAGGTGGTCGCGACGGTGGATCTGAGGTTACTCGAACCCCAGACCCTGCACGTACAGGGCATGCTTGGACCCATGGTGATTCTTGCCGATGGAAAGGGTTCCATTCGAGTCGAAGAGTCGACTTGCCCAGATCAAGTATGCGTACATACTGTTGCGGCCCACAGTCCGGGCGACCAGATCATCTGCGTTCCCAACCACATGGTTATTCTGGTCGAAGGAAGAGGAGCCGGCATTGACGCCCTCACTCACTAGGAAGAACCGGACAACTCAGGCCACCCTTCGATTTGCGTTGTTGGCCGCCGTCGCCATCGTCATCAACTACTTCGACCCCCCGATGCCGTTCCTGCCGGGAGCCAAGCTAGGCCTCTCTCAGATAAGCACGATGCTATGCCTGGAAATGTACGGAGCGCTCCCAAGCGTGGCGCTTGTTGTCTTGCGAGTGCTGGCCACCGGTATCATGAAGGGGAATCTGATGACCATCACGTCACTGCTCTCCTTCGGCGGCAGTCTCGGCGCAGTTATCGTCATGGTCCTCCTGAAGAAGGCGTTTGGGAAGCATATCGGATTGCCAACCGTAAGCACCGTGGGGGGCATCTGCAACAATGTATCGCAATACTTCCTCTTGTTGATTACCAATACTGTGGGTACACTATGGTATTATCTGCCGGTGCTGGTGGTGGCGGGCGGAGCGGCCGGGTATCTGATCGGAGGTGTTTCGCTTGCCGTCCTGTCTCGACTCGACCGAGCCCTTCATGGCAGTGGTACTATGGAGCAGCGGTGAGAAGAAAAGAGCGAACAGTGTCGATAGCTTTTGTGATTGCGGGGGCCATCCTCGGATCCGTGCTCGGCGAGGTGCTGGGCGCGTATTACCCCTTCATGAGAGCAGGGCTCCACTTCGGCATTCCCGAATTCACTCTCCAGCTTGGCTTCATGGAGCTGCGGCTGGGATTGACGCTCAACATGAACCTGGGAACTGCGGGGCTTGCACTTCTCTTTCTTTTCTTCTCGACGCTCGTATGAATATCTACCTGGCTTCGAGCTCACCGCGCAGGGCTCACATGCTCGCCGAATGGGGCATACCGTTCACGATTGTAATGGCCGACACCGACGAAGTCATGGCAGACTCTTCACCTGAAGATTGTGCAGCGCAAAACGCACTGGCAAAGGCGAGACGTGGAAGTGAACAGGTGGACGCTGGGTTGGTTGTTGGCGC
>JAPLGL010000131.1 GCA_026390155.1 Caldisericota bacterium
CGGACAGACCCTCGCCTGCCTGGTCCGGCAGGACCAGACCGACGACGAACAACGCCAGCCCCGGAATAATGATGCGCAGAGGCCATGACAGGTCAGCCCAGCGCTGCGGAAGCCAGCTCATGTCGATGTGAATATACTGTAGTGCAAGAACGACGATGCCGACAACGATCAGCAGGATGCCGAGGTTCGCCACCCTGGAACTGGTCCTGCGAGTGCTCTGGTTAGCCATATCTGCTCCTTACCCACATAGCCGGTCTTCTGGAACACCGACCGACTGTCCACCTTGCTTACGTCGGCAAGCTCGCGAAGGTTACGGCAATTTCACCAGCTGTTCACGTACCCTACCTCGCCGCCAGCCGCGTGCGCATCACTGCGATGCTGGACTTCGGGCCCTCTGCCGCCGAGAATCCGTAATGTTCGAACATCGCACACGTTCCAGTATAGACGAAGGCGTCCGGCTGTGCTTTGTCATGGGTATCCTTGGGACAAGCCTCGACTATCCGGGCTCCTTCGCGTTCCATGAGCTTCAGCGATTCCTCCAACAGAAGGTCGGCCACGCCGCGGCGGCGCCACGCCCGCTCCACAAAGAAACAGCCAACAAACCAGACACCTTCTGTCGCGGTCCCCTTGAACGAAGGCGAACGGTCCAGCCGTGGAAACGAGGAGCGCGGCTCAAACGAGCACCACCCGACGGCCCTATCGCCGTCGTATGCAAGGACGCCGTGCGCGTGCCCCTCCTGTACCTGTCGACAAAGACGGAAGTGCGCCACTTCGCCCTTGACATCCTTCCAGTGCTCCACACCCGCGATGCGCCACCACTGACACCAGCAACCGCCGCACGCTCCATTCTTGCCGAACAGAGTCTCCAGCTGAGGCCAAAGCGCGGGTTCCAGTTCGCGGCAGACGATGCCAGCCAGTACTCCTGATCTGTCCACGGATCACCTCATGTCCCTCATCAATGTCCGGCAGAATGCCAGAAGCCCGGCGTGACCGTCAACCGAGGCCTCTACTCGACGATTCCCCGGCGGCGCACGCGCTTTCCAGGCTGGCTGTGAACCTCGGTTTCGTCAGTGCTTCCTTCCTGCTGGCACTCACAACCCTGAAACGTGCTCGCGACCTCCCGTGCCTCGACAACGCGAGACTTAACAGCAATGACCTGGAACATCCCTTCAAGTCCTTCCTTTGCGTGAAAAAAAGCGGTTATGCCCGCCAATCCGAGAGCCTGCACGATGCGCTCGGCCTCAGCCTGCCCGGCAACGACAACAACCTCTGCGTACTCGTCCATCATTCCTCCCTGCTCATATCATAGTGCAAAATGGAAGTGCCTCCGATCCAGCACCCACCCGACCCAGCTCAGCGTTCCAACCATGAACAATGCCTGAAGGACGACGAGCCAGGCGGGAGCCAGTTCGTACCAGCCAGATGCCCGTGGCATGACGAATACTCCCAGCAGAGCACCATGTAAAAGGTAGAGCAGCAGCGAGTTGCGCCCCCACTGCCTCAGAATGGGTATCGAGCTCCCAGGACGTTTCTTGACCAGATGAAAACACCAGAACACAAGCGCACTGATGCCCAGTGACAACAGGGCATAGCTGGCCGAGACACGGTGCTTGCTCAGCGGCACGACGAATGCCAGGAGGAGGCCAAGAATGAGGATTCCGATGGAGACTTCGGGAAACCAGCGCCTTCCTTCTGAGACATCATGGAACAGGTCTCCCAGCGCGGTCGCCATGACCAGCATGGCCCCCCACGAAAGAGCGCCCTCAAGCCCACCGTGTGTGGAACTCAGTACGCTGGACAGCCAGAAGTTGTTGAGCAGAAACTGGTAGATGGCCAGCAGCAGGAATCCCACGAGCCACCGCAGGCGCGCCGGGACACCGATGAATACAAGGGCAATGAGACCGGCAACGCCAATAGCCTGGAGGAGGCCCCAATTGGAGTAATCAACCTCGGCCCCCGAGATGTTTCCCAGAACCGTTAACAAAGCTCCAAGACCGATGAGGGCAAGGTTGCGGGCCAGGAAGTGCTCGATGGTCTTGCGCCGGCCATCCCGGGCCAGCCTCCGTCGGAACGAAATGCTAAACGTCAATCCGATAGCGGTAATAAACATCGGGGCAATCACGTCAATCACGGTGAAGCCAATGTCGGACGGATGTTTCAGCCATGCCGGAACAACTGCAGGACCGGCCAGATAGTCAGCCAGCGCCATCAGCAGTATGGAGAACCCCCTGAACTCGTCTATCGACTCAAGCCGCTGTGCTGCATCGCTCACCTGATCCTCCCTGACGCTCACCAGCATGGACACATCGCTCGGAAACTCAAGAGTTCCTCGATGAACGGCATCTGCTGAAGGACGTGCTCCTCTGTCCATCGTGCTCGCGCGAGGAATGACAGCTCAACCGTCGCTTCCACCCTGGCTGCGCACACCAAGCTTCGTCAAGGTATCCAGAGATGACGCTTCATGTCAACGCCTCCCTGCGCATTGAACGCAACCCCTTCATCTTCCAGCAGCAGCCGCTGGACCCCCGGCCCGCCAAACACATCCTCCGGGGACAGTTCTCCCGTCGCTGTGATCACTCGATGGCACGGCAGTTTCAATCGTGCGGGGGCCGCCCGCATCGCCCAGCCCACCGTCCTGGCGGCGCCCGGGCTGCCCAGTGCCCGCGCGATGGCGCCGTACGTCGTCACTCTGCCTCGTGGTACCCTCGCCGCCACTTTCCATACGCGTTCAAACAAGGAGTCTGTCGCCATCTTCCTCCTTTCTTGCCTGATCGAACGGCCCCTACTAGATCGGCTCCAGCACCAGGCTGAAAGCTTCCGGTGAGAGGGTGACGGTGAGCATGGACTGGATCTCGCTTGCAGGAATGAAGACTTCTCGCGGACCGGCAGCGTACGGACCGACCTGGTAAGGGTCAAAGGATACAGCCAGCCCATCTGGTTCCATCGACACGTTCTTGAAGTTGTCGGCCGTGGGCGCCGTCCCATCTTCCACAAACGTGCTCAGCGCTTCGTAGTCTGCGCCGTACTGGCTCTTCAGGTCCGTCACGCAGTACTGCGAAAGCCACTGCAGACCCTGCTTTGCATCCTTGAACAGTCCCTCGGTGTTGATGGTCGACCCGTCACCGAGTCTCACGTTGAGGACGCGGGTATATGACATGCCGTGCGCAGCACCTGCGGAATACGTCTGGAAGCGTGTCCGGACACTGATCACGTCGCTGGTCAAATAGGGGATCTCATACTGGGCGCCCAGGAAGCTGCCCTGATCAGCAGGAAGTTCGGCAGCGTCGGATGGGTTCTTGGCGGCCCACGCCGCGTCGTCGGCAGCATTCTGCTTGAGTCCAGCGATGTCCGGCAGTACCATGGTCGAGATCGCCTTGTTGACCTTCTCGAGGACACCCGGCGACAGTGTGCCCCGCAACTGTGGATAGCTTGCCGTGATGGAGTAGCGCAGCATTGCGTCTTCCTCGCGGACTGTCTGAACGACGACGGATGGTAACCCGACGGTGGGCGTACTCACGACCTTCGGCCGGCATCCCGCACCCGCCATTGCCGTCACTGCCACCATCAGTCCGATCGCCACTGCCCTTTTCAGTTTCATGGTTCCTCCCTTTTGCTCGCATCTCGCCAGACAGCGTTGATGTCCCAGCACAGTATGCTTCGCTCCTGCAGGGAGGCAAACGTCGACCAGCCTCGCCTGCGGGGTCGTCTCTCCCCTGTGTGCCCCTATTCGTCCCTGTCCACTATGCTCACCCTGCTGAAGTCTCGCCGCCAGCGAACGGGCTCGTGGGTCCGTTCCGCGATCTGCTTCGTGCCATGGACCCTGCTCAGGTCACCTCCACCCCTGGTGTGCGCCCGCAGTTGCTGGAACCGCTGCAGTCTGCGAACCTCCTTCTGCAGCTTCATGTAGCTCCGATACCGGTCTTCGTCGAGTGAACCACTGTCGACGGCGGCGAGGACAGCGCACCC
>JAPLGL010000076.1 GCA_026390155.1 Caldisericota bacterium
ACAAGACCCAACAGAAGTCCTGTGATGGCTATCTTGACGATCGATGAGAGAATAATGGCGGGAACGGCGATCAGAACATACAACAGCAGATAGGTCACAATGTAATAGGCGACGGTCGCAAGGCCCTGATTCGGGAGCTTGATGAAACTCACGTAGTACGGTGTCAGCGAGGCCGTCAGGAGTGCAGAAAGGCCAATTGCCAGCAGAGATATGCCTATCTTGCCTTGCTTGCTGAACAGGTTGCGGGCGATGATGATCGCTGCAGATATGACGAGAATTGTGTCAAACAGCACGGGGCACCTCCGATGCGCCTGCTCATTCCTTTCTAGTATGAGCCTGGCTTCCCGCGCGTCAACAAGATGTGACGGCCGGCAATCATGGCCTCCGTTGGATGGGGCCCGTTCCTCGGTATACTGAGAGACGCGCTCCATGACAGGCACCTGGTTGTCTGCCGACTGTACTCTTGATGTCCGCTGTACATGAAAAGGAGATAGACGTGGGATACTTCATCGACCTGCTGTTCCTGTTTGTGAGACGCCCCGCTGAGGGACTGCGCCGGATTCGTGAACATCCGTCGGTCGTCGCGGCGCTGATTGCCTTGCTGCTGACAGGTATCATTGATGCGTTGAGCTTTCGCCTCATGGATGTTGTCGGCCTGCTGAAGTCCGTCGGTCTCACGAGTCAGATGACGGATGCCATTACACTGGCACAGCAGGCTCCTGGGACGTTCTGGGCATTTGTTGCCGAGCCCTTTTTTCTCGTGATGCTCTCAGTGGTCGTTATCGATGCCGTGGCGCAACTGGTATGGAAGCGCACTGCAGCTCCGTCCATGTACGTTGCCCTCAGCTTCTCAGGGTTTGTGGGAGCAGCCTTGCGCGTGGTCGGCATATCGATGGCCGGTGTCGCAAGCGGTGCCGTTCTCGATGTCTTTGCCTATGGAGCAATCATCTACATGCTTGTCATGGGGGTTCTGGCGGTCCGGTTCTTCTATGACAAGAGCACCGCCAAGGCCCTTGCTCTCTACCTCCTTCCGACACTGCTCGGGCTCATTGTTCTGGTGCTTCTGACGATAACCCTCGGGGGAGCCGTCTGATGTCCCCAGACTTCGAGGGAGACCTCAATCCACAACAGCTCAAGGCTGTCGAGGAGTGCAAAGGTCCCTGTCTCGTTCTTGCGGGAGCGGGCTCGGGCAAGACCAGGGTCATCACCTACAAGCTCGCGTATCTCATCGCCAAGCGTGGCATTGCTCCATCGCACATCATGGCTGTCACATTCACCAACAAGGCGGCAGGCGAGATGCGTTCGCGTGTCGACACACTCATCGGGACGGACCTGTCCCGAAAGGGGCTCTGGATAGGCACGTTTCACTCCCTGTGTGGCCGCATCCTGCGGGAGCAGATCGAGAAGCTTGAACTGGGCTATACGGGCAAATTCACCATCATCGACGAAGATGACCGTGTACGTCTCATCAGACTGGTCCTCAAGGAATTGAACATGGACCCAAAGACCTACGAGCCCCAGAAGATCGTCTATCGCATCTCCGACGCCAAGTCGAACCTTGTTGGCCCCGAAGAGTTCTCTGACTATGGCTACAGCTACATCGAGAAGGCGACTGCGACTGTCTACAAGCTCTATCAGAAGCGTCTGGAGCAAGGGAATCTTCTGGACTTTGACGATCTCATTGCGCTGGTCATCCGATTGTTCGACAAGTGCCCGGAGGTTGAAGAGCGCTACAGCGCCAAGTTCGAGCATGTCCTGGTGGACGAGTACCAGGACGTGAACAAGATGCAGTACGAACTGGTCAAACGGCTGTCGACGATACATGGCAACGTCACGGTTGTCGGTGATGACGACCAGAGTATCTACGCATTCCGTGGGGCCAACAGCAAACTCATTCTTGGGTTTGAGAAGGACTATCCGGGCGCGATGGTCGTCAAGCTTGAGCAGAACTATCGATCGACGCAGTCTATCCTCGACGCGGCGAACTCCCTGGTGGCACGCAACCGGACGCGTTTTGCAAAGAAGCTCTGGACGAACAACGGAACAGGTACTCCCGTTCGTCTGTTCGAGGCACTGACGCCGGAGGAAGAGGCTGGTTTTGTCGCTTCAAGCATCGACATCCTGGTCCGGGGCGGGGCGGATCCCCGGGACATGGCGGTCATCTACAGGATGAACAGCCAGTCTCGTGCCATCGAGGAAGCGCTGCTCGCGTCGAATATCCCGTATCAGATTGTCGGCGGGTTGAAGTTCTACGAACGGCAGGAAGTGAAGGATGTTCTCGCGTATCTCCAGCTTGGGTTCAACCCCAGCAACAATATCGCGTTCGAGAGGGCTGTGAGTCGGCCCTCTCGGGGGTTCGGCGACAAGAGCCTGTCCGAGCTGAAGAGTCTGGCAGCTGAGCATGGCACGTCGTGGTTCACGGCATTGCCTGAGTGGATAAGCCAGGCGAAGAGCGGGAAGACCAGGGACAAGCTCGAGGCATTCGTAGACCTTATCGTGCACGTCGGTGCTGTGAACGAGTCGGCGATTGGTGCGGCCAACTTGGTGTTTGCCACGTCGGGACTTCTCGAACAATATGATGACAAGGGCGACGAACGCGACTTCGAACTGCAGTCGAGACGTGAGAACCTTGGGGAGTTCATGCGCACGGTTGATGAGTTCGACCGAATGAGCGAGGACCGTTCACTGGGTGCCTACTTGTCGCAGGTGGCGCTCATACAGGATCAGGATAGCATGAAGCAGGGATTGGGAAGGGGAGTCTTGCTCATTACCGCGCACTCGGCCAAGGGTCTCGAGTTCGGTGAGGTGTTCGTCGTCGGTGCCGAAGAAGGAGTCTTTCCCCATCGTCGGGCGCTCGACAGCAGTGCCGATATTGAGGAAGAGCGGCGGCTGTTCTATGTCGCATGCACACGTGCGCGCAAGGAACTCTCGATAACGTACTGCACGCAGCGCACCAGCTACTATGGCTCAGGATTTCAGGAGCCGTCCCGTTTCATCAAGGAGATGGAACTGGCCAGGGAGAAAGTTGCCGGAGTGTCGTCTCACGAGCGACCCGAACTGATCGACGGCGACAGGGTCATGCACAACATCTTCGGCGAGGGCAAAGTGCTCGAGGTGTTCTATGACGGCAGCGACCAGTTCGTCGTCATCGATTTCAAGAAGGTTGGTATCAAGAAGCTTGCTGCGCAGTACGCCCAGCTGAAGAAAGTGTAGCATGCGGCGGGGGTTCCGCTCGCTTGATTTCCTCACTCACCTATTGAACTGTACGTGCATGACACTAGAATGACAGCAGTACAGAGCTACGAAAGGGTTTCTGTTGCTGGGAGGTGTTCATGGTTGGTTTTTGGATAACGATGGCAGTCGTCTGTGCCGTGGTAGACGCCTTCCTTCCCTACTACCTGTTGGTATGGTTTTCGGGTGGGGCAGTTGCTGCACTCTTGTTTTCATGGGCCGGGTTCAACACGTCAGTGCAGTTCCTTGTGTTCTTCCTGGTATCGTTTGCGCTCATGGCACTCGTTGGGCGCTACATCAACTCGCGTTTGCTGAGAGGTGGTTCCAAAATGCGGACGAATACTGAAGAGATGATAGGCAAGACAGCCAGCGTCGTCATGGCTATCGGAGCTGGCGGCGCGGGACGCGTGGCGCTCAAGGGCACGACATGGAGAGCCACGCTCAATGACGATGCGGCTGCGGCCGCCGTTGGCGACAAGGTTGTCGTCGTGTCGATCGAGGGTGTGACTTTGACTGTGAGAAAGGAATAGGAGGTACTCATGCCATTTACGTTCAACTGGTCCATTGTCTGGTGGGTCGTCGGGATCGTTGTTGTCGTGATTTTTGCGTTGCGGTACATCCTGGTTGTTCGCCAAAGTACCGCAGTCATCGTCGAGCGCCTGGGGAAATTCAGCCGGGAGCTGAAGCCTGGCCTGCATTTCCTGATTCCCATCCTTGACAGTGTGAGGGCAGTCGTCGATTTGCGGGAACAGGCGTGGGACTATCCACCCCAGGCCGTCATCACGAAGGACAACGTCCCGACGAGCATCGACATCGTTCTGTATTACTATCTCACGGACCCCGTGAAGTCGGTCTATGAGGTACGCAATCTCAACGAGGCCATCCTCAAGCTTACGATGACTTCTATTCGCAACATCTCAGGCAGCCTTAACCTCGATGAGCTTCTGGTCTCTCGCGAGAATGTCAACAATGAGCTAACCCAGATCGTCGATGTTGCAACGGATCCATGGGGTGTCAAGGTGACACGTGCGGAAATCAAGTCGGTAAACCCGCCGGCTGAGATCCTCGAGGCCATGACGCGGCAGATGAAGGCGGAGCGCACTAAGCGTGCCGTCATTCTCGAAGCCGAGGGACAGAAGGAAGCCGAGATCAACAAGGCAGAGGGTGAGAAGCAGGCTGCGATCCTTCGTGCCGAGGGCAATCGGCAGCAGAGGATCCTCAGTGCTGAGGGCGAAGCGCAGGCGCTGATCACCGTAGCGAACGCTCGAAAGGAAGCAACAATTGCATATTTCCAGGGGATTCACGAAGGCGGCGCGTCGCAGGACGTCCTGGCGCTGAAGTACATGGAGACGCTTGAAGCCATCAGCGCGAATCCATCAAACAAGGTGTTCCTGCCCTACGAGAGCAGTGCGCTCATGGGAAGTCTGGGCACGATCAAGGAGCTCTTCAAGGACGTTCCCCCGGTGGCTGGTCCGTCCGTTTCGCCAGCAAAGGGCAAGTAGTCGGAATCGAGTGTGCAAAAGAGCGCCGGTCTTCGCGACCGGCGCTTCTGCATATGGCCGTATTGACAAGGAGCGGGGATCCTGTGCCGTTGTATTTTTCCCGTCAGTTGGTACCATTGGAATTGGTCGCGCGAGCGGCAAATCTTGCTGGGAAAGGGGAGGCTACTATATGAGGAAAGCACTGTCACTTGTCTTGATAGTTGTATTCCTGGTCTCATTCTTCGGTGGAGTTTCTGTCATACCGTCAGCGAAGGCAGTTGCTCAGGAGGTAACGTATAACCTGGGGACGGAGCCTGCTGCGATCGATCCGGCCATAACAACTGGCATTCCGGAAGCAAATATCGAACTGCAGGTCTTCGACGGGTTGACACGCATCGACAAGAACAACATGCCACAGCCGGCTATTGCAAAGAGCTGGACGATCTCCGCGGATAGAAAGACGTATCTGTTCACGCTTCGCGATGCGTACTGGACGAACGGGACGCCTGTCACAGCGTATGACTTCGAGTATGCCTGGAAGCGCGCGCTCAGTCCGGAAATAGCTTCCGAATACGCTTATCAGCTCTACTACGTGTATGGTGGTGAAGCGTTCAACAAGGCCATCAAGGTCGGCAGCAAGTATTATGTCCAGGCTGTCGACGCTCAAGGCAATCCCCTTACGAAGAAGGAAGGGGACAAGGACGTCGCCGTGCCCGATCTGAAGAAAGAGATCGACCCCAGCAAGAACATTGGCGTCAGGGCACTGAATGCCAAGACGCTCAAGGTGTATCTCCAGTCTCCTACGGTCTACTTCCTCAACCTGACAGCATTCCCCACGCTGATGCCGGTCTGCAAGGCCGTAGTCAGCAAGAATGACAAGTGGGCCTCTGATGTCAAGACGTATGTGACAAATGGACCTTTCAGGCTCACAGAGTGGTCGCACAACGAGAAGATGACTTTTGTCAAGAACCCGACGTACTGGGACAAGGACAAGGTCAAGCTCACGAAGATCACCTACTATATGGTCGAGGATGAGTCTACCGCGCTTGCGATGTTCCAGAGCGGTCAGCTGGACGCCGCGGCCAACGTGCCTGTCTCAGAGCTACCCAAGCTGGTGGCCTCGGGCGATGCACAGATCCTTCCATATCTTGGGACCTACTACTACTTGGTCAATGTCACCAAGAAGCCCTTCAATGATGTCCGCGTTCGCAAGGCTCTGTTGCTGGCAATCAACCGCGCGGGCATCACCAAGTCGATCACTCAGGGCGGGGAGGTTCCTGCGCTGGCGTATGTTCCGTACGGCATTGCAGACGCGGCTCCTGGCAGTGACTTCCGCAAGGCTTCGCAGGAGAAGTTCTACGTGGACAATGATATCGCTACGGCCAAGGCCCTGCTCGCTGCGGCGGGCTATCCCAATGGCAAGGGGTTCCCTGCCTTCACCATACTCTACAACACCTCCAACCGGCACAAATCCATTGCCGAGGCGATCCAGCAGATGTGGAAGAAGAACCTTGGTATCACCTGCACGCTCAAGAGCGAGGAGTGGGGCGTCTACATGGACGACCGGCAGCACCTCAACTACAACGTTTCGCGTGCGGGCTGGATCGGTGACTACATGGACCCCAACACATTCCTGGACATGTGGGTGACAGGTGGCGGCAACAACGACACCGGCTGGAGCAACAAGTCGTACGATGCTCTCATCGCCAAAGCCAAGGCGACCACGGATCCGAAGGCGCGCATGGCGGCACTGCATGCTGCAGAGAAGATCCTCATGACAGACATGCCCATTCTTCCAATCTATTACTACACGAACCCTGTACTCCTGAGCAAGGGCATCAAGAACTTCTATCAGTCAACACTGGGATTTGTCGACTGGAAGAACGCCTACATGGGATAGCTGCCAAGAACTTCTTGACTACGGCACAAACGATCTAGATAAGAAAAGAAGCGGGGCGGCTCTGCTCTCAAGTTGGAGAGTCGCCCCTCTGTTGTATCTTTGGAGGTCCTATGCTCAAGTTCATTCTGCGGCGAGTGCTCTCGATGATCCTTGTCGTGCTTATTGTCGCATCAGCCACCTTCTTCATGATGCGATTGCTTCCTTCGGGGCCCTTTGCCCGCGAGAAGAAGCTGCCCCCCGAGATCATCAAGAACCTCGAGGAACGCTACCACCTGAACGACCCTCTCTGGAAACAGTACGTCGAATACATCAAGAACCTTCTGCGGGGGGACCTCGGTCCCAGTTTCAAGTATAAGAACCGTACGGTCAACAACATCATCAACGACGGGTTTCCTGTGTCGGCCGCATTGGGGGTCGTGGCGGTGGTTCTCGCAGTCGTCATCG
>JAPLGL010000150.1 GCA_026390155.1 Caldisericota bacterium
GTGGCTCGTTTGTGTGATGCTGAACAGAGAGAGCTGCGTCCAGAGTCTGTTCGTTGATATATCCCCGTGCAATCAGGATGCTGCCTACTGACCGTCTGTTTTCCACGTCTCCTCCGCGCTCTACAGTTTCACGATCTTCGAGCCCTGGCTTCCACACCTGCTGAGAAGTCCTTGGGTGTCACGGAAGTCCGGCGAGGACTCGGCGACCTCCTGAAGCAGCTGCGCCGCCTGCTGGCTGTTGCCCTGTCCAAGATGGATGACGGCAGCATGGTACTTGAGGACCAGCATGGCCTCCTCCGTGATGTTCGGAAGGTGCGCTGCGTGATCGAGTTCACGGGTCGCCAATTCCGGCAATCCCAGGTGAACAAACGCGAGGGCCATGGGCAGGTAGAACCGGGGATCTCCTCCCCCCCTCACTGTGCCGGAACTCATCGCGACCGCCTCTTCGTATCGGCTGCCGGCGAATGCGGCCCAGGCGGACACGAGGCGCTGCTCGACCGAGCCGGCAGCGATGCCCAGCGTCTCGGCGGCTGCCTTGTCTACCAGGCCTTCCACATCCGCAGGAGACAGCTGCGACAGCGAAGCAGCCTCTGCGATGAGATCGTACTCCCCCGATGCAAGAATAGCTTCCAGGGCACGCTGTACGGTGTCCAGGTCCCCGGGGTGAGCGCGGACGGCTGCCACGAAGTACTGTGCAGCGGCATCGTGGACCCCAAGCTGTTCGGCAGCCAAGCCGAGGCCATACCTGCTTTCGTAGTCCATCGGCACCAGCCGCGAGAGCCGGTCCAGCAGGAACCGGCCATCCGTAACCTCCTGCCGGTGGTCCACCAGGTACTGGATGAGATAGGCCGAGTTGGTCGTATCATGCTCCCTGGCCATCAGCCCCACCAATTCGGTGAACTCGACCATGTTGGGACTCCCCAGAACCAGCAGGCACTGGAGGACCTTCCGCCGAACCGTCGGGTTGATGGCACTTCCCAGGATGCGGCGCAGGATTGCCGACTTCTCTACGCTGAGCGTGACATGCTGGAACAGAGGCTCGTTGTCAAGGAACGTGGACTCATCGACGCCCGCACTCCCCAGCTGCTCGACGATCGCAGCCTCCAGCGCCGGTGCATTTGCCATGTCCGCGTCCTCCGTGATACGGTCAACAAGCTGACCCATCACGCCGAGCTCGGCAGCAGCGCCAAGGACTTCCCGCGTACAGGTGTCCTCAGAGAGGCAATGCTCCAGGACATGAACAAGCTGGCGCACGAGCCCCTCGTCAGAAGCAGACGCTGCAGCCTGACGTACCATGCCCAGCTCCTCCTGCACGTACGATGCGGTGTCTCCGCGCTCGAGCAGAAGTTCGGCCTTGCGCGTCCTCAGCTCGGCAGTCATCTCCGCGCCATCGGCGGACAGAACGATGGAGGCAATCTGCGGGTCGTGGAAATCGATGCCGGCTCCCTGGGCAGCGGCCTCCTCGATGACGAACAGAGGAAGGCGCGTGTAGGTGCTGCGTCCCAGCCACGTGAGCAGGTCCTTCATAGCCTGTGCATCCTGTGGACCGCGTAGAAAGTTGAAATACAGCACTCCCAGCGACAGCGGGATGGTCACGCTGTCGGCGTCAGAAAGGCGCCGCATCAACTCCTCCCGCTCGATCGTGCCGTGCGCGATTTGCCTGAGGATGTCAATCAACTGCCATTCGGCCTCCTGCCCGGGTGTAAGGAACGGCGGGGGGGCGACAGCCTCCCGCGAGACGGGTGCAGTGACGGCGGACTCTGCGTGAACCGAACGCGTCGCAGCCTCTTCGTCCTTGCGGAGAGAAGCCACCCTGAGTTCTTCAGGCGACAGGACGGTCAGCCCTGCAGCCTCGGACGGGATGAAGCGCCTGCCGGGAGACACGGACTCGTCTTCCGGCTTGACCCATGCCTGATGCGGCACAGGGATGGTTGTCATCTTCACGTCAGCCGTCATGTCAGGCACAAGGTCACTTGCGATTCCCCGCTGCGAGGATTCGCCATCGGTCTTCTCAGCAGCTGAACCACTCTCCTGTGGGAAAGACGGCGCGGCCGCTTCTTCCAGGGACGGCAACGACGACGGCGGTTCTGACGCGGGCTGGCCACTCGTCGTGGACTCTTCGCCAACGACTGCTTCGTCATACAGTGTCTCAAGCGTATCCGTCGCTCCCTCGTCCGGCTCGATCGACTTCGCCTTGCGCTCAATCGCGGGCACCCGGTCGACTTCCGACGGCTGAAACACCCGCATACCGCTCGAAGGCCCTTCCACAGCCTTGACCTTCCAGTCGATCTGGCGCCGCATCTCAGCAATGGCCTTGCCGAGTCCCGGGTAGGATGCTTCAGACATGCGCACCTGCTCATACGCGGCCAAGGCATCGGCGAACCTGCCGTTGTTGCCCAGGATGGTCGCCTTCAGATAGAGCGTGCGCGGATTCTGGGGATTGACCTCCAGGCTCTGGTCCAGCACCTTGAATGCCTGAACGTAGTCGCGGCGGTAGGCAAGCACCCTCGCCTTCTGGTTAAGCGCATCGGTGCTGTGCGCGTCGACGGACAGCGCCGAATTGCTCGCCGACAGAGCCTTGTCGAAGTTGCCGTCCTTGATGCAGTAGCGGGACAGTTCGATCAGGTCACGGATCGTGGCAGACTTGTCCTTGAGCTGATTGTCGAGACCCACGATCTTCAGGTACGCGCCGATATAGATATCCCACGACGAGACCTTCCGGTCCTTCAGGAGCTGGACGAGGGCGTTGAGAACGTCGATCCCCTGGGCATACCGCTGCCGCTCGTAGGCATGGTCGGCCTCGTGTACAGCAGCACGGAGGGCGGCGTCATAGTCGCGACGGGCCACAAGCTCCTTGATCTGGTTCAGCAACCGCTCCTCGTCAGAACTCGCCAATTTCACTCCCCCC
>JAPLGL010000027.1 GCA_026390155.1 Caldisericota bacterium
GGCTGTGGCACCTCGCGGACCGCTACGGTCCACTGGGAAGCGGGGACGTTGTACGCGCGCGCAGGCTCTGAACCTCAGCTCGCGTTTCAACCGTCCCTTGAAGCATGGAAGCGTTTCTGGCGTGCCGCCGACAAGGCAGACGTCTGGAACTGGGATTGTGTGCAGCAGCCAGATCAGCCTGTGCTGTGGCGCATCGCACTGGATAGTGGTGTGAAGCGCGTCACTGCCTCTGGTCAGTCGAGCGCGACCGATGAGTTCAAGACGTTCGTACGCGCCCTTAAGAAACTGCTGCCCGGCGTCCGCCTCCCTTTTTCCACGTGACAACTCCCACACCATCCATCCACCCGGAGGAACCCGTGTCAATCACCAGATTTGTCGTCAAGAAAGAAGACATCGACCGCACAGCCTGGCAACAGGTCCTGGTCGAAGCCGACCAGAAGCTCTGCTCGGTGTACGCCAAATTGTTCTACCAGCGCGCGCAGGAAGCGGGCAAGGCGCACGACTCGCGCACAGAGGCCGTCTACACGTTCCTCGGCGCCGTCGCTTCACCCGAGCTCAAACTTGAGACTCCGTCGCGCGACCCCTTTGTCCCCGCAGCCGATCTTCAGTACTCGCGCACGCCACTCCCTGAAGATTTCTCCGCCGACGAGCTGCGTGTCATCAAACAGCTCATCGAGACTGTCCAGGACGCGGAATTGCGGTCCCGCCTGGCCGACATCCTCTGGGTACGTCAGGGTGACGCCAGCGTTGCCAGCCTGGCCGTTGACAGCTACCTCGGCAGTGCCCTGCACCTCAAGGACGTCGTCCAGTGGGCGGATGGCTACGATCGCCTCAAGCGCTCGTTCGACATCGCCGTGTTCATGGGCAAGGAGACCAAAGCGTACCGCAAGACCATCGACTACCTTCAGAAACAGCTCAGTGAGTTCGGCGCTGAGGAGCCGACTCCTTGGTGGGCCAAGCTCATTAACCTGCTGCTGGACGCCGGCGAAGGCAACGCCTCCCGGTTCGCCAGCATCTGCGGGACAAGCGCACAGCGATGCGAGACTGCCGGACAGTGGGAAACGGCTCGCCTGTACTGGCAGGTCAAGGCCCGCTGCGAAACCGCCGCAGGGCAGGACAAGAACAAGGAAGTGGCTCTCAAACGCGCCTCCGACACCTATGTCAAGCAGGCTGATGTCGTGCAATCAGAGGCTCAGCCCATCACCGACCACGCGCTGGAACTGATGCGCAGCGCCATGGAATCGCTCGCCAAGGTTCCTGGCAACGAGCAGGCCGTGGTCGAGCTCAAGAAGCAGGTCGACGCGCTCGAGCTGAAGCGCAATGATGCTCCCATGAAGAAGCCGTCACGTATGGACCCAGCCGGAATCACCCAGTGGGCGCGTGACCAAGTCAAGAGCAAGGACCTGCGCGGCGCGCTGGTTGCTCTGGCCAACCTGGCCGAAACACCCAAGCCCGCAGAATTGGAAGAGCAGGTCGACGCCAAGACGGGCCGGATGCCATTCCAATACCTCATCAGCACTGTCGGAATGGATCAGGAGGGCAAGGCCGCCTCTCACGCTCCCGCCGCCTTCACGGGTGATACCCGCGAGATTCGTACGGCCAAGGAAGCCGAACTGTACCAGGAGGCCGCCCGCAACCGCCAGATCGCCGTACTTGCGCTGATTGATCCCGCCCGTCGTCAGGTTCTGTCGGACCATGTCGTCCGGCTGGACGACTGGCGTACCTTCACGACAGATAACCCCTTCATCCCCGTCGGCCGCGAGGAGATCTTCGCCCGTGGCATGGATGCGGGAATGAATGGCGATTTTCTTGTCGCCGTCTCGTTGCTGACACCACAAGTCGAAAATGCTGTACGCATCGTCCTGAAGAAAGCCGGCGTGGTCACCAGCAAGATCGACATGCGCAATGTCGAGCAGGAACGCGTCCTGGGAGCCCTGCTGGATATGGACGAAGCTGAACGCGTCTTCGGGCGCGACCTCATGTTCGACCTCAGAGGCCTGCTTGTCGAGAAGTTTGGCTCCAACATGCGCAATGAGCTGGCCCACGGCCTTCTGGACCTCGACGACTTCAAGGGACCTGACGCCGAGTATCTCTGGTGGTGTGCCCTCCGCCTCATGTTCCTCCCATCGCTGCAGGGAGTGAAGACTGACCTTTCGCGCCTCCATCCCGGGACCCCCGCCCGTCAGCAGCCTGACCTGATCGATGTCCATGGACGCGTCCACCATCAGGAAAACGGTGTCAGCGAGCCGGCCGTGGCTGCACAGCCGGCCACCACCGCTGCTGCAGCGCCTGCTCCCGTCCAGGCCGTCACCTCGTCCACGATGTCCCAGCGCGCTCCTGAACGTGACCGGGACCGCAGCAGAGGACGCGGCCGCTTCGAACGCCGTGACCGGGAACAAAAAACAGCAACGACAGCTTCTGCAGCCACTCCGGTGTCCGCCCCTGTACCAACGCCTGTGGTAGCCCCGCCGACACCCACCCCTGTCATCCAAGCAACGCCCGCCCCGTCCGCGACGCCGCAGCGCCCTGCTGGCGAAACGACAATCACCCCGCTGGTGCCTCCAGTCTCAGCACCGGCGGCAAGACCTGCCGGCTCCACCAGACCCGTTGTCGACTTCCGCGCCGAAGTACGCGCAGCAATGGCAGCAGCAGGCCTTGTGGGCTCCGCGGACACGAAGCCCCAGCAGCCGCTCGTTGTCACCTCCACGAAAGAACGTCCCTCGGAGAAACCCGGATCTCCATCCACCACGACCACACCCGTCGCCTCTCCGTCCCACAGACGTGGCCGCAGGCCATCGCGTCCGGTCACTACGCAGACGAAGCCCGCATCACAGACACCCGGCGTTCCGAAGTCCCAGGCCACACCATCGGTCGCAGCAAGAAACCCTGTCCAGACGAAGGTCCCCGCGAAGAGTACTCCACAGCGGGGTCAGCAGCCTGCAACAACAGCCCAGCCACAGCGCGGACCGGCAAGACCAGTCGCAAAGAAACCAGTAACTGCGAACAAGGCTCCTGTCGTCAAGACAGGCAGGGAAGCCCTCACGGTGACCGCTCAGAGACCCGGATCCAAGCCAGCTACACCGGCAATGAAAGCTCCTTCAAAGCCTCAGCGGGGGCAGAAGGCTCCCAAGCCGGGGACGAGCAGCGCCAAGTAGTCTTCTCCACACGACCTGATCATCAGCCCCGGGACTGCGGTTTCGGGGCTTCTTCGTTCTACCAACTGCCTGGCCTCAATTGTGAACACCATGGTGCCTGACCCCAAGGGAATTGCCCCTGTTGCACTGTGGCACATCTTCGCGATACTGCTCACAGGAGGTGACTCGA
>JAPLGL010000005.1 GCA_026390155.1 Caldisericota bacterium
CCTGAACGAGACAGGGACGATGAGTGGAAACAGCACGAGATCGTTGAGGCAATGACGCGGATTTCTCCGGAAGACAGCGCACTGCTGACGATGTTCTATGCTGAAGAGTGCTCTCTTGCGACGATCGGAGGGCGACTCGGCGTTGCCGAGGGAACGGCGAAAGTCCGGCTGTTCCGGGCACGAGCCGCATTGAAGAAGCAGGTAGAAGCCCTGCACCAGCGAGGTGCTGCATGATCACACAATATCTGACAGAGAAAGAACTGGAACGCATTATTATCAGGACGCTCTCGTGTCCTCCCGAGCTTGTTCCACCGCCTGGGTTTGCCTGCGGCGTGTGGGGTCGGATCGACGCCTGGGAAGCAGAGCGGGAGACGAAGAGGGCGTCGCGCAGCATTCTGGCACGTCTCATGCAAACGCGCATGAGAAATGGTGAACCGCTGGTCGTCCTTGCTGCAGCGCTGGCGTTCAGTGCACTGTTCGTCGGGGTCTTCCTGACTGGAATCTACCTGCTTGCCGTGTACTCACCCGTCGTCCTGCGGGTTGTCCAGTCTGTTGTCGGGCCAAATCTCGGCGAATTGCGGTCCTGGCTGACTCTGTGCACACTCACCGCCATTGGCGGGCTGCTGCTGGGCAGTCTTGCCCTCAGTGAGCGTCTCTTTGGCCAGGGTGGAGGGGCGGCTGCATGATACCATCTGTTTCAGTAACCGGCCGCAGGCGCGTTCTCGTCGCCGTACTCGTCGTGAGTCTGATCGTCGTTGGCTCAGCGATCGTAACGCTGGTAACGCGGAACGGTGGGCTCAGGGCTGCCCCGGCTCTTGTGCAGGGCACAATCCTGGAGGTCCAGGGTGGATCTGCGAGCAGGATATCGGTCGCAGGCGACAACATGGAGGTCATCGTGGGGTCGTCACCCTCTCTGACATCGGCGAGCATCGTCGTGGGCAGTGGAGGATTCCATCGTGATTTCCGTGCAAAGACCGGCACTTTTGGATTGCGTCTCGACAAGGCAGCTGCCCTCCAGACAGGTGCCAGGCGGCTGACGATCGTGGTCCCCGAGAATGGGATACTGACACTGACGCTTGTTGGTGAAGCCCGAGTGGTCCTGGACCAGGCCCGGCTGGGGGAGCTCTTCCTGGCTGGCGCGTCGTCCGCACTCGAACTGGACGCCTCGGAACCCGGGTCGATCATTGACCTTGTTCAGATTGAGAACGTCACTGGTGGCTTCTCCGCGACGCGTCTTGGCAATCTGGACATGGCGGACCTCGTCATTGGCAATATCACTGGCAGCTATGACCTTGACTTCTCGGGGTCGCTGGACAGGCATTGCGACGTCTCGCTCCGCACTGCTGTGGGAAACGGCACAGTGCGTATCCCCAGCAAGCCAGGAGTGCAGCTTTCCATCGGCAGTGTCTTGGGCAAGGTCCTGTCTTCGGATTTCGTGGCCGAGGGCAGCAAGTCATTTCTCAATGCTTCTGCAGCCGGCGGCGCTGACCGGCAGCTCATCGTGCACATCGACAGCGCAATTGGACAGATTCGACTTGTGGAGGTACAGCAATGAACAGCAACAACATTGATCGGCGGGTGGCCCTGAGTGCCCTCTTCATTGTCTTTGGGGTCCACTTCCTGCTGAAGGCGTTTCCCCAGACCGGATACGATTTCGGCATCCTTGTTCCCCTGGCGGCGTTTGTGGTCCTGCTGGGTATCTACGGTGTTGTGACAGGCTTCCAGCACAATGCGCGGGAGACAGTGCTGTGGAGCGCCATGCTGGCGTTTGTCGGCATCATTGTGCTCCTGCAGGTCCTGGGGGTCATCCGGTTCAGTTTCACGACCTTTGTCGGCGCAGCCGTGATCTCCGCAGGACTCTCCATCCTATTGTCGACGCTGTTTGACTCGGTTGAGGGCAAGACGCCGAGAAACGGGCTCATGTGGGGAGTCGTGGCTGTTGTCGTCGGCTTGATTGCATTTCTTTCGGGGCTGGACATCTTCTCAGCTCAGGTGGTCGACATGATTCGGAAATCGGCAGTCGGAGGGCTGTTCCTTGTGCTCGGACTGGCTGTTCTTATCAAGGGAGGTACCAGGAAATGAGGAGTTTCGACAGACCAGATGAAGAAGCAGTCGGTATCTGCACGAAGTGTGGAAAGGCGCTGGCTCGCGAGGAAGTAGTGATGGTGGATGGCAAGGTAATGTGCGGCACCTGTGCGCCGACGCAGCCGAGTCCCGAACCCGGCGAGCAGAGGCCCATCCAGGACACGTGGCAGCATCCACAGGATGAGCGCCCGGTGTCCTCGGGAGTCGGCTATGATTCCTCGAGGAGGCTGTACCGGTCACGCAGGAACCAGGTCATTGGCGGCGTGGCTGCGGGCGTGGCAGAGTATTTCGACATCGATCCGACCATTGTGCGCATCGCGTGGGCACTGCTCGGGATGGCATGGGGGACAGGCGTCCTGATCTACCTTATAGGTTGGCTCGTCATCCCGCTCAACCCTGTCCATTAGAAAAAGGAGGAAAACATAACATATCTGTTGATAACATGTAGATAACTCTGGCATAGCGATTGGACGGCAGGCCTCTACAGTCTATCTAAGCTGTGGGGGCTTGCTCCATTACTGTCCAGAAGAGTCGTTCAGTGGACGGGGGGAGGAACCTTGCTCCGGCCACCCTGGGCAGCGCGGAGATATCGACTTACCGTCGTGTAGTGGACGCCTAGGTGAGCGCCGATCTGCACGAGCGAGTAGCCAAGATGCACTGCAGCCGTGACACGCAGTGGAAGCTGGGCGCGTTCACGCCTGACATCAGGTCCAAAGATCTGTGTCAGGGAGGGTCGCGCAAGCATCAGAAGGACTGCCGCGACCGATGGCTCGGATGCTCTTTCCACAAGGTGTTCGGTGACCACCTGGACGAAGGCCTGTGTCCCCAGGATTCCTGGCGGCATAACATGCGCAAGAGGAGTCGGCTGGCCGATTCCTGCCCGAATGTAGTCGGCATAGGCGGCAACAGCGTCCTCCCGTGTCTGCCCCAGCCGTGACAGCAGAGCCTCCGCAGCAAGTGGAGCACTGCGCACATGGGTACTCATGACTGTCGCCTGGTAACTGCTCCAGGGCCATTCCTCGGGGGTTGCGACCATACTGGACGTCACGGGTTGAAGGACGACGTGCCGACACATCGGCAACAGCCACGCGTCGGGTTCCAGGAGGACGGCTCGCCAGGGTCCGTGGAAGATTCGACCCGAATGCTTGTTCTGGTCGTTCACATGCCGCGTGTAGCTGCTGCTGAACCGACGCATGCCTGTGGCGAGATCTCCATGGGGGGTCTTCACAACGAAGCTGTAGTGATCCGGCAGGAGGCACCACGAGTAGATAATCCAGTCCAGGCTCGCGGCCACCCCGGCGAGGATTCCGAGGAACTGCAGGACGTCGTCGTCACTCTGGACGACAGGACGACCTGCGAAGCCACTATCGGAGACCAGATAGGTGGCATCTGGGAAATCGATGCGCAACGGTCGGACCATGAACCCTCCTTTGCCGATAGGCGGGGACAGAATCTGTCCACACTGCTCACATGTTATCCACAGCAGCGCAACATTTCAACATCCGACTCTCACGTGGTGATCTTCTTCTCCTTCAGCTTGTGCGGCGGTCGGCGGGCACTATACTTGAACCTGTCAGGACAGGAACGGGAGGTTTCGAGTGGAGCAGTTCTGGGTGATAGCCGAGTCGTTCACGATCGTGTTCGTCGTGAAGTTTGTCAACATGGCCCTTCAGACGCTCTCGATGAATTTCCTGATCAAGGGACGCCGGCTGTACACGTTCATCTTTGCGTTTCTTGAGGTCATGGTCTATCTCGTCGGCCTCTCTCAGGTCCTGAACAACATGACCATCTACAAAATGTTGGGCTATGCCTTCGGGTATGCAACCGGAGCGCTGTTTGGCATCTGGCTGGAGCAGAAGCTTGCAATCGGCAACCAGACATGGCTGATCATTCCCAACGACAACCCATACCGACTGGCCTACTATTTGCGTGACAGAGGCTTTGGCATTACGACGATCTCTGGTTCGGGCATGGACAGCAACCGCACAATCATTCTTACGACCACAATGCGCAAGAACATCGCGCTCCTCAGCGCCTCGCTCGCCGAGCTGGCCCCGGATGCTTTCGTGTCCGTGCTCGACACGCGAACGACGATGGGGGGGCATGTGAATCGAATCCCGAGAGGTTGAACCATGACGAAAAGGACGTTTCTCCACCGAGCAGAAGCGCCCCTCGCCTTGAACCAAAGGGCCTGGGGGATCGCACTCGGCCTTGCTTTGCTGCTTGTTGCATTCTCACTCGCCGGCTGTACCCGCCGCAACACTGTTTCGCTCCGGATCGTCTCTGCATACTCAGGCAAGGGCGTCCCTAACGCCACACTGATTTTCACGGGATCCAGCGGCTCCGAGTCCATCTCATCTGATGCGACCGGAACAGTTTCGGGACAGGTTCAGGCCGATCGGACACAGGTGGAGGTCGAAGCCACAGGCTACCAGAAGGCCTTTGTCCAGGTGGCGGACCTCATGCAATTGCCGACAACTGTCCAGCTGGCTCCGCTCTTTCTGGGCGCCGGAACGGTGACATCCGGCGGCCATCCTGTGTCCGGAGCCTCTGTGACCGTGTGGAAGATGACCACGACGACGGGGTCCACCGGGACGTTCACGTTCGAGGGGCTGGCGGAAGGGACCTACGTTGGCAGAGTCATGAAGCAGGGATATGCCGACACCACCTTTGACCTGATCGTCGGGAAGGATGCCAAGGTAGCCAAGGTCGTGCTCCAGGAGGGACAGCTCCTGCCCCTCTCCTCTCTTGCCACACTCCCTGCATACGAGATCATGGCCTCGTACCACCGCACCCTCGGAGGCGAGGAAAGGTCGTTCGACGGCCGTGTCGTCAAAAATGGGAGCGACACTCTTGTGATGAGCGGCGACCCCTTGAATCCGACGGCATCTCTCATGGTCCGCGGTGGCACAGGGTACGTATTCCAGAGTGGAGCATACGTTGCAAGGGGAGAGACCGCGGCGGCGGCGGCGCACATCCTGCAGGAAAGCTGTGAAGGTCTTCTCGGCCTGCCGGCGACGTTTTCTCCACATCTATTCGCCATTGAGAAGCAGGCGCCAGTGCAATTGCTGGGGCAGGCATGTGAGGTCTGGAGCATGAGCGGGCGGTTCACCTTCGAGGGAGAGGCCGTCACGGCGACGGCAACGGTGACGGTCGGCACGACGGGCACACTGAAGGGCGTACCGGTCAAGATCGTCCTCAACGCTCGCTCGCAATCGTTCTTCGATTTCGTCTACGACGCCGTGGTTGAAGTGGTTTCTGTCGACCAGGCGCAGGCTGCTGCACGGTTCCCGACACAGTGAGGAGTCCAGCATGAGCTTCGTCCACTTGCACCTGCATACCGAGTACTCACTACTGGACGGGATGAACAAGATCAGCCCACTCGTCGCCCGTCTCAAGGAGATGGGGCAGACCGCGTGTGCCATCACGGACCACGGCAACATGTATGGTGTTCTGGACTTCTACATGAAGATGAAGGACGCCGGGCTCAAGCCGATCATCGGCAGCGAAGTCTACATGGCTCCAAGCGGCCGCCTGAACAAGGACAAGGAGACAGGATTTCCCAATCACCTGATTCTCCTGGCAAGAGATTTCAAAGGCTATCAGAATTTGAGCCACATCGTCTCGATCGGCTACCTCGAGGGCTTCTACTACAAGCCTCGTGTCGATTATGAGATACTGGAGAGATACCACGAGGGGATCATTGCTTTGTCCGCCTGCCTCAAGGGCGAGGTCGCCGAGGCGGCCGCGAAGGGCGACGAAGAGAAGGCCCTGACCATTGCCAAGAGGTACCAGGACATCTTCGGCAAAGAGAACTACTTCATTGAGCTCCAGAACCACGGCATCGACGGGGAACAGCGTGCCCTCCCCATCCTTCGCAATGTCGCGAAGCGCATTGGCGCGAAGACGGTAGCCACCTGTGACAGCCACTACCTTCATGAGGAAGACTATGCTGCACACGAGGTCCTGCTCTGCGTCCAGACGCTACAGAAGATGACCGACAAGGACCGCATGAGCTTCAACGGTCCCCACTACCATGTCATGACCGAGGAAGAGATGCGCGAGCGCCTGCCCGAAGACGAGGAGGCCATCCAGAACACCCAGCTTGTCGCAGATATGTGCAACGTCGACATGCCTCTTGGGGAGTATCACCTGCCCCGGTACATCGAAGAAGGGCAGACGACACCATGGGACGCCGAGGTCAACCGCCAACTGCTGGAGAAGATGACCATGGACGGTATCCAGCGCCTCTATCCTCCCGAACAGCTGGAAGAGGCGACGGCCCGGGCACACATGGAGCTGGAGACGATTGAGAAGTGTGGGTTTGTCGACTACTTCCTTATCGTCCAGGATTTCACCCGGTTCGCCCGCCGCAAAGGGATTGCCATCGGCCCAGGCCGTGGGTCTGCTGCCGGCGCTATCGTTGCCTACGCGACCGGCATCACCGAAGTTGAGCCGCTGCGGTACAACCTGCTGTTCGAGCGTTTCCTCAATGCCGCCCGCATCTCGATGCCCGATATCGACATGGATTTCGAGGATGCGCGCCGGGGCGAGGTCATTCAGTATGTGCGCGAGCGGTATGGCGAATCATCGGTCGCACAGGTGGCGACCTTTGGCAGAATGGAAGCCAAGCAAGCTGTACGTGATGTGGGGCGGGCTCTGGGCATGCTGCCCAAGGAGACGGACCTGATTTCCAAGCTCATCCCGTTCGGGACAGGCCTGCAGGACTCTCTGGACGCCGTCGAAAAGCTCAAGACCATGTACGATGACGGCACGAAGCTGAGCGGCATCACAGTCAAGGAGCTGTTCGATACGGCCATCAAGCTGGAAGGCGTCAACCGCAATTTCAGCACGCATGCGGCGGGCGTCGTCATCGCCGACACCGAGCTCACCAACTACCTGCCGCTGCAGCGCGACAAGGACGGCAACGTCATCACGCAGTGGGACCACAACCTGGTTGAGGCCTTTGGACTGCTCAAGATGGACTTCCTTGGCCTCTCGTATCTCGGGGTCATCCAGAACACTGTCAAGATGGTCAAGGAGCAGCTGAACCTGACCGTGGACATAAGCCACATCGATATTGAGGAACCAGCTGTCTACAAGCTCATCAGCGGCGGTGACACGGTCGGGGTGTTCCAGATGGAATCCGGCGGCATGAAGAGCGTCGCGGCGGGTATCCGGCCAACCTCCATTGAAGACCTGACGGCCATCATCTCCCTCTATCGCCCTGGCACCATCAAGGCTGGTGGCATTCAGAAGTACATCGACCGCAAGAATGGCAAGGAGAAGGTCAACTACTACCATCCCAGCATCGAGGGCATCCTCAAGCCGACCTACGGCATCATCGTGTACCAGGAACAGATCATGCAGATCGCCAACCGCATGGCCGGGTTCACGATGCAGGAAGCAGACATCCTGCGCAAGGGCGTCTCCAAGAAGAAGGCAGACATCCTGGCCAAACAGAGGGCTATCTTCGTCGAGAAGTCGATCGAGAAAGGTGTCCCAAAGAAGACCGCCGAGGATGTGTTCGCTCTCATCGATTTCTTCGCGGGGTACGGGTTCAACAAGTCCCATGCGGTCGCCTACGCCATCATGGTCTACCGGACAGCGTGGCTCAAGGCCCACTACCTCATTCAGTACCTGACCGCCCTCATGAACTCGGGCATCGATACCGAAGACCGTCTCAAGGAACTCGTCGCGGAATGCCGCAGCAAGAATATCCCCATCCTCCCACCGGATATAAACAAATCCGACAAACTGTTCGCGGTGGAGACACTGGCCGACGGTTCTCAAGGCATCCGGTTCGGCCTGCTTGCCATCAAGAACCTGGGATCAAAAGCCATCGACGAGATCATTGAGGAGCGGTCCAGCCGCCTCTATTCGACGTTCAAGGACTTTCAGCGGCGTTCCGGTGGAAGCAAGGTCAACCGCAAGTCCGTCGAATGCCTCATCAAGTCCGGGGCATTCGAGGCTCTGGGTGAGGACCGCGTCTCCGTCCTCAGGGAGTTCAACAACCAGAACGGCAAGGCGCCTGTGGCGGGAGATACGGGGTCAGGCCTGTTTGGCGGCTCAGTGGGCGAACCCACCACCCCCACCTCCTCGTGCGATAGGGCAGGCGCGGCGGCGATGGAGAAGGAAGCGTTTGGGTTCTTCTGCTTTTGCAGCCCCTTCCAGCAGTACGAGCCGTTGCTCGCCAAGTACAAGGCGAAGCGTGTCTCCGAGTGCGCGGACCTTGAGGACGGGACGACTGTCACGGTCATGGGCCTGCTCACAGCGGCGAAGACCGCCAAGTCCAAAGCGGGCCATGCCTACGGAAAGTGCGTGCTCGAAGATGACAGCCGCAAGGTGGAACTGATGGTGTTCGAGTACGTCCTCGGGCAGTTCCAGCCGTGCTTCGACCGGGAGGGCGCTATCGTCCTGGAGGCGAACGTGCGCATGGACGGCGACGAATTGTCGCTGACGGCCAGGAAGTTCGTCGACTTCGTGACGCCTGAACAGGCAAAAGGCTCAAAACCGGTTGTCGTGGGGCATCCAGTGCTCAAGCTCACCATGACGGAGCAGCAGGTGAACGGCGAAACCCTCAAGAACGTCCTTCTCCTCACGCACCAGTATCCAGGCAAAGAGCATTGGCGCATCTTATATCACAACACGATCGATCACTGCCTCGAGGTCGGTAACAAGTACTGGATCACCATTACCCCCGCGCTACTGAAGGGACTTGCCGAGATCCTTGGCCCCAGCGGCGTCGACTACTCCTGACCCCGGGATTGTCATTCGCAAATTCGTACGTATACTGTTTGTTGTAGTTATGTCATGAACGTGACAAGCAACTGAGCGACATGACGTCCGGAAGCCCTGCTTTCGGACGTTTCATATTGGTGGAAACGAAAAGTGGGCGCGCGAGCGGGCCACTTTTTTGTTTCCCTTGGAGAGATGTATGGACACAAAATTCGCGGACATAGTGCAGCTGGAAGTGGCGAAGAGTAATACCACGCTCGTTTCTATCGAGAACGCCCCTGGCATGGTAAGCGTCGTACTCATGACACCAGGAAAAGACATCTCGGTAGATGAGCTTGAGAGTGTCAGCCGGGCGATCAGTCATGCGTTCATCGAGTTGTACGGCGACGACTACTTGCCGGCGTTCGAGGTGACAAGCCCCGGACTGGACCGGGTTCTAAAGACAGCACGGGAACTGGAGCTGTTCGCTGGCAGGTTTGTGCGTGTGACGACAAAGGAGTCCAAAGAGCCGGTCATCGGTACTCTGGGAGCATCGGACGGGAGCACCCTGCACGTGACGGTGCTCGGCGTGGACCGCGTATTCGAATTGCGGCAGGTGACGAAGATCTCGTTGTGGGACGAGATACTGGGAGGCGCATGTGAGGGATGAGATTCAGAGTGCCATCTATGAGCTGGAGAAGGAACGGGGAATCTCCAGGGAATACATCGTGACGGCGATCAAGGAGGCCTTCGAGGCGGCATACCAGCAACAGTACCAGAAGGACAACTTTCTGGTGAAGGCTGACACGGGCACTGGGCTTGTGCGGCTCTATTCGCGCAAGACGGTCGTGGCCAAGGTCACGGACGGCGACAGCGAGATCACGCTGAAGGAAGCTCGCAAGGTGGATCCGGAGGCCAAGTCAGGGGACGACGTGCTCATCCAGGTCAAGATTGAGCAGCTTCCTCTGTCGGTGATCGTGAAGGCACGCAAGTTCATCGACGACAAGATCAAGGAACGTGAGAACGATTTGGTCTACGAGCGCTTCCACTCGCAGGTGGGCACGCTGGTCAACGGAGAGGTCCTTCGCCAGAACAAGGAAGGATTGCTCATCAACCTTGCACGGTGCGAAGGCATCATGCCGAAGGATCAACAGATCCCTGGGGAACGACTTCGCTTTCAGGGTGTCGCCAAGGCGCTTATCCTGTCGGTGGACAAATCGGCGCAGGGACCACGTGTAGTCCTGACGCGGTCGCATCCGGACTTCATCCAGCGTCTCGTGGAGCTCGAGGTCCCCGAAGTCGGCTCAGGTCTCGTCGAGGTCAAGCGCATCGTCCGCGAGCCGGGCCAGCGCGCGAAGGTCGCTGTCTTCAGCCGCGATCCAAAGATCGATCCTGTTGGTGCGGTCATTGGGCCCATGGGTGGACGCATCCGCGCAGTATCGCGCGAGATCGCGTTTGAGCACATCGACGTCATTCGATACGATCCAAATCCGGCAAAATACGCAATCAACGCCTTCAGCCCCGCCAAGGTGCTGGATGCAGAACGCAGGCCGGAAGACGGTACCTTCGTGGTGCACGCCACGGCGGAGGCGTTTCCCGTCGCCCTGGGCAAGGGTGGGGTCAACGTCCGGCTC
>JAPLGL010000159.1 GCA_026390155.1 Caldisericota bacterium
AGCCCACGGCGCAGTGCTGCGTCACCCGGCACGGAGGTCGCCAGAAGGAAACTTGCACCGATCACTGCCATACCACCCACGGCGATGCCGGCGAGAATGCCCAGGAGCCCTCGCACGACGGGATATGTGAAGAAGTAGAAGTTGATGCTGCGACCGAAGATGGGGTCGGTGTAAGCTGTCGATGCCACCTGGCGTACCGCCGCCAGGAGTTGCAGACTGAGACCGCTCGCGCCCAGCCCGACGAAATTGGCTGCGACAACGGCGATGGCGATGCGCGTCCACCTGAGTGTCTGGGAAGTGCGATGAGCGTCGTCCGGGTTCATCCCCGCGAACAGGCCGTGCGGAAGCCCTGTGACCGCCCACACCACAACATAAGCTACGACAGCCCCCACCACATAGGCGGCAACTCTGGCCAGTGTCCTGGTCCAGAAGACCTGCCGGTAGCCGACCTCGGTGAAGAACAAGTAATCCGTGTAGATACCTGCCAGCGCCGCGAACATCAGCCCAGCTGCCGCGACGAGCAGAAGCGCCACACTGAGCCCCAGGGCCCAGCCGCCGAACTTGCTCCTGCGCACCCCAATGAAGATGGCGACAGCCACCAGCAACAGCACACCGAACGCCGATATCATTACCGTCTGTTGAGTCATGATATGTCAACCTCCTGTTTCAAAGCAGAGCTGTTGTGCTAAGACAAATCAACACGTATACGCGGCTGGAGCCGGTCAGGTTACTGTCACCGCCTTGGAGAGCACCTGCATCACCCTCATGCCATCCAAACGTACAACACTCCTCATGACAGTCTACGCCGTTCAACGGGCGAAACAACGCAGACGACGAGCTCATGCGCATCGTCCCGCCGGGCCGGACACAAGAAACGCCCCCGTTTACAGGGGACGCTTTCATACTTGCAGTCCCGTGAAGACTCAAGGCTTGGGGTACGTGACAGTAATCGTCTGGATGGAGTCATCCCACTGCACGTCTGCGCCCAGACTCTCGGCGATGAAGCGCAGAGGGAGCATGGTGCGACTGTTCAGGACCTGAGCCACAACCTTTGGGTTCGTGCTGTCGATGGGGGTCGATTTGCCGTTCACCAGTGCGCTCGCCTTCCCGATGACAAGCCTGAGTTCGGTGCCGTCCAGCGATACGGTCACGGTACGAGTGCCAGCATCCCAGGCGACTGTTCCACCAAGTGATTCGACGACTGCCCGGATCGGGAGCAGCGTGCGCCCCTCGACAATGACCGGTACCGCATCCAGCACGATGCTGGAGCTGCCGACGTTCATGGTCGGCGATCCCACGCGCAGGACGAGCACTGTCCGGGGTTGTTCTGCAAGCACGCGCACAGGAATGGAACGCGCCTTGCCCGCAAGTTCGTGTTTTCCTCCTTCGCCACCCAGCAACTGAAGCTCGTCGATGTCCAGCTGTGTCGTTCCCGCCCCAAGTGCGCGGAATGTCAGGACAGCGATACTGCCGTTTCCGCTGACCGGTCGGGCGTCGCCCTCGAGTGTCGACGCGACGATTACTTCGCCTGCGGTACGGTGATCCTCGATAAACAGCGTTGCAATACCCAAGAGGTCGCCCTTCGCAACACTCACGAACTGTAGCGCCTTGTCATCATAGGTGACTCGACACGCCACTCCATAGAGACTCTCCACATCACGTGCGTCCAGCGGCACCTGTACTGTCGCTCCCATGAACGTCTCGACCAGGACTCCCCCTACCACCACAGGGGGAGCAGTACGGACCGCGACTTCGGCATGGACGGTCGTGACGCTTGCCGGCTCCAGCGCACTGCCAACCTCGACATCCACGGCACCGACTGTCCCTGGTGCGAGGCCTGCCGGGACCTGGACGGTCACCTCCGTCGTGCCTGTCGCTCCAGACAACACGGTGACTGATGCGGGACTGACGGAACTCGACCATCCACTTCCGCCTCGAACCGTCGATTTGAGTGCAAACGTGTCCGTCTGGGCACTCCCGTTCCGGAGACTCACTTGCAGCCGCGCCACCGATCCAGCCGAAACCAGGCGCTCCACCGAGTCCAGCCTCACGGTCACGGCAGTACCCTGTGGTGCTTCTGGCTGTCCATAACTCAGTTCACGGACCACGTTGTGAAAACCGTCGGTCACATAGAGGGTGCCCCGTGCCGACCACGTCATCCTGCCCGGCAGATACCACGACCTCGCCGTCGTCCAGGCGACGGATCCGTCCTGGCGGAACGCGACGAAGCGCCCGTTCTCGCCGTCACTCACCAGGATGAGGCCGTCAGGCATCAGCATTGCGTCATGCGGGTAGTACATCTGGCCGGCGCCACGACCACCACCCGCTGTCCCGAATGTCCTGATAACAACTCCTTTGGAGTTGTAGCGAACCACCTGCTGAACCTCAGAAGACTCGCCCCACATGCAGACAAGCAGATCTCCACCTGGAAGGACGCTCAGTCCGCCGGGCATGCCGACCGTAGCGAACCGGCCCATCTCGCTGCCGTCCGCTGCCAGATGCACGACTGCCCCGTCACCCTGGCTGCATGCCCACAGCGTCCCATCACTTGCTGCCTCGAGATCGACCGGCCCGTCAACCTTGCCGGTACCAATGCTCCTGACGTAGTTGCCGGCTTCATCATATACGGCAATGAATCCTCCCTTGGCATCCTGTGCGCCGACGTAGACCAATCCCGTGCCGTTTGCCGCGACAGACTCCACCAGCTGCATCGAACGGGAGCCTGCGCGCATAACGGTGAAGAGCTCGTTGCCGCCGCGGTCCAAGACGTCCACGTACCCACGGTTCCACTCGATCGTCTGTCCATCGGCGGAGACAGCAGGTGAGCTACAGGCCACCCACAGCTGACCCTTGCCGTCCACGGCGACGTCCTGGGGATTGTTGAGCCGTCCCCGGAGGTCGTTCGCATAGTCCTGGACAGCTACCACGCCACCGCCGGGAGCATACTCTACGAGCTTCGCGTGGTAGCCGCTGCCAAAGGGGTTGACTGCGTCGCGGAAGAACCCGCTGTTCATGATGTAGACCGTGCCATCAGGAGCGACAGCAACACCACCGGGGCTGAGCAATTCACCGTCCTGGATGTCGGTCATGTCCGACGGGTACTGCCCGAAGCTGCGCTGATACTGACCACTGCTCGAGAAGACCTTCACGGCGGGGACTGACAGTTCACCCGTGCCACGGTCTGCGACATAGATGTTGCCCTTTGCGTCCACTGCGAGGTCGGCAGCGCTCGTGATGAGGTTTTCTGCCTCTCCCGCAGCAGCGAAGATGCGGACCGCCTTGGTTCCGCTCAACCGATAGACGGCACTGTCGCCGCTGGCGACGACATAGGGAAAGAGTCCCACTGACGTCATGCCAGCAGGACGAGAAATGCCTGTCACGCCGGTCATGTACGTTCCTGCCGCCGTGAACTGCTCCAGGCGGTCATTCAGCTGGTCCGCGACCCAGATGCTGCCATCTGGCATCACGGCGATGCCGGATGGCCCCTCGAACTGGCCGGCTCCCTTCCCTTCCGAGCCGAACTCCATCACAACCGAGCCGTCGGTATCATACTTGACGACCTTGTTACCAAAGAAGTCCGCGACGTAGACGTTGCCGACACTGTCCACAGCGACGTCGGCCGGGTACTGCAGCTGCCCGCGTCCGCTCCCCAGGGAGCCGATGACGCGCTTGTGCGCGAGGTCAGCCGAGAGAACGTGGACGCGGCCGTACCCGGTATCGCACACGACGACGTCCCCATTTGACAACATGGCCACACCCTGCGATGGGAAAGCGCGCGCCGACCGGTAATCCTTCTCGACGGTGTTGACGCTCTCGATGGTCAGCGTCCCGATATAGTCGGAGGGCATGACGCCGATGGTGTCGACCTCTGTCAACGCAACGGCGCCCTCCACCATCCCCATGCCCGGCACCAGCAACGCTCCGAGAAGAACAATAACGCACAGCAGGCTCGTCGTCTTCTTCATTACCGTCTCCTAGGGATAGACGTCGCCGTAGTGCTGGCGCAGGATCTGCAGGTCCGCGTCGTCGACGCGACCGTCCCCGTTGAGGTCCGCCGTGTTGTCATACCGGTTGTCCCCTGCCTTCGAGCCATACGCGCGGGCCAGAGCCACCATGTCGCCGAGATCGACACGCTTGTTGCCGTCGATATCCCAGACGTTGCCTCCCGAACGCAGCGTGACGCTCAGCGACCGTGCAATCGTTTCCTTCACGCCGCTGCTGGTCGTCACCAGAGGCTTGCCGATCCACACCTCCGTGGAGCCGCTGTGCAGGACGGTGAATACGACCGTGCACACACTGCCGCGTCCCTGAACCAGGCCGGTACCTGTCGTCCCCAGGACGGCGATACTGCCCGATGAAACGTCGACCGTGGAGACGAAACCGCTCGGGATGTTGCCCCCCTGGTTCAGGAAGTCTCCCTCCCGCACCGACTTTACCGAAAGATAGTAGGGTTCAAACTGCACAGCAGCTGCAATGCCCGAGACACTCGTCATGGTGTCGGCACTCAGGCTGACTGAAACGTCCTCGCCCTCGCGGAGACTCCCGCCCACGATGTTCAGGCTGAGTGCCGGGACACCTGCCATGCCCGTGACTCGAAAGGGCGCCGACTGATGCGCCGCCTCGGAGATCTGCAGATTGGCGGGGTCGTTGTTGCTCTCGACAACCGACGTCCTCAGAAGATAATCTCCGTCGGTCAGGAACAGATTGCCATGAACGTCCCGACCGTCCCAGGTGAATCCGTGGTCACCCACAAGCAACAGCGACCTTCGGTATATGGTCCCAAGGGTCGTCGTCCCATCCGTCCCCGTGACCGCAGCGACAACCTGCGAGGCAAAGCTGGAACCCTGAGCCTCGTCTCCCTCTTCGACGGCTGGTCGCACGCCACCGTAGCCGATGTTGAACTGGACGTCCATCGTACCACCGGGCGCCGCGAGCGCTGCCACACTCGTATGCATCCCGCTCAGCTGCTCAGGGACCTCGACGCCCGCGCGCCAGTAGATATAGGGCACGTGCAAGTTTTCGCTGGTCGACTGCAGGGTGATCACGCCCTCGTGCGGCCCGTCCGCGACGGTGGCCGGGTCCACGGTCGTGGTCACCGCAATCTGTGCCGTTCCGCCAGCGGCGACGGTCACGGACGACGGGGCAACGGTTACCTTCACGCCCGTCCGCGCATCCATCGTCCAATCGAACGAGGGCGAGAAGGTCACGCTCTGGCTCGAGAGACTGTGGAGCCTGATCGTCGTCGCAGTGGCAACACTGTCATCGTCGACAAGGATGGCGCCCGTCTGGAACGTCGCCTTCCCGTCGGAGGTGGCTATCCCAGCCACGGCTGGAGCGTCGATGGCGGCCGGTACGTCGACCCGGCCGGCTCCCTGCAGTGTCCACGTGATGATTTCACCATTCTGCCAGTTGCGCAGGACGTCTGACGTGTTCATCAGCACCAGCTTGACCGTCTCAGGAGTCCACTCGGGATGAGCCGCCTTGATCAGCGCAACGGCTCCGGCCACGCCCGGTGATGCCATGGACGTGCCATCCAGCTTGGCATACTCGCCATTCGGAAAGGTCGAGTTCACCGTCACGCCAGGCGCCGACACCTCCGGCTTGAAGTGAAAGTCCTCGGTAGGACCCATCGAGCTGAAGTCGGCAAGTGTCCCCAGGTTGCTCCGCACCTCAAACCGGACAACAAGCCCCCTTGTCGTGAGCATCCTGAGGTCCAGTCCTGCGTCCTGCGTGATGCCGATGCAAGGCACATAGTCCTTGGTCTCGTCACCGGCCGCCACTCTGAGCGTCATTCCAAGGACTCCGGGGCTGTGATTGTAGATGATGACGCCGGCGGCTCCGGCTGCCTGCGCATTGAGGACCTTGTCGCGGAAGTAGATGCCACCCGTCCCGATGGGGCCGCGCTCGACGAGGGCGACCTTGTCCTTGACGTTCACGGCGGCAAAATCCGCCTTCGAGCCGTACCCGGCATCCACGACGCTGTATGTGGAACCTTCCTCGAACGCCGGGGCAATGTCGGCATAGCTGCCCATGATGTTTTCCAGCCCCATCCCGGTCGGCGTCACGACCTCCACGACCGGATACGGGCCGTCGTTGGAGGCGGCTACCGCAATGGCGTTGAGCGCCGTCGCCGGTGAACCGAGAGGCCAGTTGGTCTCAGGGTTGCGCGGGCCGGAATTTCCCGTCGCCGCAACGACCACGACACCGGCCTTGACTGCGTTATTGATGGCCTCGTTCTCGGGAGTATCGGCCGTCCCTCCGGACATGCCCAGGGACATGTTGACCACTGTGCAGCGGTCCCGCACGGAGCGGTCGAGCGCGGCGATGATATCGCCGTCGGCAGCTCCTCCTCCCAGGGAGCTGAAGACCTTGTAGGCGTAGAGCTTCGCCTTCGGCGCGACGCCCTGCACCTTGCCGTCCGCGGCTGCAATGCCGGCGACATGGGTACCGTGGCCCTGACTGTCCATCGGGTTTGCGTCGTCGTCGGCGAAGTCGTATCCTCCCACCACTTTCCCATTGGGCAGCTTCGCACCGCCGAGGTCCGGGTGCATGTAGTCGATACCGGTGTCAATGATGCCAATCGTCGTACCGGTTCCGTCGAGTTTCCTTCCGCTAGCCGACGTACTGCTCCACAACGCCTGATTCACTCCCATGGCAGCGTTCGTGTTATCATCCAGGACCTGCGCCTGCCGGGATTCGTAGACATACGAGACATAGCTTGTCCTCGCAGCTGCCGCGAGGTCGGACCCCACAAGGCTCAGAGCAAGACCGTTGAACGTCACGCTCAGCCGCTGCTTGAGCGCATACTTGATACCGTTTGCCGTCAGCGACGACAGAAACGCGTTCTGCTCCTGTGAGATTGCTGCCTCAGATGCATGCGCGGCTGCGGTGTCCAGCCACCCTTCCGCTCCGGCATCCTGGACTCTGCCAACCAGAGGAAGACCCTGCATGCGGACGATGACGTCCTGCAACAATGATGATGACCCGACGCGGGCCAGGAAGGACGCGTCGATCGTGGGCAGGTTCAATGCGCCGCGCGCGGGCTTCCCCGGCGGCATGCACCCCAGTACCAGTGCCACCGCCACCACGATTCTCAGACACCACTGCAGTCGCTTCGTCATCGTTTCCTCCTGCGCCGCCAGCGGGCCGCATGCTTGACCCGCGCAGAGGCAGATGTGTTGGGTATACAGCCAAAGCGGTCCAAGGTCAATGAAGATCAAACTCACCAGCCAGAAAACAACTGGATTCCGGCATGCGCCTGGAGCACCCCTCGGAACGCCCCTCAGAAGCGCCCCTCGTATTAAGAAGAAACACTCGGGGGTATTGAACAGAAATGCTCGGGGGTATTGAACACAATAACTCGAGAGGCATGACAGTTGGAGAAGGGAGTGGGCTTGGAGTTCTTGTCTTGCGCGTGCCGCCGCCTATACTGTTATCCTCTGCCGCGCAGAGAATAATTCTTCGAGCTGTCCGACCTTCGGCGCAAGCCATGGCGTGCAGCCGGCAGGGTACGGCGGGAAACGGCCGTGCCTCCCATTGTGGAAAGGAGAAACAATGAAACGAGGTCTGTCACGTCTGCTGTTCCGCCGCATTCTGGCGACGGCGCTCATCCTTGCATTCCTATCCATGGCGTCCGTCCACTCGGCGCACGCCGCATCACTATCCGACATCGTCGGACGTCCCGATCAGGCCGTCATCGAGCGGGTCGTCGCCAAAGGGTTCATGAAGGGCTACCCGGACAGAACGTTCCGTCCCGACGCCCCGGTCACCCGTGCCGAGTTCATCGTGGCTCTTGCGCGCTCCGCAGGGCTCGACCCCGTTCAGTCACCCGTGAAAACGCTCACGGACCTGCCAACGAGCAACTGGGCTGCTCCTCTTGTCTACGCCGCCCTCACCAGGGGCTGGGTTGCCGGGTACCCGGACGGAACCTTCCGTCCGGCTGCCAATATCACCCGCGAGGAGTCGATGGCCGTCGTCGCACAGCGCATGGGCTTTGAGATCCGCGGCATGCCATGTCATGTCATCCTCGACAAGGTCGCAGGTTCCGAGGATCTGTCGGAGTGGGCCCAGACTGCGGCAGCAGCGTGTGTGCAGGAAGGCATGGTCACCGATGTCACCAAGCCGACCTCCGCCATCACGCGCGCTCAGACCGCCGCCTACTTCCCCGCCATCCTGGACTACAAAGAGCCTGCAACGCAGTCCATGACCCTCGCCACGACGACGTCCACCTTCGATTCCGGACTCCTGACCTTCCTCGTCCCTCTCTTTGAGAAGTCCAATCACGTCAAGGTCAAGATCATCTCTGTTGGCACCGGTCAGGCGATCACGACAGGGCGCAAGGGCGATGCAGACGTCCTGCTCGTTCACGCGCGTGCGCAGGAGGACCTGTTCATGGCTGACGGCTTTGGCCTCTTCCGCAAGGACGTCATGTACAACGACTTCATCGTGGTCGGGCCTGCAAGTGACCCTGCGAAGATCAAGGGCATGACCGACGCCACCGCGGCCTTCAAGAAGCTCGCTGCCTCCGGCTCAACCTTCATCAGCCGTGGCGACAAGTCCGGCACCAACACCAAAGAGCTGGACATCTGGAAGGCTGCGGGCATCACGCCTGTCGGTAACTCCTGGTATCTCAGCGCCGGACAGGGGATGGGCGAAGTCCTCATGATGACCGACCAGAAACAGGCATACACGCTGACCGACCGTGCCACCTACCTTGCGTACCAGAATGGTGGCAAGATCAACCTGCCTATCCTCGTCCAGGGGTCCCAGGGACTGCTCAACCCCTACGGCCTCATGCCCGTCAATCCCGCAAAGTACCCGACGGTCAAGGTCGACCTTGCTATCCGATTCGCTGATTTCATGACCGGCCTGCCTGGCCAGACGCTCATCAAGAGCTTCGGCGTTGAGCAATACGGCCAGACCCTCTTCTTCCCGGACTCCACGGAATGGAAAGCCACGCGCAGCCTCGATATTGTGCTTCCCAGTGGCAAGAAGGTCACATACCGCCTGAACGACGTGCGCAAGTTTGTGGTTACGACGGTCAGCATCTACCCGCAGAACAACCAGTCGCTGACGCCAGTTCCCTACAGCGGTGTCCAGCTCATCGACATCCTGAAGACCATCTCGCCTGATCTTGCTTCGGCCAAGCGCCTCACCGTCATTGCGACAGCAACAGACGGCAGCCACGTGACGCTTGATTATGACGACATCTACAACACACTCACGGGCACGAAGATCATCGTCGTCTACCTCAAGAACGGCGCGACACTCTCGACCGACGATGGCTTCATGGTTCTCATGACCACGAAGGGCGCGTTCCTGGCGAACAGTCTCAAGTTCGTGTACCAGCTCGAGATCCACAAGTAGCATGAAGACGACGCGGAGGAACGACGATGGGTGATATCGGACGGGGCTTGGTTCAGGCCGTTCGGCTCATCCTTTCCCTGGACCCCGGAACGTACGAGGCCCTTGGAACGTCCCTCCGTGTCACTATGAGCGCCCTGTTCTGGTCGGCACTGGCAGGGTTTCCTCTCGGCATCGTGCTTGCATTCTCTCACTTCCGGGGCAAGCAGGGTGTCATGAACGTCGTCTACACCCTGATGGGGTTCCCGCCCGTGGTGGCGGGCCTTCTGGTGTACCTCCTGTTCTCCCGCAGCGGCCCTCTCGGCGTGCTGGAACTGCTTTACACCCCGACAGCAATGGTGGTTGCCCAGATTGCGCTGGCTTTCCCCGTTATCGTGGGCCTCTCGGTCCTTGGGCTGCGTGGCGCCGACAAGGGTGTCTTCGACCTCGCGCTCACGCTCGGCGCGACACGCGCACAAGCCTCCGTTGCTTTGCTTCGCGAGGCACGTCTGGCTATCCTGGGCGCCGTCATCACGGCGTTTGGCAATGCCATCAGTGAGGTCGGGGCAGCCATGCTGGTAGGCGGCAACATCCAGGGAGCGACCCGCACGCTCACCACGGCGCTCGTCCTTGAGACCCGTCAGGGGAGCTTCGACCGCGCCATCGCGCTGGGCATCATCCTGCTCCTCGTCTCGTTCCTCGTCAATATTGTCCTGTCCCA
>JAPLGL010000001.1 GCA_026390155.1 Caldisericota bacterium
CGCGGGAAACCGCCTTGCCTTCGCAGCCTGCAACGCTGTTGCCGGCAATCCGGGCAACGTCTACAATCCCCTCTACATCTATGGTGGGGTAGGACTTGGCAAGACGCACCTCCTCCAGGGAATTGCACACCACATCCTGGCCCAGTCGCCGGACAAGAAGATTGTCTATACGACTGGCGAGAAGTTCACGAACGAGGTGGTCAGTTCCATCCAGAATGCGCGAAACAACAATGCTGTTATAGAAAACTTCCACAAGGAGACACGTGGCGCAGACATCCTGCTCATTGACGACATCCAGTTTCTGGCAGGAAAGGAGCGCACACAGGAAGAGTTTTTTCACATCTTCAATGCGCTGTACGATGCCCACAAGCAAATCGTCATCACCTCTGACGTTCTTCCCAAGGAAATCGCCACCCTCGAGGAGCGCCTCACCTCGCGCTTCGAATGGGGTCTCATCGCCGACATCAGCCGCCCGGACTACGAGACCAAGGTTGCCATCCTGAAGAAGAAGGCTGAGTTGGACAAGATCGATGTCCCCCAGGAAGTACTGGAATATATCGCTGCAAACATCGGGAGCAACATCCGCGAACTGGAGGGCGCACTCATGCGCGTCCTTGCTACGGCTTCCCTTACCAACGAGGAAGTAACGCTCCCCTTCACCGAGGAAACGCTCAAGGACATCATCCCGGTGATCAACAAGCCGATTACCATCGACGCCATCATGCAGTCGGTGTCATCCTACTTTCACATCTCGGTTGCCGACCTTCAGGCCAAGAGGCGCAGCCAGGATGTAGCGATGCCGAGACAAATTGCCATGTACCTCAGCAGAGACCTGACCGAAGCCTCGCTGCCATACATCGGCGAGAAATTCGGCGGGCGTGACCACACGACAGTCATCTACGCCTGCCAGAAGATCCAGCAGGACATGAAGAACGATGAAACCTTGAGAGCCTTGCTCGACAGCTTGGTAAAGCAGTTGAAGAGAGGTGTATAAGTTGTGGAGAACTATTCTGCCCTCCCGCGCAATGCACACTGTTGATAACCCACGCAAGTTATCCCCAGGCACATCCACAGCCACCACGGGCAATATAACCATCTCTGAACCACATACCAACACTACCAACCGCTTTATCTTGATGATTATGATTGAGGAAGTCTTTTCATACTAAAAGGAGGAAGGATGAAACTCACAACAAAGGCTGAAGGCTTGAGCAAGAAACTGGCACAGCACACCAAGGTCATTCAACAAAAGAGCTCGACCTTCACATCAGATGCTGTTCTCCTTTTTGCCGACGGTACAACGCTTCAACTGACAAGTACTGACCTGACGACGTATCTGGTAAACGCCGAACCTGCTGGAGTTACAGAACCCGGACGTGCTCTGGTTCCCTTCAAGTTTCTCAAGGATATTGTGTCAGCTCTGTCCGGTGAAGTCATGATCGAAGGAGACGACAAGAAACTACAGATCTCATCTGGCAAAGCGCACTATGATCTGGCATGCTATCAGATGGATACTTTTCCGAGCATCCCCGAGATCAAGGAAGGCAGAGAATATCAGTTCAGCCTGAACGAATTTTCCAGTGCTATTGACCGCGTACTTCCCTGTGTGGAACACAATGAGAAGCGTCGCCTGGAATTTCAGGGAATTTTGCTGGAGCAGACAAAGGATTATTTCCGATTTGTCGCGACGGATTCCCGGCGCCTTGGATATGTACAGTTTGATTTCAAGCGAGAACCGTTGCGGGCAATCGTTCCAACCAAGGTTTTTGAATCGTTCAGACCGGCGGGTGATGTTCACGTCGTCATTACCGAGGATGAATGTCTGTTTTCCTCCGGCGATACGCAGATTATTTCTCTTCTCATCGGAGCCGAGTTTCCCAACTACAACGATATTGTGCCTCGCGAGTGGGAATACACTGTGAACATCAAGAAGTCAGAACTCCTGGACGCACTGCGCCGGGTTGGTGCCGTTGTTTTTGGTGGAACGGATGTCATTACGCTGTCGTTCAAGGAAGGACGGCTGACCATTCAGGGCACGGCTCAGGATCAGGGTGATGCCCGTGACGAGCTGGGCTATGAGGGAGAAGCGGGAGGACTGTCTGTCTCGTTCTTCGGGACAAAACTCCTTGACGGGATTTCCTCGGTCAGCACCGAGAATGCGGAACTGCATATGAACAGTGCCGTTCACCCCGTGGTGATCAAGGACCAGGGTAAGGAGGACTTCCTGTACCTTGTCATGCCCCACAAGCAGATGGAGTAGCGGCCACGTCGGAGGGCGATGTATCTGGAATCGCTTTGGGTGCAGGGATTCAGGGCACTGACTGAACTGCGAATTGACATTACTGCGCCCATCACTGCCATCGAAGGTGGCAACGGAGCCGGCAAGACGACGCTTCTTGATGCCGTGTATTTTCTGGCCTCTGGAAAGTCATGTCTGGGGCTGACAAATGCCGAGCTTATCAGGGATGGTGATCCCTATTTCGTGATCGGTGGCAGATACCGGTCGCATGACCCGGTTGCTGGAGGGTTGCTCAACCACACCGTTCAGTCCATGTTTACGACGGAAGGACGCAGAGAACTCCAGATCGACGGTGCTGTTTATCATGGGTTCATCCGTCTTATCGGCGGCCTTCGGGTGGCCCAGTTCAATTTCAGTTCGGTATTTCTGGTCAGGGGCATGCCCTCGATAAGACGCCAGTTCATCAATCTCCTGATCGCGTCGTGCGATCACGGATACCTGGAATCACTCTCTGCATACTCTGCTGTCATGACACGCAAGAACGCGTTGCTGCGGCAATCGGGATCCGGCGTCGTCGACGCGTCTCTGCTGGACCTGTTCGACGAGCAGATTGCCAGCCTGACAACCACTATTTATGCGAAGAGGAGATCGGCTCTGGGCGTTGTGGCCCAGTCGATGATGCATCTGATTGCCGATGGGTCGTTCAAGTCACTGGCGGGGGTATCGATTCTTTATGATCCGCGTCCGATTTCAGTCGAGTCCATTCGTGCAATCCGGGACCGGGAACTGGCTCGTCATGCGTGTCTGACAGGATGTCACCTTGATGATTTTGTCCTGCTTCGAGGAAAGAGACAGTTGCGGGACACGGCGTCCCTGGGGGAGGAGAAGCTGATGGCGCTCCTGCTCACCTTTGCCGGTGCAGAATATGTACGGTCGGTCACGGGGGCGTATCCGGTGCTGCTGCTGGATGACCTGGAGGGTGATCTCGACATGGCGAACCTTGACAGGCTGGCTCATCTTCTGGCCAGGTTTGAACAGGTGCTGATTGCATCGTTCGACGCAGCGCGTCTTGGAGGCGGACTGAACCCCATGTCCGTACGGTTGTGAGAAGATACGACAACAGCATGGAGCGCATCGGGGAGGTTCTCGACGAGATGCGGCGTACCGGCCGCCTCGACAAGGGCATCAAGGTTCAGTCTCTGGGCGATGTCTGGCCCGCGGTCCAGTCGTTGTGGGGTGAGCGGACCATTGGAGCTTATGTAGCTCGGAACTCTCATCCGGCCGAGTTCAAGAACGGAACGCTGACGATACTCTGTGCCAATTCATCCATCATGCAGGTTCTGTCTGAGCAGAAGGTCCTGATTGTGGAGCGCCTGAATGCCCACATGGGGGGAAAACTCGTGGCGGACTTGTCTTTTGGGCTCGACAGCGTTCACGAGGTCCGCATTCAGCGGCCGCAGGTTGCGCCTTCCACGTCTCGGTCGGACCCCGAGTCTCTGGCCACGACGATCCAGCTGTCTCCGGAACAAGGGGCGAGAGCCGAGAAGGCAGTGCAGGGCATTCAAAATCCCGCTTTGCGGCTGTCGTTCCTCCACGCCTACGAGGCCTGGATGCGCTGGGATATCTGGCGGCACCAGGAACAGCAGAAACGCAGGACGAAGCGCGTGACGTCAAGAAAGTACTGACACTATCCACAAGCACTGTGGATAACTCTGGAGGATGCAGAAGCGTTGTTCACAGCGAGTTTCACGCCGAGAGGGATTCCACGAGAGCCTACGGACTGATGTGTAACGAGAGACCACCATCAACAGTGCAGTTGAGA
>JAPLGL010000127.1 GCA_026390155.1 Caldisericota bacterium
ATACTTCTCCACCCCGTCAGCATACATGGCGAGCATTTCGGCGGAAGTGGCTTTGCGACCCTCGGTGCGCAGGTTGTACAAGCCGTCTTCATAGAAACCGCTGGAGGCTGGGTCGAGAGCAATGGCGACCTGCTCGCCCGGCTTGTACCCGGCTTTCTCGATGGCCTTGACGAACAGTTCAATGGCGTCGGCATTGTGCTTGAGTGCGGGAGCGAATCCACCCTCGTCCCCCACGCCAACGGTGTAGCCAGAACTCTTCAGAACGCCCTGGAGCGTATGGTAGATTTCGCTTGCCCAGCGCACAGCTTCCCGGAACGTCGGTGCGCCCACCGGAGCAATCATGAATTCCTGCAGATCGGTCCCCTGCCAGTTGGCGTGGACGCCACCATTCATGATGTTGAACATAGGGACCGGCAGCATTGTCGCGGTCACGCCCCCGATGTACCGGTACAGTGGAAGGTCACAGGCCTGTGCCGCAACCCGTGCAGTTGCCAGACTGACGCCCAGGATGGCGTTGGCGCCCAGTCTGTTCTTGTGCGGAGTGCCGTCCAGCTCGATCATCAGGTGGTCGATACCGGCCTGGTCAGTAGCATCCTTGCCCATAACAGCGGGCGCAATCTCCTTGTTCACATGTTCTACGGCCTTCAGGACGCCCTTTCCGCCATAGCGGGCCTTGTCGCCGTCACGCAGTTCCAATGCTTCATGAATACCCGTCGACGCACCAGACGGAACGCCCGCCCGAGCCATGATGCCAGATGCGAGGGTGACCTCCACTTCGACCGTTGGATTACCGCGCGAATCGAGGATCTCTCGTGCCAGTACGCTCTTGATAGCTGTTGTCATTGTTGTTCCTCCTGGTGCAGGGTTGTGGACACTACAGTATTGTTCAGTCAATAAGTGTTTCCAGTGTGAGTGATGTGTGAGTTCACTTGCTCTCGCGGGCGACCTTGAGCCGGAAGAACGCGAACAACGCGTCATAGATGGCGAACTGGGCCTCCAGGTTGTCGGTGTCGTCCGGATACATCAGAGAGAATCCCTGTGCCATCGCTTCGAGTCCCCGGGCATACGGGTTCGCGTCCAGCTGATCCGTGTCCGCTGCGTTGATGACGTCGGCAAGCTGCAACAGCGCCTTGTCTTTGAGGTGATACTTCTCCATGATCGACACGAAACTGCAGTGCCCGTCATGATGACCAAGCTCGGCGCCTTCAGTATCAAACGGCGTCGCTAACTCGTCCTCGGCGACCTGACCTACGATGTCGCTCGCCACAAACATGAACTCCGCGTCATTGTCGACAAACCGACTGATCAGCCATGGGCAGGCGACCCTGTCTACATGCACGTGTGTGCGCGTTATCCACTTCATATGAGCCTCCCGGCCGATGAACTTCCTGCGAACACTATAGTCTGTCCTGAACCGTCAGTCGGTCAACTGTTCGGTTCGCTGCCGTCCATTGGTGCGCGTAATCCTTCGCTTGCCACCAGCGCAATCGACGCCGCCGTCAGGACGAGCGCCACCGCCATCGCCCACGTAAACGAACTGCGGAACACGGCCAGTGACAGCAGGGCGCCGGCCAGGGGACCGACGGCGAAGAAGGCCCCCGTGCGCGCCGCGCCCATCGCTTTGAGCGAAAGGATGAACAGCACAAGTGAAACTCCATACGAGACGCAGCCGACGCCGAGCCCCGCCAGGAGACTGACCGGGGCAGGCAGACCGCCTCTGGTCACCCATGAGAGCCCCAAGGAAAAGAGTCCCGCCACCAGTCCCTTGATACTGACCAGGACAAGAGGATCACAGCGGGAAAGGCGCGCAGACACGTTGTTGTCGACCCCCCACCCAATGGCAGCGCCCACGATCAGCAACGATCCGACCATGCTGGATATCCCGCCCGTCGTGACCCCGGTGAGCAGGACGCCCGTCGTCGTCATCAGGACGACCGCCCCCCACACCGCCCGCGAAACACGTTCCCTGAAGAACATCCATGCAATGAGCGCCGTGGTCACACCCTCGAGATTCAAGAGCAGCGACGCTGTGAACCCCGACGCAGCACGTATGCCGAACATCAGGAGAACGGGTGCCAGGACACCACCAACAGTAATCATCGTGAGCACGTATGGTGCGTCCGAGCGTCGGAGTGGTCTACTCTTCAGCCCACGCGTCACCCCGAGCAGGCGGCCGACAGATACGGCCACGAATGCTCCGAGATAGAGGACACCCGCAAGTGCGATCGGATCCATGGTGGCTACGATGAGCTTCGACAGCGGCGCACTGAGCCCAAACAGGACTCCTGCTCCCAGTGCCAGCGGGATGCCACGGCGCACATCGGGTCTTCGGGCCACCATCGTTTCTCCTGAAGCAACACCCCGGTCTCGTATCTGTCGCGGGTGCCATCATGTTCAGTATAGACAAAACGGGCCGCAGCCCATACGCTTGCAGGTGTGAGGATCTTGGTCTCCTGACCGGATGTCCGTCCTGTCGCTTGCCTTTTCTCGCCAACGTGTCAAGATATCGGTGTTCAGACAGGTACGGAGGGGGTCAGCACATGGCGCATCCTGAACACATCGGCAAGTACGAGGTCCTGGAGGAGATCGGACGCGGGGGGATGGGGATCGTGTACAAGGCCCTGCACCCGGTACTTGACCGGTATGTCGCCATCAAGGTGCTCCCGGACTACATGGCACGGCATGACCCGGAGTTCGGGAAGCGCTTCCTGCGGGAAGCCCGCATCATGGTGGACCTCCACCACCAGGGCATCGTACGGGTCATCGACGCCGACACCTGGGAAGGTTCCCTCTATCTGGTCATGGACTTCGTGGACGGATGGACCGTCCGGCAGGTCATGGCAGGGACTCCTGTCCAGGGGGTGCAGCCTCCCTTCTCCCTCTCCGTCGAGCGGAGTGTGGACATCCTGAAGCAGGTGGCCAGTGCTCTGGGGTATGCCCACCAGCGGGGGATCATCCACCGGGACATCAAGCCTTCCAACATCCTCATCGATGGGGACGGGCATACCTGGATCACGGACTTCGGGATCGCCAAGTCCCTGAGCGGGACCACCATGGCAACGCAGGCAGGGGTCTCCCTGGGGACACCGGAGTACATGGCTCCCGAGCAGTTTGCGGAGAGTGAGCGCAGCACGGTGGACGGCAGGTCGGATATCTACTCCCTGGGATGTGTCGTGTACGAGATGCTGACGGGGAAGGTGCCCTTCGCAGGAGAGACCCCGCTGGGGGTCGCCTACAAGCATGTGAACCTCCCCTGCCCCCACCTCCGGCAGTTCAACCCCAGGATCAGTCCTGCCCTGGAGAGCATCGTCCTCACCATGCTGGCCAAGGACCGCACCGAGCGGTATGCCACCTGCGAGGACCTGCTTGCGGACCTGCAGCGGTATGAAGAGGACGAGAGCAAGAACCTGCAGGCGGCCACGATGAAGACAGAAGAGGCAGGGCCTGAGGCAGTTGCAGAAAGCGGCGAGCCGGGGACGATGACGACGGCGCCAGCCGCTCCTGTTTCGGACGAAGAAGTGACAGCACTCCGGAAGGAAGCTGGTGAACCACAGGTAGTCACCATCGAGGAACCATCCAGCTCTTCTGTGGCAAGTGAGCCTCCTGCAGTCGAGCAGGCAACCGTCGTGTCTCCTCACGTATCAAGGACAGCTACCGAGGAACCTGCCCATATTGAGAGTGAGACGAAGCAGTGGCAGCCGGAGGAACGCCCGACGGTGATGACAGGCCCAGGGGACCACCGGACAGAACAGCCTGCCTTCCAGCTCTCGCAGCCGGTGCAGTCCAGGCGCAAGCCACTTGTGCTCCTAGGCGTCGTGCTGGCACTGGCGGTCCTCATCCCCATGACCGTCATGCTGACTAAAGGGCTGAGACCCTCCCCGACGACTGTGGTGCCGTCCACGGAGACAGTCTCGCTGTCCATCACCTCCACCCCTCCCGGGGCCCAGGTCTACCTGGACGGCACCAGCATCGGCACGACGCCGGTCCAGGACTACCAGGCGAGCGTCGGGTCTCACACCGTCATCCTGTGGATGAGTGGGTACAACGATACGACAGAAACGTTCGACCTGTCACAGGGAGAGACCGCCAAGACGCTCTCCTATCTCCTGACAGCAGTCTCCCCGACTACTACGACGCCTGTGATCTCTCCTGTTTCCGTTCCCGTCTCCATCACGTCGAACCCATCGGGAGCGAAGGTCAGCGTTGATGGCGCCTCCAAGGGAGTGACGCCTCTGACCGTCTCCATGAAGCCGGGGAGACATACCCTCAGCATGACCGAAGACGGGTACAAGGCATACCAGGGAACGGTGGAAGTTCTGAAGACGGACACTGCAAGGACAGTTCCCGTCACGCTCACCAAGATCTCGGTGACGCCAACGACGGCAACGCTTACCATCACTTCGACGCCATCGGGAGCGAAGGTCTTCCTGGACGGCACCAGCATCGGCACGACACCTGTCACGAAGAAGACGGTCAGCCCCGGGACCCACACCCTGCGCCTTACCCTGGCTGGGTATGAAGACTACACAACTACCATTACCTTGCAGGTAGGGGATGAGAAGCCTGTGGCCGTCATCCTCGTCAAGAAGGCAGTGGCACCGACGACAGCGACACTGACCGTCACGTCGACACCAGCGGGTGCCCAGGTGTTCCTGGACGGCACCAGCATTGGCACGACGCCAATCACAGGTAGGGTCGTGTCCGATGGCCTGCACGGTGTTCGCCTCTCCTTGACGGGCTACAATGACTACAGTACTTCCCTCACGCTGCAATCAGGAGATGCGAAGACCGTAACCGCAGTTCTCGTCAAACCAGCATTGATCCCAACGACAGGGACACTGACTGTCACCTCGACACCAGCGGGAGCCCAAGTCTACTTGGATGGTACCAGCATCGGAACAACCCCCATCACCGGCAAGACAGTCTCCCTGGGCGTCCATGCCGTTCACCTCACGCTTGCGGGCTATGAAGAATACGTGATAACAGTGACCACCGAAGCATCGCGGACAACCGTGGTCAGTCGCGAACTAAAAGAGGTGGTGGTCAATACCGCTCCAGCCTGGTCAATGTTTCGATTCGATGCCCAGCACACGGGCAGGAGCCCCTACAGCGCGGCTTCCGACAATGGCAAGCTTAAGTGGGGCTTCGCTGCACCCGGCCCATACCAAGCAACCTCATCTCCGGTCGTCGCTCCAGATGGGACGGTTTGCTTCGGCTCCAACGACCGCAACCTCTACGCAGTGTACCCCAACGGGACGCTGAAATGGAAGTATCAGACTGGTGGCAGGGTCTGGTCCTCTCCAGCTGTTTTGGGCGATGGAACGATCTATGTTGGATCCGAGGATGGGTATCTCTATGTGCTGCGTTCCGATGGCTCGCTCAAGTGGCGATACCAGACGGGTGGTATAGTCTCCAGTTCCCCTGCCATAGCGGTGGACGGGATCATCTATGTGGGGTCGGAGGACTCGTATCTCTATGCACTGAATTCCGATGGGTCACTCAAGTGGCGATACCAAACAGGATCAGCGATAGCTGCTTCTCCTGCAGTCGCCATAGATGGAACTGTTTATGCGGGCTCCAGGGATGCCTACCTCTATGCCATTCGTCCTGATGGCACACTGAAGTGGAGGTACAACGTAGGTACCGGGGCCGGCCCCTCTCCTTCCGTTGCTGGTGATGGAACCGTCTATGTGGGGTCCGGAGACAATGCGCTGTTTGCCCTGCGACCCGACGGGACCCTCAAGTGGAGGTTCCAGACTGGTGACAAGATCTATAGCCCCGCCGCGATCGGCTCTGACGGTGTCGTCTACGTAGGGTCACTTGACTACTACCTCTATGCGCTTTATCCAAACGGGACCCTGAAATGGAAGTACAGAACGGGAGGCAAGGTTCCGTCCTGCGCTTCTATCGATGCCAGCGGCAACATCTACCTGGGTTCTGAAGACCTGTATCTTCATGCACTCAGCTCCGACGGTACGCTCAGATGGAAATGCTGGATAGGCAATGAAATCTGGACGGCTCCAACGATCGCTCAAGACGGCACGATCTACGTCGGGTCGATATCCGGAAGTCTCCACGCTATCGGAGATTGAAGGCCTGAAGACGGCCAACACGGTAGACCTGACCACATATGTTGCCTAGGAAGAACGTCCGCGTTGTACAAGACTCCCGGAAGTGAAATACCCTGCAGTGAGTAATCAGTCCGCAGCGGAGGTTCCTTCTCGGGTCACCGAGGAGACTGTTGGTGCCAATTTCACAACCTTCGTGACCTAGCGTGAGAGCATTAGTCTTCTAGCCGCGTGCGCATGAACTCTGGCGGATGGTTGCTCTACGACGTCCGTGAATGAATGAAGCAGCCGGGGCTGGGGGATGCATCACTGTCGATTTCCTCACCGCACCGAACGACAGCGACATCATCGATGTCGGGGCCAAGTGCTGTTGTTCGCACTACAAAGCGCCAAACATAACTCCTCTAGTCCAGTGTCGGTCATTGCCTTGCCAAAACGCCGGCTGGCACATCCCCTGACGAGACCCTTCATCTGGATTCCTTGAACCCAACAATCAAGACCCATCGCTATCCTTCCCCACCCCTCATCCCTTCCACGTGATGGTGACCCTTCGTGTGATGCTGTCCCAGACCACCACGGCACCGAGCTGCTCGGAGATGAAGCGGATGGGAACGAGGGTACGGCCGTTCATGATGACGGGAGGAGCGTCCAGGGAGATGGCGTCGGTCCGGGTCGTGCCTACCCATTCCACGAAGCAGGTACCCTTGCCGATCTGCATGGTGAGGAGACGGCCTCCGGAGAGGGCAAGCTTGATGGTCTTAAGAGAGCTATTCCAGATGGGGTCGATACCGAAGGCCTCAGCGATGAAGCGCAGGGGGACGAGAGTACGGCCATTGGTGATGACTGGAGCCGTGTCCAGATAGACCGTGCCCCCGTTCTTCGTGGCGATGGTGCTCCCGATGGTGAGGACCAGGACCGTGCCCTGCTGGTAGGTGAGAGTGAGAGTCTTCTCGGTCTTGTTGCCTGCCTTGTCCCAGGCGGAGACAGTCACGGTGTTGGACCCGGGAGTCAGGGTGATGGTCGTGGTGAAGGAACCGGAGGAGACGGCAACCCGCGTCCCATTCACCTCAAGGTAGTCCAGACCGCTGCCTGCATCCGTGACCGTGCCACGGAGGGTGACCTGTGAGGAGGTCGTGGTCGTTCCGTTCGCAGGGGACGTAATGGAAAGGACAGGAGGAGTAATGTCAGGACGGTTGAAGGTCACTTTGATCGTCAGGGTGCTCTTGTTGCCAGCCGAGTCATATGCGGTTACGGTGATGGTGTTCAGGCCATCCGCAAGCGTGACGGTAGATGCAAACGAACCGTCGGCGCCCATGTCTACCTTGTTGAAGCCAACATACACCTGACCAACGCCG
>JAPLGL010000104.1 GCA_026390155.1 Caldisericota bacterium
CTTGATACTCCGCTTCGTCATGACAATGCCTCCTAGTAGGATGCCTTCTTGACGATGAGCTTCGTGAGGTCAGCGACCCTTGCGCTATAGCCCCACTCGTTATCGTACCAGCTCAAAACCTGTACCAGTGTGCCGCTCGACTTGGTAGAGAGGCCATCCACAATGCCCGAGTAGAGCGTGCCACGGTAGTCGGAGGAGACCAGGGGCAGTTCGTTGTAGCCGAGGAACCCCTTCATCCTCTTTTCGGAAGCTTCTTTGAGTGCCGCGTTGATTTCTTCCCTTGTGGCTGGCTTGCTCAGAACAGCATCGAACACGGTGATGGAGACAGTAGGTGTAGGGACGCGCAACGAGATTCCGTCCAGCCTGCCCTTCATCTCCGGAATGACGAGGGCAACGGCCTTGCTTGCGCCAGTCGTCGTGGGGATGATGTTGGTACAAGCGTTGCGGGCTCGGCGCAGGTCGCTGTGGGGAGCATCGAGAATGCGCTGATCTAGCGTATAACTGTGAACGGTGGTCATATAGCCCTTCTCGACGCCCCAGTTGTCATTGAGCACTTTGACCACGGGGGCCAGAGAGTTCGTCGTGCAGGAGGCATTTGAGATAATGCTGTGCTTGGAGACATCGAGAAGGTCTTCGTTGACACCCAGGACGATCGTGATGTCCTCACCTTTTGCAGGGGCGGTGATCAGTACTTTCTTGGCGCCAGCGGTGATGTGCCCGCGAGCCTTGTCGGCATCGGTGAAAACTCCGGTCGATTCGATGACGATATCGATACCCAGTTTGCCCCACGGCAGAGCGGCAGGATCTTTCTCGCGGAAGATCTTGACTTCGCGGCCACCGATGAGGATCGCGCCTTCCTTGCCCTCGATGTCCACGTTCCAGGTACCGTAGTTCGAGTCATATTTCAGAAGGTGCGCCAGCGTCTGCTCGTCCGTGATGTCATTGGCGGCAACGATCTCGAGTTCTGGATAGCGTGTAATAAGATGCTTCAATACCTGCCGACCGACTCTGCCAAGTCCATTGATTGCAATTCTAGCCATGGTCTACCTCCGTGAGAAATTGGCCGCACCGGTTCAGCCGGAACGGCACCGTACGTACATGATACGCAAATGCTGCCAAAAGAAAACAGAAGGTTATTAACTGTCCCTGAAATACCGAGCAGGGATTCCGAGAGAGAGACGGTACTTAGCCACGGTCCTCCGGCTGATGTGGATACCCTGGTTCGCAAGATGCTCGGCTATCTCCCGGTCACTCAGCGCTCCGGAGTCCTCTTCGGACTGAAGCGCGAGCGCTACCGCTTCCCGGGCCGGGGCAGCTGCAGTCTGCCATCTGTCCATCACCAGTGAGCGGAGCCTGAAAGTGCCGCGCGGCGTCCTCACGTATTTTCGCCGAAGTGCGCGGACCATGACTGTTCTCGACATGCCGGTTGCGCGCATCAATTGCTCCACAGGGACGCGCAGGGGACGACCGGCCTGGTCAGAGAGATACGGGGCAAGTGAAGTGATGAGAGCCTTCCCCAGACTGGCAAGCACAGCTGTTCGTTCTGCGATGGCCTCGTCGATCCAGCGGACTCTCGCAACTTCCTTGAGAACCTGCTTCCTCGCCTCTGGGTCCTTGCGGGCGGACAACACGACGAGGGGGTCGATTGCGAGCCTCCACGGGGGCCCGGGCACCGTACAGGCAAGAACCCCAGTCAGTGGATCCTGCTCAATGATGATGTCAGGCGACATGATGCGCGGTTCCACAGACGTCATGTGTTTGGCGGGTTCTGGGTCCAGCACGGTGAAGATGCGCTGCAAGGAGGCCGGATCACACTTCACCCCGAGTTTTCTGAGGCATGCGCGAATAACGCCTGGAGACACGGAGCGCTGACGCGTCCGCAGGAACTGAGCACAGGCTGCCACTGGAAGTTCAGAGAGCACGCGCGACATCTGCAGGGCAAAGGCATGGGCGACGTCTGTGGCGCCAAGTCCTGCCGGCTCAAGGGTCCGAATGGAGGCCAGTATGCCTCGAACCTCTGCAGCGGAGAAAGAAATCGACGTGGAATACTGTGACACCTGCCGCGTGAAGAAGCCGCGTTCATCCAGGTCGGAGGCGACGAATCGTGCGCATTCGACTTGAGAATCGTCAATGAGGTCCCGGTCCACGAGCTCATCGACTATCAGTTCCGCAGGAGTTGACCCCTCGGCGTCTGCAAAGCTGTCGAGGTCGCCGTTCCAGGTGTCACCGGATGGATCGATCCGGGCATGCTTCTCAGCAATGACGCTGTCAGCGGCAAACCGATCCATGAGAGTTCCAAAATCGCTCAGGGGCTGTTCGAGAACCAGACCCCGCGTGGCCAGATAGGACTTCTGGCGAAGGCTCAGCTGCTGTCGCTGTTTCTGGCTACTGCGCACTGCGAAGTACCTTGTCGATGTGGTAGTGAATAGTGCTCTTGGAGACACGTCCAGGTATCTTGTCGACGAGCTTTGACAGTGGGAGGTCTGGGTACCTCAGTCGCGCCCGGACGACCTCGACTGTACGGGAGGAAAGACGGGTGAGGTCAGTCCGATCAAAAGCAGCCCGCAATTGGTCGAAAGCCATCGTCTCGCGCTCCAGATTGCCGAGCTCGGCGTTGACAGATCGGTTGACCTGGTTGTCCATATCTTTCTCCAGCTGCAGTTCTTCGAGGGACAAGAGCGAATTCGATGCACCCCAGGCTGCCAGGAGGGACATGATGTCCTGGCGCGATTTGAGATAGGTGATCTCGGAGAAACGGCGGACCTGAGAGCCGTGCGTAACTCGAAGAGAAGTCAAGGAGCGTTCCACGAGGCGACGTCCCACGGGCAGGGAGCAGCTGAACTCAAGATGAGTCCCTTGTACGGCGGCGTACCCGGAGATAAGGAAGAACCCCTTGGTGAATGCTGCTGCAGCATGTTTTCCCCGAAGACGTCTTTCGAGTTGAGTGGGCTCCAATGGAGAGAGTCCCGAGAACAGTTGCTGCGACTGAACGGGAGCAAGATCGATGCCGAAACTCAGCTTGTGCCCGGTCCTCGAAAGGAGAGCTTGGCCAGGTAGCCACTTCGTGAGTGCGCGCGAGGACAGGGAAAGCACGTAACGCATAATCAGGGGGCTCTTTGAGGTGAAGGAAATCGACAGCGCACCTGCGTGGCGCAAGACGAGAGAGCTGCCTCCGTAGAGAGCCCCGGAGAGTTCAAGAAGAGGATCAGTCGAGGGCAGTCCAGCCAACTCCTGCTTCAGGAAATCGATCGTTGCCATCGGCGTCTAGAGTCCGAGTAGTGATTTGAGGGCACTTCGGAGTTTGCGCGGGTCATGGCGGATGAGACCATCGGCGGTTGAGCAGATATCGGCCTCGACGATCCGTGGATGCTGGCTTCTCGGGAGATCGTTGCGAACCGGACTCACTCCGGCAGAAGCATACCGCGCGAGCGTCTCGGCAGGGATGGGAGTGCTGCTGAGCAGGACCATGTCGATACATGACCGTCCAAGAACCTCCTCGATCTTGTGAAGGTGCATTCCTGCTGTATAGCCGTCCGTTTCTCCTCGTTCCGTCATCGCGTTGACGACGAGTACCTTCGTTGCTGAAGAGCGTGCGATCGTGTCAGCGGTCGCCTCTATGGACAGTGGTGGTATGACGCTCGTGAAGAGAGAACCAGGGCCGATGATGATGTAGTCTGCCTGAGACAGTGCCTCGAGTGCGGGGACGAAGGGCTTGGCGTGAGGGGGCAGCACTTCGATGGTGTCGATTGTCTTGCACTGGAGGGGCACCTGGTCTTCACCGTCGATCGTTGTACCGTCTATGAAGTGTGCCCGCAGCGAGATGTTGTCCAGAGACATCGGCAGGACGCGGCCAGGCAGCTGCATGAGTTCCGACAGCTCCTGCACTGCATCGCCAAAGTTCCCCTTGATGTCGCTGAGTGCGGCGATCATGAGATTTCCGACATTGTGGCCGCCGATTCCTTCGACGTGCTCGGGAAAACGATAGGCGAGCAGGCGGGCACTGCGGGTGGACTCACCCGCCATCGCGATCAGAGCGTTGCGGAAATCTCCCGGAGGCAGCATTCCAGTCGTCTCACGCAGGCGTCCGGTGCTTCCACCGCTGTCTGCCATAGTGACGATAGTGGTGAGTTTGACGTTCTCCGTCCTCAGTGACTCGATGATAGGCTTGATGCCCGTTCCCCCACCAACGACAACAATACGGGGAAGAGACTCAGCCTTGCGGTAGCGGTAGATCGTCCGCGCGACGGACTCCCGGGGGATGGAACCAGTAATTGCAGCCAATAGAGAACGGGACAAGAGCGCTGCCGCCAGAACCATGAGGTAGGCGGACACCAGAACGGCGATGCCGCAGAGCACCTCAAAGACAGCAGACACGGCTGAAGAAGGCAGGAAGCGGCGTAGCACGTGCTCAACTGATGGACGCAGGCCCAGCAGCCATGAAGTACCCGGTGTCTGCAGCAATCCGAGGGTGGCGAGAATCAGAAGTGCCGTTCCTGCTGCAAACAGCAACAGATACCTCTTGATGCGAATGCCCGGAACAAGCCAGTACCAGAGTGTCTGTCTGTGCCCTTTCACTTCTGGAGGTCCCGATGGAATACGTGTACCGCTTTTGTCCGCGGTTTCAGGTGGTGGTAGAGCATATTGGCTATCACAACCGAGCGGTGTCTGCCACCCGTGCATCCAATCCCGATGGTCAGGTAGCTCTTCCCTTCTTCCTGATAGTGTGGAAGCACAAAATCGACAAAGTCGGCCAGACGAGTGAAGAACTGCCGGGCGTAGGGTTCGTGGAGAACACAGAGAATAACGCCCTTATCGAACCCTGTACGATGCGCGAGACGCTCATCGTGGTATGGATTGGGCAGGAAGCGGACATCGAAGAGAAGGTCCAGGTCTATCGGCAGACCGTTCTTGTAGCCGAAGGAGACAATATTGACGGTGAGAGCCTGGGATTGCTCCAATCCGAGAATGGCTTCCCGTACTCGTTCTTTCAGTTCTCCCACGGTAAGGTTGGTCGTGTCGATGATGACGCTTGACAGTTTGCGAACCTCTGCAAGCAGATCCACCTCACTCTTGATACTCTCTGAAACAGTGCTCCCGGGAAGGGGGTGGCGCCTGCGTGTCTCGGAGAAACGGTTCACCAGGACTCGGGACGACGCTTCGAGGAAGATGACACGAGGATGAATGTCGCGTGCTCCGAGTCTCTGGAGCATCGAATGGAACTGGGTCTTGAACCCTGAACTGCGCACGTCGAGAGCAACCGCTATTCTGCTTATCCTGCCATCGGTTTGTGAGGCGAGATCCAGAAACTGGCTCATCAGTGAAATCGGCAGATTGTCCATGGCGTAGTACCCAAGGTCCTCAAGGTACCCCATGGTCTTTGTCTTTCCAGCACCACTCAGGCCAGTCACAATAACGAGGTCCAGACTAGAGACTACTCCCACGTACGCCTCCCGTTTCCAGTGTCGGTGTACCCGACAGGGCACTTCCTGGCGAACTTGATGGCGGAGGGGAGAGGGTTTGAACCTCCGAAGGCGTTAACCTTGCCGCATTTCAAGTGCGGTGCCATCAACCGCTCGGCCACCCCTCCGTGCTCTAGAACAAGTCTATAGAACAATCCCCGGTTGTCAAAGCGAGCAAAAAGGCTCGCCAACCGGGGATTCCCCACGCGCCGGGTCCTCGTCAGCAGATAACGCCTGTTCCCATATATGGAATCAGTACGTCCGGGACTCTTACGCTGCCGTCCTCCTGCTGATAGTTCTCCAGAATCGCGGCCATGGTTCTGCCCACGGCAAGCCCGGAGCCGTTGAGCGTGTGGACGAATGCGATCTTCCCATCCCTGGTACGGTAGCGGATGTTTGCCCGGCGCGCCTGGAAGTCCTCAAAGTTGCTACAGGAGCTTATTTCGACATATCGATCCTGGCCGGGCATCCAGACCTCGGGATCGAACTTCATTGCAGCATTGAAACCAAGATCCCCAGTGCACATCTTGCTGCGACGGTATGGAAGGTCCAGCTTCTTCAGAATGCCCTCGGCGTTCTCAATCAGCGTATCCAGTTCATGATATGAATCTTCAGGCTTGACGAACTTGACCATCTCGACCTTGTTGAACTGGTGGACCCGGACAATGCCCCGGGTATCCTTGCCAGCTGCCCCAGCCTCTCTCCGGAAGCAGGCGGTGTAGGCGACGTACTTGATGGGCAGGTCTTCTTCGCGGACGATCTAGTCCCTGAGCAGGTTGGTCACTGGAACCTCAGCCGTCGGGTCAAGGAACAGGTCATCAGTATCTGTATGGTAGAGGTCGTCTGCGAACTTTGGCAGCTGTCCTGTGCCCGTCATGGACTCCCGATTGACCAGGTAGGGCGGCAGGATCTCTGTGTAACCTTCTTCCTGGACGTGGACGTCGATCATCCATGAGATGAGTGATCTCTCGAGCTTCGCCCCCAACCCCCTGAGAACGTAGAAGCGCGATCCCGAGATCTTGGCGCCCGCTGCAGAGTCGATGATGCCGAGGGATTCTCCTATCTCCCAGTGAGGTTTCGGAACAAAAGCGAAGGCTGGCTTGTCATGCCACGTAAGTACGACAGTGTTCTCTTTGTCACTCTTTCCGACAGGGACTGACGCGTGGGGCAGGTTTGGGATGTTGAGAAGCAGGGCGCGAAGTCTTGAGTCGACCACTTTGACTCGGTCGTCCAGTTCTGCGATTTGGGATCCGACTTCCTTCATCTCGGCGATGGGCGCTGTAGCGTCGAGTTTTGATCGCTTGAGTGCGGCGATCTTCTCACTCGCTTCGTTGCGGAGGTGCTTCAATTCATCTGCCCTCTGCAGCAGTTCGCGTCTCTCGAGATCGACCTCAAGAATTTCGTCGACGATTTCTGGTCCTTCGCTTTTTGCTGCAATCCCAGCCTTCACCAGGTCGGGGTGCTGACGAATCAGTTCCAGGCTCAGCATTGGTATCTCCTCCCAACAACCACAGTTTTCACAGCCATTCTACCGTTCGCTGCCCAAAAAGCAACGCAGCGATCTGCGGTTGCCATCCATGGACGGCTTCAACGGCTTCCGAGATCAGAACCCTTCTGCAATCGCCCGCTCTACCGCATCAATGCGTGGTGGAATGGTCATCACAGTGCCGCTTACCTTGAGGGCGTTCTGAACATCTTTCAGGCCGTTCCCAGTGATGAGGACGGCGATGCGGTCGTCTCTGTGCAAGTCACCGCTATCGGCAAGCTTCCGAAGTGCCGCGACGGAAGCAGCAGCAGCCGGTTCAGCGAAGATGCCCTCGTTACTGCCAAGGAACCCAATGGCGTCGATGATCTCGTCATCTGACACCGTGATCGCCAGGCCGGCGCTCTCTTTTATGTCGCGCACCGCCATGAGATGGTTCCGCGGGATACCTGCAACAATACTGTCCGCGCACGATGCTGGGTCTTCGAGATAAGCAATCGGCTTTCCG
>JAPLGL010000101.1 GCA_026390155.1 Caldisericota bacterium
CTGATGAAAGAGGGAGACAAGAGCGTCATCCTGACTGACATCCAGGGAGCCGAGGACGCCAATGGCGACATGGACTTCAAGGTTGCGGGCACTGCAAAGGGTATCACTGCATTGCAGATGGACATCAAGATCCACGGCGTCGATAGCGATCTGCTGTCCGCGGCCCTGGACCGCGCACGCACTGCGCGTCTCTTCATTCTGGACAAGATGCTGTCAGTGCTTCCTGCCCCTCGTGGCGAAGTCAACCCTCTGGCTCCGCGCATCTTCACGATGCATATTCCCGGAGACAAGATCGGTGCTCTCATCGGCCCCGGTGGCAAGGTCATCAAGAAGATCATTGCCGATACCGGCTGCGACATCGATATCGAGGATGATGGCTCAGTGTTCGTGACTGCACCGGACGGAGCCAAGGGTCAGATTGCCATGGATGCGATCAACGCCATTACTGAGGATATCGTTGTCGGCAAGGTCTACATGGGCAAGGTCACCGAGTTGCGCGACTTTGGCGCCTTCGTGGAAATTGCACCCGGCAAGTCCGGCCTTCTGCACGTCTCACAGATATCTGATTCATATGTCAAAGACATTCATTCCGTGCTCAAGGTCGGCGAGCAGATACTCGTGAAGACACTGCCTCTTAAGGACGATGGCAAGATCTCGCTGACCCGCAAGGGCCTCACTGCTGGGAGTGCCGACAAAGCTTCCCACGAGTCCGACAATGACCACCACCATGGTGATCAATAGCGGAGAGCGCAAACCGGAAGTCATAACACTCAGCAACGGTATCCGCGTCGTTTTCGACGTAGACAAAGGGCACCCGACCGTAGCGGTCGGGGCCCTTGTTGCTAGTGGCTCCCGGTTTGAGGATGATCACACGCACGGCCTGAGTCATTTCATGGAGCATATCCTGTTCAAAGGCACAGAGCGCCGGAGTTCACTGGAAATCTCCTCGGCTATCGAGAATGTGGGTGGCGAGCTGAATGCGTTCACCGATACTCAGTACACGATGTTCTATATGCGTGTCCCTGCGATTCATACGCCTCTTGCTCTCGATGTACTTTCCGACATTCTCCTGCATCCCTTGTTCGACCCTGCCGCCATCGAGCTCGAACGCAAAGTCATCGAACAGGAGATCTACTCATTCGAGGACAGTCCCGACGATGTCGTCACCGATGAACTTCTCAAGGGGGTCTATGGAAGTGATCCTGTTGCGTCAAATCCGCTGGGAACCGTTGAGTCAGTGCGTTCGTTCAGGCGAGTCGACTTTGTCGACTATTTCCATAAGCATTTTGCTGCCCCCGACATCGTTCTTTCTCTCGCGGGAGACGTCGACGTCGACGCATCGGCGCGTTACCTCGAAGACTCGTTTGGACAGCTTTCCAAGGGACCAGCGAGAGCCGAGTGGGGAGTCCCCATCCGGTCAGCCGTCTCCAGAGAAACAGAACGCCCGACAGAGCAGGTCTATTTGGCAATGGCGCTTCCCGGCTTTGCTCAGTATTCAAAGCAGGGATCGATTCTGAATCTCGTTTCCAGCATTTTTGGAGGCAACATGTCGAGTCGTCTCTTCCAGCGGGCTCGTGAAAAAGAGGCGCTTGTCTATAGTATCGGCTCATTCCCCGTGGCTTTCAGCAATACGGGGCTGTTGGGCGTTTCTGCCGAGAGTTCTCCTGAAAACGCTGTGCGTGTCCAGGAGGTCATTCGCGAAGAGATCGAGAGCATGCGGCAGGACAAGATCAGCATGGCTGAGTTGCAGCATGCCAAGGATACAGTGCTCGGAGGATTTCTGCTTTCGCTTGAATCCTTTTTCCGCAGGATGCATCGTAACGCTTCTGAACTCTACATGAGAGATCGGATACGGACTGTCGCAGATGTCACCGAACTAGTCAACTCGATTACCCTGGGCGAAGCACTGAGCGTCATAGATGACGTCTTTGACACGTCCCAGCTGGCTGTGTCGGTCGTTCATGGACCCAGCAAGAACTGAGTGGCGCGTTGGCTTCTGCAGGCTGGTTGCGCGTGCGGGGAACCTGACACGCGCAACGTCGGGTTCGTCGGGCTATGACCTCGCAAGTGCCGAAGACCAGCAGCTGACGATCCTGCCGGGAGCCGTCGCCCTCGTTCGGACGGGATTGGCGCTGGAACTACCTCCCGGCCTTGAAGGGCAGGTCCGCAGTCGTTCAGGTCTGGCGGCCAGAAGCAGCGTGTTTGTCCTCAATTCGCCAGGTACCATTGATAGCGACTACCGGGGTGAAGTGAAGGTTGTGCTGGCGAACTTCGGCAATGCTCCCTTTTCGGTATCCCCGGGAGATCGCATCGCGCAATTGGTGTTTGCCCAAGTGCCCAGTGTCTGCCTCGTGGCTGTGGACGAATTGACGGCAACTGAGAGGGGTACTGGTGGCTTTGGCTCTTCGGGACATGCGCCCATGGAGAGTACGCCTCAGAAGCAGCCCTCGTATTGCAGGAACATCCCTGAGGGCATTGAAGAAAAACACTCGGGGGCATCGGACTGATATGCAGAACGCCCCTGGGCTCGGGGGACCTGACATGGAAGAGACTCTCCTGGCTTCAATTGCCGAGGAAGTCGTTTCCTGCCACAAGTGCAAGCTCGGGGCCAGCCGGACGAAGGCGGTGGCGGGCGACGGGTCTGCACATGCCCGCATCTGTTTTGTGGGCGAAGGCCCGGGGCGTGAGGAGGACTTGTCGGGAATCCCTTTTGTGGGTCAGGCTGGGCGTTTGCTGGACAGGATGCTGATAGCCGAGGGACTGAGTCGCAAAGACTGCTACATATGCAATATTGTGAAATGCAGACCCCCCAACAACCGGGTGCCCGATCCTGCCGAGGTGGCAGCCTGCTCACTCTACCTGTATGCGCAGCTGGCCATCATCAAGCCCGACATCATTTGTCTCCTTGGAAACACAGCGCTGCGCTTTTTCTTCGGAGAACAGTACTCGATCGGGCAGGTGCGCGGCACGATTCTGGTCAAGGATGAACTGCGTTTCATGCCCACTTACCACCCTGCTGCCGCTCTAAGGAATCCCCAGTACGTGCAGGTAATCGAGAGTGACCTGCGAAAGCTTGCCGCGTTGATTCAACCGACCACGGACTAGGTTCTGCCGACTCGAGGGAATGGTAGGCCGACATTCACTTGCATAAGTCTACGAACTCGGTCAACATGGTCACCAATGAGTCGGCCGACCCGGGCTTCATATTCCTGGTGACTTCCTGCACCGTCTGGATGCGCTGCCGGATGACTTTGCGAATGATCGAAGCCCCCTGCTTTGTGCACTTGAGGATGACTTGTCTCTTGTCGAGTGAGTTCTGCGTCTTGGTGACATAGGTGAGTTCGATGAGTCGATCGACCATCTCAGAGACCGTGGAAGCAGCGAGGCCCGTGAGGCGCGTGAGATCCTTGACGTTGATGGCCTCACCAAAAAAGACGAGTTGGAGCACCTGAAACTGAGGCAGTGTGATTCTCACGGTCGACAGTGCATCACGGCCTTTCTTCTTGATCCAGTATGAGATGCCGCGCAGCAGGGACTCCAGTTCAACAGCTGTCTCTCTCATGGTCTTTGCACTCCTCTTTGCCGGACTCTTGATTCCAGACGCCTAGTCACGAACGGCTACGCCGAAGACAAGCGCCAACTCTCGTTCTGCATCGGATTGGGACGCGGACGCATGTGCCACGTTCTCAGTCAGTTGAGAGGAGAAGTCAGCTCGTATCGTCCCAGGAAGCCGTTCCTCGGGTCTGGTTGCCCCGATCGCAGTTCGAACAAGCGCAATCGCGTTGGGGGATTCGATCTGAAGTGCAACGACAGGGCCCGATGTCATGAAGGACAGCAGGGCGGGGAAGAAGTCTTGGCCGTTGTGTTCAGCGTAGAAGGTCCGCGCAAACACGTCGTCCATGCTAAACATCCGCATATTCGAGATCACAAGGCCCATCTGCTCGATACGTGTAATGATCAGACCGACGAGACTGCGGCGTACGCCGTCCGGCTTTATGATCAAGAGTGTTCGCTCACTAGTCACGCCTACTGCCTCCGAAGAGTGCTTTTTACGCAGGATTGAGCGAAGAATTGCTTCGCTTCCCTTGCTATTGTAGCCTTTTCGTGGTGCTGTGCAACGTTTCTCTGGCGCGTTGATCGGGTGTGGGCTTGTCAGGCGTGGCCAGCCGGATATCATGTTTGAATGTCAGGAAAAGGGGCACGGTGGTTCACTCTGCTGGTCACAGTACTTCTTGTGGTCGCATTGGGGCTGGGCTGGATGGGCTTGCAGCCCGGCGCGCCCGCTTCTGCCAATCCGACGGTATCACTTGGCGCTCAAGCTCTTTGCGTCGTGACACCCAGCGACGAGGCGCGTAGTCTTGTCGCGGACGACATTCTGAGTGCACGCAAGTCGGTTCTGGTGGAGTGCTATCTCATCTCTGACCCGACGATTGTTGAGGCGCTTCAATCTGCCAGACTGCGCGGATGCGATGTGAGGGTTATCATGGAGGAGACGCCATTTGGAGGATTCTCCATGAACAAGACAGTGCGCAACCAATTGAGAAGCTCCGGCATCGACGCCAACTGGGGCAACAGGATCTACTCCTTCACGCATGCCAAGTATGTGGTGATCGACGATAGCGTAGCCTGGATCATGACTGCCAATCTCAGCAAGAGCGCCTTCGACAAGAACCGCGAGATTCTCGTCAGGACTCGCAGTCAGGCTGTGGTGGCAGATCTTGTACGAATCTTCTGGGCAGATCGGCGGCGGAATCCGTGTGCGGCCGGGTCGCTTGTCGTCAGCCCCGTCAACGCTCGTCAGCGTCTTCTTGCAATGTTGGGAGCGTCATACCACAGTGTGGAGATTGCGAGCGAAGTATTCGATGATCCCGAGACGTGCAGATTCTTGCGGGATCTGGCGCAGCGAGGAGTCGTGGTGCGCGTTCTAGTCGCAGCCCCGGAGAGCATTGTTGTCAACGCAGCGACAAGGTCGGAGATGGAAGGGACGGGCGTTGCCATCCGATACCTTGAGTCTCCGTATCTGCACGCGAAGTACATCGTGGTTGACCAACGAATGGCGTACGTCGGGTCGCACAATCTGAGCGCCGGCTCACTCGACGAGAATCGCGAGGTTGGAGTAATAACAGACGACAGCATTGTTGTCTCCACGCTCGAAACGACCTTCTCGGAAGATTGGGACACAGGGAGATAGAGAAGCGCCTCGCAGTGAGGCGAGGCGCGTGAGTCGTCTGGCTTTTCGACCGTGGGCGCATGCTAGATGCCGGTGAAATCCCAGTCGAGGTCGGCTAGTCGGTCCCGAAACGCTGCAAGATCTGCATGTGACCTCATCGCCTGCTGCAACTGCCGCGCTCCGTTCGTTGTCCCGTAGAGGATAACGCCCACAATGATGCCATTTTCCAGGACAACCTTGCGGTAGGTCTGTTGGCCTTGCGCCTGGATTGCCTCGACATCCTGGTCCTGGGTCGGATTGACGTTGCCCATGCTCAAAACATCAACTCCACAGGTCTTGAGTGAGCTCGACATAATGCTTCCCTCGTAGGTGGCAGTACCAGGTGAAACCATGTTCTGGGCTGCCACTCTGGCTTGTTCCAGGCAGGGAGGAACGATGCCATAGACGCGTCCGCGGTGCTCGACGACGTCGCCGGCTGCATAGACGTCAGGAGCGGACGTCTGCATGAAATCATTCACCTGGACACCTCGTCCCGTGGCAATGCCTGCTTCCTGAGCGACGGCAACGTTAGGGCGGACGCCTGTGGAGAACAGGACAAACTCGCCTTCTGCGACGCGGCCGTCTTTGAGGAGAATGCCAGCCGCACCATGTTCCCCCGAGATAACCTGTTGAGACTCGGCAGCAAGAAAGGCGGTGATGCCAAGGCTTTGCAGGTGCTCCGTCAGCATTTGTGCCGAGCGTTCGTCGAGCTGATTGGGGAGCAGCCGACTGGCGAATTCGATGACCGTAGCTCTCATTTCTCGCTCTGCCAAGGATCTTGCCGCTTCCAGTCCCAGTACGCCACCACCCACAACAACGAAACTGGCACCAGGAATGATGCGCGTTAGCAATGCATCTGCATCGTGGAGCGTCCTGAGAGTGAAGACACCTGCCTGGTCTGCTCCAGGGAGCGGGGGCAGAAAGGGCGAAGCCCCGTTTGCCAGCAGCATCCTGTCGTACGAGAGCATACTACCATCGTCCAGCGTCACTTGATGCTCCGAGGTATGAATGTGCATGATGCTGCGCCCGCTGGTCAGAGCGATGCTGTTTTCACCGTACCAGTCCTGAGCATGCATAAAAAGCTGATCCCTGGACTTGCGACCGGCCAGGTAGTCGATCAGGTCGGGGCGCGAATAATACGCGACAGACTCCGCATCTACAACGGCAATCTCTGACGATGGATCAAGCTTCCGCAGGTGCTGTGCTGCGGCCGTTCCCGCAGCCCAGCCTCCGGCAATCAGGTATCTCATCGCAATGGTCGGTTGTCAGGCTTTCTCAAAGAGGTCCTTGCCTGCCCCGCAGTCTGGGCAGACCCAGCTTTCGGGGAGATCCTCGAACTTGACGCCAGGGTTGACTTCTTGTGTGCTGTCACCGACAGCCGGGTCATACACGTATCCACAAACAGTGCAAATCCACTTCTCCATGACAGTTCCTCCTTGTGTCGAGCGGTTGGGAAGAGACGTGCTCTTCCTTATATGAAGTCTACGGCGAGAGGCCGTTTTTGCAAGTCATTGAGCCATGGACAGTGCGATGGCGCTTTGACAGGCAAAACGGACACAGTATGATATCAACACGGAGTCTGCAGGGCGTGGGAGGTAACATGAAGTATCAAGCGTTGGTCGATGGCAGGGCTGGGGACCATGAGCTGCTGCTTGGCAACGAGGCTGCTGTGCGTGGCGCTCTGGAAGCCGGTATCGGCGTGGCGGCCAGCTATCCTGGGACACCCTCGTCAGAAATTGGCGACGTTTTCAGCGTTGTGGCGAAGGCTTCAGGAGTGTACTTTGAGTATTCGGCGAATGAGAAAGTCGCACTTGAAGTCGCAGCAGCCTCGGCAGCGAGTGGTGTTCGGTCTTTCACGTTCATGAAGCACGTCGGGCTGAATGTTGCGTCGGATTCCTTCATGACGACGGCATACGTGGGAACAAGGGCGGGACTTGTTGTCCTTTCCGCGGACGACCCATCGACGCATTCATCGCAGAATGAACAGGACAACAGATACTACGCGCGCCTCGCCAACGTCCCCATGCTGGAGCCTTCGAGCCCGCAGGAGACCAAGGACTACATAGTAGAGGCCTGGACCATTTCGGAAGAACTGGAGCTTCCGGTTCTGTTCCGGACGACGACCCGAGTTGCCCACATGCGCGGAGACGTTGTGTTCGGTGATCGGAGGCCCGTGGTGAGGAAAAGCGCCTTTGAGAAGGACCCGACGAGATTCGTACCGGTGCCCGCGAATTCCTCGAGAATGCACGTGAAGCTGCTCGGAAGACTCGCCGAGGCTCGCCAACTCAGCGAAACGTCGCCGCTGAATCATGTCGTCGACGTCGGTTCAAGGGGGAAGGTGGGGATCGTTACTGCGGGGGGCACGTTCAACTACGTCGTCGATGCCCTGAAAGAGCTTGGAGTATCTGCGCGCGTGTTCAAGATGGGTTTCTCTTATCCGCTTCCCCTCGACAGAATCCGCGAATTCTCCTTGGGAATGGAAGAGCTTCTGGTCATTGAGGAACTCGAGCCTCTCATGGAAAATGACATCAAGGCCGATTTCCTCTCACACGGCACCAAGATCCCGGTTTGCGGCAAGGAGGAGCTCCTGGTGCCACGCGTGCACGAACTCAACTTTGATGTCGTGGCAAGAGCACTGGCCAATCACTTTGGCCTGCCAGTGCATGTGCCCGCTTCAGGCAGGGCGCAGCCCTGGTCGTCGCCACTTCCGTCACGGCCGCCGGTCCTGTGTCCCGGGTGCCCTCATCGTGGGTCGTACCTCGCAGTGCGTCGTGCCATACGTGAACTGGGGATCCCGGAGCCCGTCTTTGCCTCCGACATCGGCTGCTACACGCTCGGCATAGCAGCTCCTTTCAGCGCGGCAGACTACCTTCTGTCCATGGGATCCAGCGTGGGGACTGCCGGTGGGTTCGACGTGGCAACCGACCAGAGAGTCTTCTCGTTCATCGGTGACAGCACCTTCTTCCATGCCGGCTTGTCTGCTCTGGCAAGTGCCATTCACAATAAGCATCGGTTTGTCCTGACGGTCCTGGACAACCGGACGACCGCAATGACCGGACACCAGCCCAATCCATCCATGCTGACGGATGCAGTGGGCGACTCAGCACCAGCTATCAGTATCGAAGCGGTCGCAAGGTCAATGGGAGTTCCCTTCGTCAAGGTCATCAACCCGTACAGGGTGGCTGAGGCTACCGAAGCTTACAAGGAGGCCGCCCGGGTGGACGGCGTTGCGGTCATCGTATCCAAACAGGTTTGCAGCCTTCTCCTGGACCGCGCGAAGCGTGCGAAAGGCATCTGGCAGACGTTTCAGGTCGATCGTAGTGTCTGTACTGGCTGTCTGACCTGCGTCAATGACGTTGCATGCCCCGCGATCTTTGTGTCTGAAGGCAAGGCCGAGATCAACCAGGAACTGTGTGATGGATGCGGCGTGTGTTCGCAGATCTGCTCAGTACGTGCGATCGGAGTGAGGAAATGAGCTCACTGAATGTGTTCTTTGCCGGAGTTGGAGGTCAGGGCATCATCACCGGGGCCAGTATCATCGCGCGAGCCTCGATTGCTGCGGGACTGAACGCTGTGATGAGCGAGGTTCATGGCATGGCACAGCGAGGAGGCTCGGTGGTCTGTGAGCTTCGTTTGGGCGATGTCCGGAGTCCTATGATCCCGGATGGCGAGGCTGACCTTATCATAGGGTTCGAGCCGGTCGAGGCAGTCCGTTGTCTCACAAAGGCCAACCATGGCACTGTCATTATCACCGAGGTACGCCCGATTATCCCCGTAAGCGTTTCATTGGGAGGCACACCTTATCCGGCAGTGGATGATCTCCTGGCGTACCTTCGCTCGCAGGTTGCAGCGGTCTACGCTGTTCCTGCGGCCGCCATGGCCGAGGACATCGGGTTGCCGCAAGCCGCGAATGTCGTCTTGCTCGGAGCAGCCATGGGAACCGGCTTGATCCCCCTGGAGCTCGAGACTATACGCCAGACGCTTTCTCGTACGGTGCCGGCAGAGGCGTTGGATGCCAATTTGCGAGCACTGCAGAAAGGATTCGACGTAAGCCGGAGGTCCCCGTAGGTCAGGTAGCGGATAGCACTATGTGAGGTGGCATGTCGAGTCCCTGAGTTGAACCTGCCACTTGCTGTTGTTGGCCTCAAAGACCGAGATGCTGGCGTTCGGCTGTGTAGAGTTGTCACTGGTGGACAGGGGAAGGTCAAGCAGGACAGACATGAGGACGCGGTTGAATCCTCCGTGAGCGACGACGAGTACCAGTTGTCCGAGATTCGACTCAAGCATCGAACGCACCTTCCTGGCGCGGTCGCCCACATCAGCCAGCGACTCGCCGCCATCTGGTCGGGCTTCTGGTGACTTGAGTTCCCACGCTGCCATGGTTGCCGGGAACATCGCCCCGACCTCGTCCCACGTATGCCCCTCCCAGTCTCCGAATTCGATCTCTCGCAACTCGGGTACGACAATGGGTAAAATGCCTAGACTCGCGGCCACGGGTTCTGCAATCGCGCGAGCGCGGGCCAGCGGACTCGTGAAAACGATATCGAACGGGAGAGTCGACAGGAATGCCACCGTCTTCTCTGTCTGGGCAAGCCCATTGGGGGACAATTGAGCATCACGACTTCCCTGGATTCTGCCCTCCAGGTTCCAGGTCGTTTCGGCGTGGCGTACGAGATAGGTAGTTTTCATGCTCGACCTCTTGACTTATGGCTGCTTATCGTAGATATTATGTGGACAAAAACTCGGTTTGAGAAGGGAGCAACACTGTGAAGTTCATTAAGCTAATAGCAGTAAAGACAATCGACATCGACGATAAGCTTGCGAAGGCCTGTCGTGAGTGCCAGACTCCCTGCAAGTCGGCCTGCAAGACGTCCTCGACCGTAGGCAACCAGGTCTGCGAGACCCGAAAGAAACCCGCGAGGTTCATCTGGTAGCTCGTGGCTCTCTCCCGCATTCTACCCGCCTCGATCCATCTCTTCGAGAGAGGCGGTTTTTTTGTGCTCCTGGACGTTTCATCAGGGTCGATCTTCTCGCTTGACGAACGAGTGCACCGGTATCTTCAGCTGGTTCTTGCGAACCCTTCGGTGGAGGATGCGGCCATCCGGCGACTGATGGGCTTGGACGCGGAGACAATCACCGAAATTGAAAGCGAGCTTGAGCAGCTTATCGCTTCAGGGTGTCTTTTCACACAGGCAATACGACCCGCAGAAGACGGATCGGTGTTGACGCTGAAGTCTCTGTGCCTCAACGTCGCCCATGAGTGCAACTTTTCGTGTACCTATTGTTTTGCCCATGGAGGCGACTACCACGGTGAAGTGACGCTCATGACTCAGGAAGTCGCCCGCGCAGGAATCGATTTCCTTGTTCGCGAGAGCGGGTCTCACCGGAACGTTGAGGTCGACTTCTTTGGTGGTGAGCCCCTCATGAACTGGGACGTTGTAGTCGATACGATGACATACGCACGATCGACATATTCGGCGAAGAAATGGCGGTTCACTCTGACGACCAACGGCTCATTGCTCCGGGATGATATGTTCCCGGTGCTCGAGGAGAATGATGTGTCCGTTGTGCTCAGTCTGGATGGCGGCCGGATGGTCAACGACGCCAATCGTGTGTTCAAGGAAGGCCGCGGCACGTTCGACACCATTGTCGAACGGATAAGACACTTCACCCGGACGCGTGACGAAGGTGGCTACTTCGTCCGGGGAACGTATGCACGGAACACTCTGGCTTTTGCGGAGAGCGTGCGAGATCTCCATGACCTCGGGTTCAAGTACATCTCGATGGAGCCTGTCGTGCTTTCAGCGGACTCGGCTCTTGCCCTTCAGGCGAGCGACCTGCCAGCAATTCGTACCCAATATGAGGAGCTCATCGCCTACTTTCTGAGCGAACTGGGATCGGGAACCGGGTTTGATTTCTTTCATTTCAAGCTGGATCTTGAAGCAGGGCCATGTCTCAGCAAACGCATCTACGGATGTGGTGCGGGTGTCGAGTACATGGCGGTCGCTCCGGATGGTGATATTTTCCCCTGCCATCAGTTCGACGGCGCCCAGGAGTACAGGATGGGCAACGTCCTGGTGTACCCGTTTCTGGAGCGGCCTGATCTGGTTGCAGAGTTTGCTCACGCGAACTTCCTGTTTGCCAAGGAGGAATGCGGCAGCTGCTGGGCACGCTTCTACTGCAGCGGCGGATGCCTTGCAAATAACTACGCGACTACTGGTGCTCTCCTGAAGCCTTACGCGCTCGGATGTGCCATCCAGAAGGAACGAATCGAGGCTGCCTTGGCGGTACAAGCGGTGGAGTCGCCAGAGAACATCCCATGACCGGGATGTGACCTGACAGCTGATTGAAAACCAGTCGCCGCCCTCACGTGTTGAGCATGGTGGCGACGATGGCATTCCAAACGTGGCAGGTGGATGGTTCTATCGATTGAGACGATCGAGTCTGGACACAGAAATGGTGCCGAGAGGCGGAATTGAACCGTCGACACGGGGATTTTCAGTCCCCTGCTCTACCAACTGAGCTATCTCGGCACTCTGCTTCAAACAAACCGCTCATCGCGCGCTGTGCCCGATGAGCGGTCCCACCATCAAGCAACAACGTCGCACTGCTGGTGGGCGAAACAGGATTCGAACCTGCGACTTCTTGCTTGTAAGGCAAGCGTTCTACCGCTGAACTATCCGCCCCTGGATCGTGGTATTCATACTAGTGGTGCCGAGGGTGGGAATTGAACCCACACGGATTGCTCCATGCGCCCCTTAAACGCACGCGTCTGCCAATTCCGCCACCCCGGCACGAGGCTTGGTGCTTCCCTAGAACTTGAAGACTACCAGGACCAGGGACAATACCACAAATGCGATGGATAGAACAACTGCAAGCCGGTCAAGAACAGCATCCTTGGGCTTGCGTGCGTGGAACACGGTTGCGCTGCCTGAAATTGCGCCCAGTCCGCTACCCTTGGGTTCCATGAACAGGATCGCAAGGATGTCGCCGACTGCGACTAACGCCATGACTATTTCCAGAACGGTTTTTATTGACAACGTGAACCTCCGGTAACAAGAGCTATTATAAGGGAAGCCGCTTCGATTTCAAGTGGCAAAGCGAACTAGTCGACAGAGTCGATAGCCTCGATACCGGGCAGCTGCTTCCCTTCAAGGTATTCCAGGAACGCCCCACCACCTGTGGATACATGCTTGAAGTCACTCTGCAAGTTCAATGCGTCGATCACCGACGCGGTCTCACCTCCGCCGGCAACGGTAAGCGCCCCCGTTCTGGCAGCGATGATCCGCGCGAGAGACTTGGTGCCCTCCGCGAATTCAGCGATCTCGATGACTCCCATCGGTCCATTCCAGATGATCGTATTGGCCTTCGCGATCTCCGCCTCAAATGCCTGGACACTCTTGGGACCGATATCCACGCCAATCTGATCCGCAGGAATCTCCTCGATATCCACTGTCCGATGAGAACTTCCGGCCTTGATCTCGCTCGTGACAATGACGTCCACTGGGAGGATGAGACGGGTGCCCCTTGTCTTGGCCGCTTCGAGAATCTCCTCAGCGACCTTCAGGTAGTCTTCTTCTACAAGGGAGAACCCAATACCGTATCCCATAGCCTTCAGGAAGGTGAATGCCATGCCACCACCAATGAGGATCGCGTCGGTCTTGGTAAGCAGGTTCTTGATGAGACCAATCTTGTCGGAAACCTTGGCACCGCCGAGGATTGCAATGAACGGTTTCTTGGCGGATGTCGTGACAGTCTCGAGGACGTCGATCTCTTTCTCGAGCAGGAGTCCGGCTGCTGATGGAAGAAACTGAGGCACACCGGCAACCGATGTGTCGGGCCGATGAGCAGTTGCAAATGCATCGTCCACGTAGACGTCTGCGAGGGCGGCAAGCTTCTTGGCCAGTTCCTCGGAGCCGTTCTTTTCCTCTTTAAGGAATCGAACGTTTTCGAGCATGATGATGTCTCCTGGCTTGGAGCTGGCGACGGCATCCGTGACGTCCGGGCCGACGACGGAATTCAACTTGCTGACCGGCTTTCCCAGCAGTGCCGATAGCCTCTGTGCTACCTTGTCCAGCCGCAGCGATTCCACGATTTTTCCATCGGGTCGGCCCATGTGAGTCACGAGAATGATCGTAGCGTTCTTGTCGAGCAGGTACCGAATGGTCGGCAGCGTCTCGAGGATGCGCTTGTCATCGGTGATCGCTCCGTCCTTCGACATAGGAACGTTGTAATCGACCCTCAGAAGCACTCTCTTGTTCCGAACGTCGAGATCCTTGATACTCCGCTTCGTCATGACAATGCCTCCTAGTAGGATGCCTTCTTGACGATGAGCTTCGTGAGGTCAGCGACCCTTGCGCTATAGCCCCACTCGTTATCGTACCAGCTCAAAACCTGTACCAGTG
>JAPLGL010000059.1 GCA_026390155.1 Caldisericota bacterium
GACACGTTCTTCCAGAGGGGAACATCAGTGTACTTGTGAGCCGACAAGGAACACCTCCTCCTTTCGATGGTGGAGATGGCGGGATTTGAACCCGCGACCTCATGGATGCAAACCATGCGCTCTCCCAACTGAGCCACATCCCCACGTATGAAGACGCAAAGTACAATATGGTGGGCCTCTCTGGATTCGGACCAGAGACCTCGTCCTTATCAGGGACGCGCTCTAACCAGCTGAGCTAGAGGCCCGCTTGCAGCTTCCTTTTCCAAGATGGTATTCTACTGGGAATCGCTCTCCTGTCAAGTCGCAGAAACGGCTCTCAGCCGTAGCGTTCTTCCTTCCACGGGTCTCCATGCATATGATAGCCGCGCGATTCCCAGAACCCCGCTCGATCCTCTGCGAGGAACTCAAAGCCGGATATCCACTTGGCGTCCTTCCAGGCGTACAGCGACGGCACAAGCAGCCGGAGAGGCCCGCCGTGGGGAGCAGTGAGGGGAAGCCCCTGCCATTCCCAGACCAGCATCGTATTGTCGGCGAGCAAAGCCTCAAGCGGAAGATTCGTCGTGAACTCGGTAACGCAATGAGCCATGACGAATCGAGCCGACGTGGACACCTCGACGTGCGCTGCCTCCAAGACATCGCGTACCAGCGCGCCACTCCACTCGGTCCCCAGCATCGACCATCCGGTGACACAATGGAAGTCGGCCGTCATCGTCGCATGCTTCACCGCGATCAGCTGCTGCCATGTTATCTCGGTCGGCTGCCGCACCTCCCCCCAGAACCTGAAGGTGAAGTTGTTCACGTCCACTGACGGTACCTGCTCAGCCGTCAGGGTGTAGAATGACGTCGTGACCGACTGGTTGGGGGGAACGCGGGGCCGACACGGCCGGGGCGCAAACTCGGGGTCGCCAGAAGGCCTACGCTGGAAGATGCCCATATCCCGAACGCTCGTACGCGTTCACGAGCAATTCCACAGAGAACGCCGTCGCTGGAACCATCACGACACTGCCTGCGGCTTGACCGGCAAGCACGGGCCAGTATGGCAGCTTCATGACATCATGCAGTACCAGTGGCAACCGGCCGACATTGAGCACCAGACGCGTGACGCTTACCCCTATCCATATCCGCGCGGTGCGCGACCGCGGCCATCCCAGCTTTACAAACACCCAGGGGATGACACCGTTGAGAGCTGAAATTGCCGTTATCTGCCGGATAATGAAGGGGCCAGAAGGCCAGATAACGAAACCGACCAGGTCAGCAGCAGCTCCAACCAGCAATCCGCTCAGCGGGCCTGCGACGATGCCGGCAACCACAATGGGGAGATGTCCGAGACCGATCCTGGCCCCGAGGCCCCCTGCGATTGGGACATTCAGCGACATCAGACGCGTCAGAACAATGCTCAGCCCAATCATGAGCCCGTCCAGTGTCAGGACTCTAAGGGCCATGCGGGTGCGATCCGGTTTCCCTTCAACGGGGTTGCTCACTGTTCCACCTCCCGTGCGCCTCCAGGGCGCGCCAACACCCTAAAACAGACGAACAAGGTCAGCCGCGTCAAGTGGCGCCCCACTGCGCCCCTCTATGGACTTTTCTGGGTTGCCTCCCTTTACGGCTACATCAATATCTCGTGCTGATTCTACCTCTTCAAGACATGAACCAATAAGTATCACTTCCCCCGGACCAAAATACATGCCAATGTTAATGATTTTGGCCAATTCCTTTCCGAAAATTGCTCTTTCCATTTTTCATTTGGGCAAGCGCAAGCTTCCCACAAACCACGTCTTATATGCTGTTTTGGCAATTCTACTTTGCTTTATATCTATCTTTTTGGTTAAACAATGTTAAATCCTTGTAACCTTTTCTAATTCTTGCACTATGCTTGACATCTTTAGGAATAAAGTATGTATCCCCATTTGTAAAAATGAATTTCTTGCTGTCTATGATTAATTCGATTTCACCATCTAAAACGACTCCCCATTGTGCTTCATGAGAATGTTCAGGAATTTCTACATCATTTTCAAAACTCATAAAAACGACCTGTTGTTTTTCACCTTGAAAGAGATATGAATGTAACCCTTCGATAGGGATATCTGCTTCTGGTAGATTTGTAATCATCTCCGGAAAGAATTCTTCTTTTGACATTTTTCAAATCCTCCCTCTTTAGTCCAGATGGCAGACATTGACTGCCAGGAACCGCCTCTTGCCGACGCGCATGTGGATGGGCGAATGACCCAGACTGACCCGGAACCCGACGCCGGCAACACGCTGGCCCTCCACTTCGATGCCGCCCTGTTGAATCAGACGGCGGGCCTCCGACTTCGACGGAACCACCCGAAGGGCAAACAGCAGGTCGATGACGGCAACCTCGGGGAAGCCGGAAAACTCGGCCGGCAGGGTGACGTCCTCATATGTGATGTCAACGGATGCACTCGATGCTCTCTTGGTGAACACGTTCTCGAAGTTGACCTGCGCCGCCGCCGCGCCCTGTGTCCCATGAAAGCGCTCAGTAACGAGGAACGCGAGGCGCTTCTTGGCAGTCATCGGATGCACCGAGCCATCTGCGATGCCAGCCACCATACGCTGGAGATCCGGTTGCGGCATGCTGGTCAGCAGGATGAAGTACTGCTCCATCAGCCCGTCGGGAATCGACATGCACTTGCCATACATGTCCACGGCGTTCTCTGCTATGCTAATATAGTTGCCCAGACTCTTGCTCATCTTGTGGACGCCGTCGAGTCCCGGCAGGATGGGCATCATGAACGCGACCTGCGCAACCTGGCCGACCTGTTGCTGCAATTCGCGAGCGAGAAGGAAATTGAACTTCTGATCGGTCCCGCCCAGTTCGACGTCTGCCTCGACGGCCACCGAATCATATCCCTGCATGAGGGGATAGAAGAACTCATGGAAGAAGATCGGGACCTGGCCGCGGTAGCGCTTGGAGAAATCGTCCCGCTCCAGAATCTGCTGGATGGTGAACCGTGAAGCGAGGCGGATGATCTCCTCAAACGTCAGTCTGGACAACCATTCCCCGTTGTAGCGAACCTCCGTCTTCTGAGGATCGAGAATGCGGTAGACCTGCTCGAAATACGTCTTGGCATTGGCATCGATCTGTTCGCCCGTGAGGGGTGGACGCGTCTTGGAGCGTCCGGACGGATCCCCGATTCTGGCGGTATAGTCGCCAATGATAAACACGACCTGGTGACCTAAATCTTGAAACTGGCGCAGCTTGTCGAGGACGACGGCATGACCGAGATGCAGGTCGGGCGCACTCGGATCCGCTCCCAGCTTCACCCGCAATGCCTTCCCCGAAATGAGGGAACTCCTGATCTTGGCCGCCAGGCCTTCTTCACTCACAATTTCCGCTGTACCCCGCCGCAGGATACTCAGCTGACGCTGTACTTCCTGCTCCACCTGCGTCTTTTCCATCTTCACCTCTTTCATGGAATATCGCTTTCTCCCTTCCAGGCGATCATGACAACTGTCCCGCGTTCCACAACAACCTGCTGGACGAGGCCGCAGGCGACGTTGCTCAGTGTTCTCGTCGACCCCTGCTGCACGACTGCGCGCGACAGAGGGTAAGCGAATCCCGTCAGGCTCAGCTCGACCTCCGGGGTCACAGGAACAAATGAGACGGTCGTACCCGACGGGAGCTGCAGGGCGTTGTTGCCCATGAGCGGCCTGACGAGGCACCGGTCATCCTCGAACGTGATGTCCTCGAAGTCGGCGAGATGCCGTGCTGCAAGCTGAAGGTTGAACAGACAGTGATCGAGTCTCCCGCCGAGTCCGGCCAGCACGAGCATGCTGCCGTGCTGTTCCATCGTCACCAGCAGGTCAAATGCGGCTTCGAGGTCGGAGACATCCTTGTGCGCTGGAAGGGTGACCACCCGCGTCCGCTCTCTGTCCAGCCCTGCCAGGAGTTCGGGACTCACGGAGTCGCCGTCACCGACAAACAGGTCGGGGGTCAGCCCAAGTTCGGACATCACGGCGAGGCCACGATCGACGGCGACCAGAAACGCGCCCGAGAACTCGACAGTGCGCAGGTAAGAGAACGAGCCAGGGTCTCCCCCGGCGAAGACGATCGTGGGCACCACAGACATGGCTGCCTGCCTCAGGCACCCTTGAGGAGTCGTACAAATGCAGGAGCGTCGGGGGCCCCGAAAAATGCCGTTCCCGCCACAAGCTCGTCTGCACCTGCGTCGCGAAGAGCCGCTGCATTCGATGCGTCCACTCCCCCATCGACGGCTATGCGAAGAGGTGTTCCGGTCCGGTCCGCAGCCGACCGGAGCGCCCGGACCTTCGTCAGTGTCCCCGGCAGAAACGACTGCCCCCCAAAACCGGGCTCCACCGACATCAGGAGCACTGTGTCGACACTGCCCAGGAGAGGGAAAACCGACTCCACCTGTGTCGCAGGGTTGACCGCGACGCCCTTGCGGATGCCGAAACCGTTCAATAGCTGAAGCGCGCGGAATGGAAATCGGGTCGCCTCCACATGAAAGAGCAGCTCGGCTACGCCCGCCGCGACGAACGCGTCGAAGGCTTCCTCGGGGTGTTCGATCATCAGGTGGGCGCAGCACGGCAGCCCTGACGCCCTGACGATGTCGGCAGCGATCGACGAGCCGAACGAGATGTTAGGGACAAACCGGCCGTCCATGATATCCAGATGGACGCTGTCGGCTCCCGACAGGCGAATCAGCTCAAGGGTATGCTCAAGCTCCGTGAAGTCGGTGCTCAGAACAGAGATGGACACGTTCACGCGCGACTGTTCGATCATGGGACTTTCGACACGGTCAGCTCGATCCAGCCGCCCTTCTCAATGGCGTCGCCAGCTGCCGGCTCCTGCATCAGCACCAGTTGAGCCGGTTGAGTCAGCTGAGGTGAGACGATGACCTTGCTCACGGAGAACCCGAGGGCACCGAGACGCTTCTTCGACTCCGTCAGCGACAGCCCGACCAGATCGGGCATGGTGGCCATGGTGCCTCTGCTGACTGTAAGGGTCACGACGGAACCTCTGTTGACATCGGCATTGGCCGCAGGGTCCTGGTCCAGCACAGTCCCCACGGGACTCGTGTCGACCTGCTCGACCAGATCTCCGAGGACCAGCTGATTCGCCACAATGAAGGCCTGCGCCACCTCGAATTTCCCACCGACAAACTCAGGAAGTGTCAAGGAAACGGGTCCCGAACTAGTCACGACATCGATGACACGCCCTTTCCGCACCATGGTCTGAGGTTCGGGGTCCTGTCTGAGGACGAAATCGATGGGGATCGTGTCCGAATTCTCCGAAGACTTCACTTCGACCTGCACTCCTGCTGCAGCGGCTTTCGCCTCGGCTTCACGAAGACTCACACCTATGAATACCGGGGCCTGGATCATGCCCTCAACAGAAGCACTGGATGAACAGCCGGCAGCTGCTGCCAGGACAGAAATGAGGGCAATCACTGCCAGATGCCTATGTAGGTCTCTTCGTATCACTGTCATGCCACCTGTAGGCGGATGGGATCAAACCGCCTTCCACGTCTCACCGGGCTGCTGTGATTTGAACTTTCGCCTGGCATACAGCCAGCCTGAAAACACTGTTCTAAATCATTATATGGCCGATGGCCAATAGTCAACCACAAACGAGCACAAGTCATTTGACAACAGGGCCTAAGGCGGTACAATCACACTGCCCCGAAGCGGGCATTGGACGTTATTCTCTGTAGAGGAGGCTTTATGAAGAAGAGAGTCTTGATCATGGGAGCGGCAGGCCGGGACTTCCACAATTTCAACGTGGTCTATCGGGACAACCCAGACTACGAAGTGGTGGCATTCACGGCTACGCAGATCCCCGGCATCGACGACAAGAAGTATCCT
>JAPLGL010000154.1 GCA_026390155.1 Caldisericota bacterium
GCATTCACGCTCGCAGACGGGATCGCGTATGTCGAGGGTGCCGTCAAGGCGGGACTCGACGTCGACAGCTTCGCCGCTCGGGTGTCGTTCTTCTTCAACGCGCACAACAACCTGCTGGAGGAAGTCGCCAAGTTCCGTGCCGCTCGCCGCATGTGGGCGCGGATCATGAAAGAGCGTTTCCATGCACAGAATCCAAAGAGCCTGATGCTGCGCTTTCACACGCAGACGGCAGGCTGCACGCTGACCAGCCAGCAGCCGGACAACAATGTCGTGCGCGTGACGCTGCAGGCGCTCTCCGCGGTGCTGGGCGGTACCCAGTCACTGCATACCAACAGTCGTGACGAGGCCCTGTCGCTGCCGTCAGAGGACTCGGTACGCATTGCCCTCCGGACACAGCAGATCATCGGGTATGAGTCGGGTGTAGCCGACACGGTGGACCCTCTTGCAGGCAGCTACTTCGTGGAGTCCATGACCAACCGCATCGAGGAAGAGGCGTTGAAGTACATCGCCAAGATCGATGAGCTCGGCGGGGCAGTGAAGGCGATCGAGCGGGGGTTCATCCAGAAGGAGATCCAGAACAGCGCCTATCAGTACCAGCTGGAGATCGAGTCAGGCAACAAGGTTATCGTCGGCGTCAACAAGTTCCAGGTCCAGGACAAGCCATTCACAAACCTGATGCACATCGACTCCGCCCTCTATGAGAAGAGACACGAGGAACTGGTCGCGATGAAGAGCCGCCGCGATGCTGCCAAGGTCGAAGCTGCACTCGCCCAGGTGAGAGCTGCTGCCGTCAGCGATGCAAACCTGATGCCTGTCCTCATCGACGCGGTCGACGCATACGCGACCCTCGGCGAAGTCTGCGACGTGCTGCGCTCGGTGTTTGGCGAATATCGGCCGGACGCGTCGTTCTAAGGAGGAGACCATGGAACAGAAGATCAGAGTCCTCGTGGCAAAGCCTGGCCTCGACGGGCACGATCGTGGAGCCAAAGTCCTGGCACGGGCCTTCATGGATGCGGGCATGGAAGTCATCTATACGGGCATCCGCCGCACACCTGAGCAGATTGCGGAGGTGGCCGTGCAGGAGGATGTGGACGTGGTCGCCCTGTCGTGCTTGTCGGGAGCCCACAACACGCTGTTTCCGAAAGTTGTCGACCTGCTGCGGGCAAGAGGGGCTGATGATATGCTGATCATGGGCGGTGGCGTCATCCCTGAAGAGGACATTCCGTTTCTCAAGGAGCATGGCATCAGTGAGGTCTTTGGACCAGGGACCCCCCTTGCCACCTGTGTCGATTATATCCGGAGCCACGTGAAGAGGGAAGCCTAGCCAGATGGATGTCAAGCTGGGTGTGCTGGCCGGCGATACGAGAGCGGTCGCGCGTGCGATCACGTGGGTCGAGAATGGTGATCCGCGTGGCGCCGAGGTGATCCGCAGCGTCTACGGGAGCACCGGACGCGCCTATATCGTGGGAGTGACCGGTTCGCCCGGCGCTGGCAAGAGTACGCTGGTGTCGCGACTGGCAGCACTGCTGGCGGCTCGTGGGCAGAAGGTCGGCATTCTGGCGGTCGATCCCAGCAGTCCCTTCTCGGGCGGCGCAATCCTGGGGGACCGGGTCCGCATGTTCGATGTGGCGCTCACGCACGACGTCTACATCCGCAGCATGGGGACCCGGGGGTCACTGGGCGGCCTCAACCGGGCTACCCGAATGGGGGCGCGCATTCTGGATGCGGCGGGGTTCGACTGGATCTTTGTCGAGACGGTCGGCGCAGGTCAGTCCCAGGTCGACGTCCACGATGTCGCCTATACAACCGCCGTGGTCATGGCGCCTGGCATGGGGGACGACATCCAGGCCATGAAGGCGGGCATCATGGAGATCGGGGACCTGTTCATCGTCAACAAGGCGGACCGCGATGGCGCAGACCGTACCGCGACGCAGGTCGAATCTGTCCTGCAACTGTCGATGGTGGCAGGCTGGAATCCGCC
>JAPLGL010000008.1 GCA_026390155.1 Caldisericota bacterium
TCGCTCGAATACCCTGCCACCGTCGACCGGTGTTTCCTGCTGTATGTCACATCCGGATCCATTTCACTGAATGGCACCCTGCTGGAACAAGGAGACCAGGGACGAGTAAGCATGGAGCCCAAGGTGCTCTCCCTTGCATCGGCAACGGGAGGGAGCTTCGTGCTTGTGGACGTCTCCAGCTGACACCCACTCCGTTGCCATTCACAGTGCTGCTGCTCGCCGCTCCAAAAACGCTGGTGAGATCCCGCCGCGTTGCGCGTGACGGGGTTCTTCGTATCATGGAGCGGTTGTGGAACATGTCGGGGGAGTGTGAACATGGCGACCGAACGTGGGGCGATAGCGCAGTGCACTGAGCCACGCACGCGTGAGAGTCTGGGGCACGACCTGTGGGAGCTGGGAATAGTCGCGGGCACGACGGTTTTGGTGCACGCGTCCCTCAGCTCGCTGGGATGGGTCTGCGGCGGTCCCATCGCCGTCATACAGGCATTGATGGACGTTGTCACGCCCGCGGGGACCATCGTCATGCCGGCCATGAGTGGCTCCAATACAGACCCCGCGGCCTGGGTGGACCCACCGGTGCCCCGGGATTGGATACCCGTCATTCGGGCGACCATGCCCGCATATGACCCGGCGACTACGCCGACGCTCGGCATGGGGGTTGTCGCCGAGGTATTCCGCACATTCCCCGGCGTCATTCGCAGTGCGCATCCCAACACGTCCTTCACGGCCTGGGGACGTGACGCGTACGCGGTGGTCCACGGCCACCAACTGGAATACTGCCTGGGCGAGCATTCGCCGCTGGCGCGCCTCTATGACCTTGACGGTCAGGTGGCGCTCATCGGCGTTGGCTATGAACACAACACCTGCTTCCACCTTGCAGAGTACCGTACGCGGGGCGCGAAGGAACTCTTCGAGGGAGCCGCGGTCATGATGAATGGACGGAGGGAGTGGGTAACGTACAGGGACATCGTATTTCACGAGGAACGGTTCGCGGGTTTCGGCCGCCTCTTCGAGCAGGAGTGCGTGGTGACCGTCGGCTACGTGGGTTCGGCACAGAGCCACCTGTTTTCCTTACAAGACGCCGTCGAATTTGCCATGACGCAGGTCGAACTTGCACGTGAGGAAGTGGAAACGACGTGAGCCGGGACGAACGGGCACACCCGGTCTTCTCGCGGACACTACTCATAGCCGGATTTGTAGCCTTCATACCTGTGTTGGCAGGCGCACTACTTCTCCACAGTCATCTGCCGGGAGTTGACTGGGTGCAGTCTTGGCTGGCCGCTGTTACTGTCATGACGTTTCTCACGTATGGATACGACAAGCTGATTGCTGGGACCGGCGCAACGCGCGTGCCCGAGAGGGTCCTGCTGGCGCTGGCGGTTGCCGGCGGTACGGTCGGTGCGCTCCTCGGCATGCGGCTGTTTCACCACAAGACCAGCAAGGAGGGGTTTCTTGAACGTCTTGGACTTATTGTTGCTGTACAGGCAGTAGCCGTGGCCGGCTGGTACATCTTCCTGCGCCCACACTGAGAGACCCTTCACAGAACCAGACACGATGTGCGAATGACATCTCCACTATTGAGCTTGACCGCCCCTCCTATCCGACAATAATAAGACCAACCGGTCGGTTTGTGTAAGACCGAACCGTTGGGGGTTGCCGTGAAACAGGAAGAACGTTCGCAGGAAACACGAAGTCGCATCCTTGCGGCAGCCGAGCAGAGCTTTGCCGAGTACGGCTACGACGTAACCAGCGTGGACAGCATCTGTCGCGCCGCCGGTGTCAGCAAGGGTGCCCTATATCACCATTTTCCCAGCAAAGGGTCAGTGTTTGTCGCACTCCTCAACGCCTGGCTGACCGAGCTCGACCGTCAGTTCACTGCAGCACAGGCTGGCAGTGAATCCGTGCCCCGGCAGGTTGCGGCGATGGCAGCAGGCGTGAACGAGATCTATCACGTCGCCGGCATCAAGTGGAGCATCCTGCTGGAATTCTGGGCCAAGTCCAAGGCAGATCCCGAAGTGGCACGCAGCACCGTCGACATGATTCGCAGATACCAAGGCTTCTTCCAGCAGGTGCTGGAGCGCGGCGTGTCTGAAGGAAGCCTACAGGTGAAGGATCCAAACCTGGCAGCCACTCTCATGCTCAGCGTCGTGCTGGGGCTGCTCCTCCAGGGCATCCTCGACCCCGAAGGCCAGGACTGGGGGGCGCTCATGCAGCGCGCACTGGCCATGCTCATGGAGTCTATGGGCGGGAGGAACACATGAGAGTCCTGGTGACGGGAGCATTTGGAAACGTCGGAACGTACGCTGTCGATGAGCTGCTGCGGCGCGGCGCAACAGTCCGCTGTCTGGACGTCCCGTCGCGCGCGTCAAAGCGCAAGGCGCGGCCGTATGCCGGCAAGATCGACATCATTTGGGGTGACATCCGCAACATGGAGGTCATGGCACGGGCAGTGCAGGGGGTTGACGCCATTGTCCACCTGGCTTTCATCATCCCGCCGAAGAGCGAGCAGCGTCCCACGTGGGCTGAGACCATCAACGTCGGCGGCACGTGGAATCTCCTGCAGGCTGCACTTGCATCGTCTCGGAAGCCGCTCATCGTCTTCTCGTCATCGATTGCCCTGTACGGCCAGACGCAGCACCTCATCCCGCCGCGCACGGCTGGCGAGTCCCTGCATCCGGACATGCAGTATGCCTACCACAAGCTGACCTGCGAACACATGCTGCACGCATCTGGCCTGTCCTGGGTCATCCTTCGGTTTGGTGCCGTTCCCCCCATTGAGTTCGGCGAGCTGGACCCGCTGATGTTTGAGGTCCGGATGGACGACCGCATGGAGTACCTCGCCCCAATGGACGCAGGCACGGCCGTCGCAGCAGCAGCGATGCTGCCCGGACTGGAAGGAAAGACGCTGATGGTCGCAGGCGGGCCTTCGTGCCAAGTGACCGGGCGGCAGTTCATGCAACGCTCGTTCGATGCGCTAGGCATCGGGATGCTGCCAGAGTCCGCGTTCTCGCAGGTGCCGTTTCACTGTGACTTCATGGACACCGAGGAGAGCGAACGACTGCTGCACTATCAGCACCACAGCTTTGAGGAGACGCTGGCACTTCAGCGGCAGACGCTGGGATGGAAGAGACTGTTCGTGCCCATCGTGCGGCCGTTCCTCCGTCGCAAACTACTGGCAATGTCGCCCTACTACAAGCGTCCGCGTGGTCGAGGAATCCCCAGGACAAGCTCCATGCCAATCCTTCCAGGAGGCGAAGCACTGAAGTAGTCGCCACAGTACTCATTGAAAACGTGCTCCCAATGATATAGTAGTGACATGTCAAAGAGAATTGCTATAGTCGGAGCAGGTGGCAGAACGGGGACGCTGTTTGCCCATGAGCTGAGGAACTCAGCCGAGATTGTGGGCGTCGCGCGGCACCCAGAGGCAGAGGACATACGCGACGGCAGGATTCTGATCGAGCGGAAGGGGAGCATGCCAGAACGGCTGACATGTGATGTCATCGAGGATGATGCGTTCACCGCTGAAGTTGCTCCAGACTTCCTTTTTCTGGCAACGAAGAATCCCGTTGCCCCGTCAGTTAGTCACTACTATGAACAAGGACAACAAGAGAAGCCTCCTGACCTGATTTTGTCTCAAAATGGGGTTGTTGCAGCGGAAGAGGCAAGAACCGAACTCGAGAGTATCTTCGGCGTGCGCGCCGACGCGATCAGAATACTGCGCGTG
>JAPLGL010000144.1 GCA_026390155.1 Caldisericota bacterium
TTCGTCGTCAGGAGACCCTGAATGCCCCCAGTCGTGAGCTTCGGGTTGCGTCGAAATGTGTAGATGACGGTAGCAAGACACTCCCTGTAACCACTGTCAACAAGTTCCTGGAGGATCCGCTGATGACCAACGTGGAAACCGTCGAAGGCTCCCACAGCGACTGCGGAAGCAATTCCGGGCACCTCGGAAGAAGACAGATAGATGCTGCTCACTCGTTGAACACTTTCAGCGGCCACGCCTGCCCGGCTCTTATCGATGCCACACCGCCCAGCCAACCATCGGGACGCTTCACCAGGACGGTCGCTGTATCAGCCATCTCACACTCCACGGGAAGGCCGTGGCCAAAAGCCTGCCATTGAATATCGCCAAGGACAATATGCGAAACAGCCGCAAGAAGGCCCTCCTCCGTCTCGCCCCACGTAAGAAAAGACAGGTCGCCTCCCTGCACCATGCGCCGAAGTGCCGACAGTGAAAGCGCGTCCTGCACGCCAAACCCGTGGGTTCCCGTGCGCAGGAGCCGCCCCATGCATGCGCCGCATCCCAGGACAGCTCCGACATCTCTGCAAAACCCTCTCACGTAGAATCCCGGGGTCACTGTCATGCGAAACACGATACGACGAAGATCAGCATCGTGACGCTCCTGTAGCAGCGTCAACTGGCGTACCGCCACCGGAGCGGGCGCAAAATCGATGAGGCGTCCCTGGCATCGCATTGCCTTGTACCCGCGGACGCCATCCTGCTGCTTGGCAGAAACGTGTGGAGGCACCTGTTCTGTCTGTGCCGCGACGACTCCAATAGCCTTGTTGATGCACTCATCGTCGAGGCCTTCGGCTCCCCTCCGCTCAAGGACCTCACCATCCATGTCATCGGTGATCGTGGTGACCCCAAGGACGATCTCGCCGACGTATTCCTTATCGCTTGGCGGAAGGAAAGAGATCAGCTTCGTTGCCGAGCCGACAGCAACAGGAAGCACTCCCATGGCCGGCACATCCAGTGTACCGAGAAAGCCAGCCTTGTCGACGCCCAGAATCCCCTTGACGACACTCAGAGCGCCGGCGCTGCTGAGGCCGCTGGGTTTGAACAGAGCGAAGAAACCTTCAGGGCGAGAACTGCTCACGGCCTTGACGCCAAGTCGCGAGCACGGAACGCTCGTGCCGTGCACCAATCTCGACTCACCACAGCTGTCACGCTTCCGCTATGACCCCTTCTGCACGTCAGCCACAACCGAAGAAGGCGTCGCCGTTGCAGAGACAACACCCTGTGTCAGGCCGTCTACTGAGACCGAGTAGCTGCCGTCGGCAAGCGGCGGTTGGCTCACGTCGACATACACCTTGATCTGTGAAGACTTGAGAGCCATGACACTCGAGGTTGTTCCACTGATGAGGACCGATGCAGATGGTGTGCCAAGGGACACCTTCCACCCCGCCCCAGCTCCTCGAACCTCGATCTGAACGTCTGGTATGGCGAGTACGACAACCTGCTCAATGACGACTCGGCACGACACCGCCTTGCTCCCGCTCACAAGCGAGACCCCCAACGGAAGGACCAGGTCAACTTGTTTCGTAAGAATCCCTGACCCGCCTGAGACGTCGACCGCAATCGTCGAAATCGCCTGAACCTGACCAAGAGCGGCTGCCGTTCCCGTAACCATGACGATGGCCGGGGTACACGAGCTGCTCGCAATAGCGTACCCGCTCATCGGATGTCCCGTAATGGTCGGAATGACCGGAATCGTCTTCAAGGTTGCAGTGTCAAGAATCGGCAAGATGGCAACTGCTGACCGTGGAGACAACAAGACCCCTACGACGCTATTCCCCAGAGCGTCGTAGGCAACAACATCGCCAGCGACCGTAAGATTGCCACCTGCAGTCGTTCCAAGCTTGTCCAGTGCGACGGCCAGCGCCGCCTCCCTTACCTGGCTCACGAGTGAACTCGGCCCCGACACCTCAATGGACACGGGCTCAACGCGCAGAGTCCCAAGAACCAGACCAGCAGGCAATGTACCGCTGACCTCCGCATGGACAGGCACTGTGATCGTTTCCAGACGCTCGAGCTGCACATTGACTTCCTTTGGAGCAACTGCCTCGACTGTCACGCCAGTAAGCCCGGCGACCTGAGCCTGCACTGACGCGATGAAAGACCCCTCGCTTCTTCCCCGCAAGTCGACGGTAGGCGTCACATAGCCCCCCGTGACGTTCCACAACGTATTCATGGGACCACCCAGTGTCACGGTCACGGTGGGGAGCGGACCCGCCAGGACGTACCCCTGAGGCACATTCACCGCAATCACCTGTGCCTCGACGGATTTCGTCGTATCAGGACCCCGGACCCCGACGACGTAGACCCAGAGCAGTACGGCCAGGAACACAGAGACCACTTTGGAGTTGAACAACAAGGCACCGATATTACGCTTGGCCATCTTCGCCTCCCTGTTGTCCGTTCGCCTTCCGCCTACGGAAGAATCCGGTCAGGTTGAACCTGTGCTCGCTTGCTATGGGCTTCGTCATAACCAGCAGCATGCCTCTGAGCTCAAGTGGACTCAGATAACGCGTCAACTTGCCACGTACCGCAAGAGAGATGACGCCTGTCTGCTCAGAAACGACGACGACAATGGAATCAGTCTCCTCCGTGATGCCGATGGCCGCGCGGTGCCTGGTTCCAAGTCCTCGCTCCAGGTCCGCATTAGCAGTCAGTGGAAACAGGCACCTCGCGGCAACGATTCTGTTGCTCGCTACGATCACCCCACCGTCGTGGAGAGCACTGTTGGGGTAGAAGAGCGTGGACAGTGTTTCAGCCCTTACCACAGCGTCAATCCGCACTCCGGTCTCGACATAATCTTCGAGTCCCGTCTGTCTCTGCAGACAGATAAGAGCCCCAATCCGGTTCATCGAGAGGTACTTGACGCTCTTCACAATCTCGTCAACGGACTCCTCCCACTCGTGAACGTCCATGAACTGAGTGCGCGTATCGGATGATACCAGCTTGCTGCTGCCGAGTCGACCAAGCATCCGCCGCAGTTCAGGCTGGAAGACCATTACCAGCAACAGCGGCAGGAACGTTGTTGAGAAACTGTGCAGCCAGCTGAACACGCTGTTGAGAGCGAGCAGTCCAGCCTTGAGACTGACCCACTCCACGCCGAACACGAGTACGTAGTAGATGACAAGACCCTGAGCCAGCTGCAATGCACGCGTGTTCGAGATGAGTCTCAAAACAGCGTAGAAGAGAAGAGACGTCAAGGCGACGTCGATGACGATTGAAACACCTCGTCCTGGCGTAAGATTCACAAACAGGTCAGTAAAAAACTTCTGCAGAAAGATCATATCACCTCTCAGCAATAGCGATCATGCGCTTGGACTCAGGTCCAAACCGCGATCCATCATAGTCACCGCACCAGCGTTCAGGCTCCAGTCCCGCTGCCTCAAGCAGCGCTGCCAGCTCAGCTACAGTATACATCCGCAGCACGCGATGGTACTCACGACGCCTCCCCTCATTCAGGACAACGCGCCTCGTGGAAACCGTGCCATCGATTGCATCGAATCGGCGCTTCTCAAGAACCAGTTCCTGCTCATGTTCGTGCCATTCTTCGGGAACGAAGTGCTTCACGATGTGGTCACGGTTCTCCACGTCGACGATGACGTGCCCACCCCGCTTCGTATGCTCCGACATCGTTCGCAATATCTGCTGGTCACCGGTTTCGCCGTAGTAGCCGAACGAGCTCCAAAGAGAGATGCTCAGATCTGCTCGCACCTCGAGCCTCATGACACGACTGTCCACTGCAAAGAACTCGGCTTTCAGCCCAAGTCCCGCAGTCCGCTCGCGACACGCAGCAATGTAGTCCGCGTTCATGTCCACACCCGTCACTCTGAAACCGAGTCTCGCAAGCTCGATGCTGTGTCGCCCAAGGCCGCATCCGACGTCCAAAACGGCAGCTCCGGGAAGCACTGGACACAGTTCCAGGAGCTGCTGCACCTGACGCCTGGTTCGGGCTGGGTCTACCGTCTCCAGAAAGAGGCGCCTGTAGGTATCGTCAAAGTACTCCTGTGTCCATTCGGGGGTCATCATATGTCACAAATACTAAGGCATCAGGGCCAAAATGCAACTCGAAAGCCACTCTTGGCCTTGCCTTCACTCAGGTCTTCCTTGACAGCAGAGCCGACTCCCGTAGCATGTTGGCATGAGAATCTGGCGATGCATCATGTCCGGCATCGGCAACCCATACGAGAACATGGCCACCGACGAGGTGCTGTTTGACGCCGCCTGCAAGTCAGGTGTTCCGGTCTTTCGTCTCTATGGGTGGACGCCTGCCACCGTATCCCTTGGTTTCGCTCAGCGGGCTTCAGAGACTCTCGACTTCGCCGAAATCGAGAAGAGGCATGTTGCATGGGTTCGACGTCCCACGGGAGGCCGAGCCGTGCTCCACGACATGGAAGTCACCTACTCGGTTTCCATTCCGCAGTCGGACCCTCTCTATGCGATGGGGCTGGAAGCCTCGTATGAGTGGATCTGCAGACCCATTATTGAGGCTCTGCTGAGTGT
>JAPLGL010000056.1 GCA_026390155.1 Caldisericota bacterium
GCTTCTTCCGCTCGCGACCCTGGTTGCATTTGCCCGCAGGACGGAGGTGTTTCTGGCTCCGGCCGATCTGAACGGTGGCACAGATGCAGTCCGGACAGCCCGATTCTTTTTTCCGGTCAATGGCGTGAGGGAAGAGGATCGCCCCGTCATCCAGACGCTCTCTGCCGCGCAGGACGTCGAAGGCCTTCGGCTCTCGCTTGAGATGGGTCGTGTGCTGGGCGGGTTCGAGGACATGGAGCTGTTCTTGTTCCCACTGCCAGCGGCTGGCGGCTTTGGCCACGCCCCCAAGCTCCACATCGTCTATCACGGAGGCGCGGCAACTGCCGAAGTGTCCGATCTGGAAGACCCCACGTCAAAACAAGTCAGTGTAAGGGCAAGCTGCGCAGGAACCACGGTAACGCTGGCGTTTGACAACACGTTGATTGGTGGAGATTCTCAAGGGTTCTTCCTCCGCATCGAGAAGGGACCGGGGCGAATCGATATCACACGCAGCAGGACTGTCTGGATCTGGATTGAACCGACTGCTCCGTGAGAAGTGCGAGCACAGCAACGAGAAAGCGGCGCTTGCGCGCCGCTCGTTTTTTCTATGCCAGAGAATACTACTTCTTGGCGATGGCGTCCTTCAGAGCCTTGCCGGGCTTGAAGAAGGGGGCCTTCTTTTTCGGAATGGTGATAGCCTTGAGGGTCTTGGGGTTGACGCCCTTGCGAGCCTTGCGCTCCTTGACGCCGAACGTGCCGAACCCAACGAGTGCGACCTTGTCGTTCTTCTTCATGGCTTCCTTGACGGCATCCATGAACGCATTGACCATGACCTCGGATTCTTTCTTGGTCATCTTCGTCATCTCGGCGATTCTGGCTACAAGTTCTCCTTTGTTCATGCAATCTCCTTTCCTGCTAATTTGTCGCGCTTTTCCCCGCGGCTGGGAAGGTACACGCGTATTATAGCACATTTTGGCAAAATGTGGTAGCGTTATAGTCGCTTTTCATGGGAGATGACAGCGAAACGAGCCCAGGAAGGGGCATCACCGTCTGGTGATATGCAGTCTTGGACTGCAGTTGATGGGTGTGACAGGAAACGTGCCCCCCATGCAGAGTAAGCCGGATGCCGTGCCGGATTGTGTAAGACTGAGCGAGGAAAGTCGACCGAGCGACTGGTCAGACATCCTGAAATTGGTCGTGTCGGGTCGGTCCAGGCATTCCTCAACGTTGTTTGCGCATGATGACGGAGTGGTGATGAAGGCATAGCTACCACCCATGCGATGGTCGGCTATTCATGGCGGCTGAATAGCGCCCCAAGGAATGCTGACAGCTTTGCTGGAGATTTGGACATGGCAAGCACCGTGTTGTGTGTATACTATGCATGAGAACTCGTCCAGGTCGTATCGGGAGGTATGTATGGCGATAGAAGAGAAGCTTGCAGAGCTGTGCATCATCTTGCCGGAGGTAGCCGCGCCTGTTGGCAGCTATGTTCCAGTCAGGCTTACCGGCAATCTCGCGTTCGTGTCGGGAATGCTGCCGACGGCGGGTGGTCAGGTCAAACAGACCGGGCACGTTGGTGAGGGCGTCACCACCCAGGAGGCGTATGTCCTTGCCCGCATCTGCGCAATCAATGGTCTTGCCGCTCTCAAGAGAGCCATTGGCACGCTGGATCGCGTCAAGGGCATCGCGATGGTGCAGGGATTTGTACAGACGACTTCCGACTATGCGGAGGCTCCCAAGGTGATCAACGGGGCTTCCGACCTTCTTGTCGCACTGTTTGGCGATGCCGGTCGGCACGCGCGCTTTGCCGTCGGGGTTGCATCACTGCCCATGAATGCTCCCGTCGAAGTCGCGTTCATTGCCGAGATTATGCCCTGACGCGCCCGGGATCATCGACAGTGGAGGGTCGTTGTTGAAGCGACGACGTGCAGTGTTGTTGAGTCTGTCCTGGAGGTGGCCGCAGTGACCAGTGAAGTACGTGTTATCATCAACGTGAACGGCACGGAGTATCATGTCACGACCCGAACCTGGAGGACGCTCGCGGAAGTCCTGCGGGAAGACCTGGGGCTTCTTGGCACCAAGATCGGCTGCAACAAGGGTGAGTGTGGGGCATGCACGGTCATCATGAACGGTCGGTCGGTGACCAGCTGCCTGGTGCTGGCGGTGCAGGCCGATGGAGCGACCATTACGACCATCGAGGGACTGGCGCAGGGCGGGAAGCCCTCGGCGGTCGAGCAGGCGTTTGTCGAAGAGGGTGCCGTTCAGTGTGGCTTCTGCACGCCCGGGATGGTCATGTCCGCCGAGGCACTGCTTGCCGGGAGTCCGCATCCGTCGGAAGCAGAAATCAAGACCGCTCTGGAAGGGAATCTCTGTCGCTGCACGGGCTACAGGAAGATCGTTGCTGCGGTGCAGAAGGCAAGTCGAAGCAGCGAATGACAGCAGCAATCGTTCTGGCGGCTGGACACGCCGACCGGATGGGTTCAAACAAGCTGGTATTGCCCCTTGGCTCCGGGACAGTTGTCGGCCGTGTTGTCGCAACCGCACTTGCCTCCTGTGACCGCGTGTTCGTCGTCATCGGGCTGCAGGATCAGGGGACGAGAGCGGCAGTGGAACAGGCAGTGCAGGTGGCTGATGTCGAAGGGCGAGTCGACGTGGTGGAAGCCGCCTATGACCCAGGCATGTTCACCTCGGTCCAGGCCGGACTGCGACGGGTCACAGGCGTGGACACCGTGCTCATCTTCCCCGGGGACATACCCCTCATCATGCCTGAGACCGCAATTGCCGTGAGAGATACGGTATTGGAGGGGTGGGCTGACATAGCCGTGCCGTCTTCTGGAGGGCGGCGAGGGCATCCTATTGCTGTCAGCGCGCGGCATATTCCGGAACTGCTGGCTATGTCCGAGCACGCCACACTGCGGCAGTTCATGACGGGGCATGTGTCCACGACAAGAATTGTTCCTGTGGACGACCGCGGCATGCTGCTGGACATGGATACTCCTGAGGAGTATGACCGTGTCCTCAAGCGTCTCAAGTCGGCAGAAACATCTGCAAAGGAGGTCTGATGGATTCCATCTATCAATATATCGCCAAGCTGGAACAGGACGGCCGCGAGTTCGCTGTCTGCACGGTCATCGACGCCCGGGGCTCGTCTCCGGGTCGCGCCAGCTTCAAGATGGTCGTCCTGTCTGACGGCACGCAGCATGGGACCGTCGGTGGTGGCAAGCTGGAGTTGACTGTTCTGGGACAGGCTCGCGACGCCATCGTCGAAGGGAAGTCACGCGTTGTCACCTTCGACCTGAGCCAGAATGGCAAGGATAGTCTCGGCATGCTGTGCGGTGGCCAGGTCACGCTATACATCGAGTACGTGGGCAGTCGCCCACTCCTCTATATCTACGGTGCGGGGCATGTCGGGCGTTTTCTTGCGACATTCGCGTCTGTTGTTGGTTTTGAAGTGACCGTGATGGACGATCGGCCTGAGTTTGCCACCCCCGGTCGTATCCCTGACGCACACCACTTCCTGACCGGCGATTTTGTGGAACTGGTACAGACGACCGTCTATGGCGCGCAGGGATATCATGTCATTCTCACGGACAAGCACGTGAGCGACGAGCGGGTGCTGAAGGCGCTGTTGGAGCGCAAGGTGGACAACCACTACATCGGGATGATCGGTTCCCGGTCGAAGACGCTTGAGGTCTTCCGCCGTCTTGAGGCCACAGGAATTGGCAGGGAAGACCTTGCACGCGTGTTTGCCCCAGTCGGCATCGATCACGGTGGTCAGACTGCCGAGGAGATAGCACTTGCCATCTGTGCTGAACTAGTAGCTGCTCGTCACGATCACACCCTGGCCGATTCGATGAAGAACAGGGCGAACGTCATTGGACTTCTGGAGGGCAAGCCATGATCAAGGAATGCGAGTACCACACAGCACACGACCTGAAGGAGGCGCTGGAACTGGCGGAACAGTTCGGACCGCGCAA
>JAPLGL010000006.1 GCA_026390155.1 Caldisericota bacterium
CCGAGATCTCCAAGAAGCCAGGCGAACCGGCAGCGTACCTCGAGAAAGACAGGGCTTACAGGGCAGAGGAAAACGTCTTCGAGAACTACTCACAGGAAGAGCGCGACCACCTCTTTGGGGTTCCTCCGGCCAACGTCTGGGAAAACATGCAGAATCTCACGGCCTTCCCGGAGCGCGTTCGCGTCCTGACCGCAGGAAATGTGCTGACACCTCGCGTGATCGACGCGTTCCGCAGTGCGGCCACTGCTCGTTGGAAACACGAACTCCTGGCGCGCATCATCCCCGAAGACCTGGACACAGTGCGGGCTTGTCAACCTCTGAGTCTTTCCAGCGACCGCGCTCAGGCTCTGTGGAAGCGCATTGACGCTCTGTGCCACGAGCTGGCCGATGATACGGCCGGAAACCCCGCCCTGTGCACCCGATTGATATCCGCCCTCTCCAGCGACTCCCTGCAGGAAGCATCAGGGCTTCAACTCATTCTCGCCCACCGCATGGACCATCTGCAGCAGCTGGAGGACGAATACCGCAAATTGGTGTTCTAGCATGCAATCGGGCGGACCTCTCCGGTCCGCCCGATTGTTCACTCTGCTCCAGAAGAAGTCCTTACTTTTCCACTGCCGTCAGTTCACTCGTGCAATGTGGACAGCGCGTGGCGTCAATGGGAATATCCGTCTTGCAGAAAGGACACAGGCGGGCCGTTGCGGCCGGGGCCGCGACCTTCTTCTCGGACAGCTCTCTCATCCTGTTCATTGCCCTGACTATGAAGAATATGACCAATGAAATGATGAAGAAGTCGACGACCGTGTTGAGAAACAGTCCGACGTTGATGGTCGGGGCTCCAGCTGTCCTGGCCAATTCGAATGTCGGATACTTGGTGCGACCGAGATTGATGTAGAGGCTGGTGAAGTTGACGCGCCCCATCAGCAAACCGATCGGGGGCATCAGGATGTCGTTGACCAGAGACGTGATGACCTTGCCGACCGCGCCGCCGATGATAACACCAATGGCCAGGTCGATCATGGTTCCCTTCAGAGCGAACTTCTTGAACTCATTCCACATGGGGCACCTCCGCATGCAGTATAGCACGTGCGCCACGGCCCATCACGCCCGCGAACAACGGAGAACAGGCTCCTGCAACGTGTTTCATCTTGCCTGCAGGCAGAGGCGTTGCATATGATTCCGGGAACGATATACTTCTCCACGTGAAAGGCAAATGGGTATTGTGACATGATCGCATCAATCACTCAAAAACATCGACGAGGCGGACTCAGGTGGGGAATTTCGCCCGCCAATCCTGGGCAGCGCATCGTGCTGAGTTTCGTTGTTGTCATTCTGGTTGGGACACTGTTCCTTCTCCTGCCACAATCGACCAATGGAGCCCACCCCGGCTTTCTCAGGGCCCTGTTCACGGCCACCAGTGCCACCTGTGTGACGGGACTGGCTCTCGTCGACACGGGGACCTACTGGACGCTCTTCGGTCAGATCGTCATTCTCCTTCTCATCCAGGTTGGGGGTCTGGGCTACATGGTCCTGACGACCCTGTTCATCACTGCTTTTCGGCGGAATGCAAGGCTTGGCCTGCGTCAGACCTGTGACTTCCGTGAGAGCGTCGCCACGCCACTGCGCGGCAATCCCCGCGGTTTCGCCCGGCTCATCGCATCCACGGTCATCATCTGCGAAGGAGTGGGCGCCCTCTTTCTTTCCCTCCGCTTTGTCCACAACATGCCGGCGGGAAAGGCCGTCTGGAACGGCATCTTCACCAGTGTGAGTGCCTTCTGCAATGCCGGCTTCGACGTTCTGGGGGGAGGGATGACAAGTTTCGAGCCCTACGCGGGGGACATCACGGTCAACCTGGTCATCCCGACGCTCATCATCCTGGGTGGCCTCGGCTTTCCCGTCATCAACGAACTCAGGAACTATATCTCACGCAGGGGGAGCAGAAGGCTTTCGACCCATGCCCGGACGGTTTTGGTTATCACGGCAGCCTTGGTCGTGGGTGGAGCTGTTCTCATCTTCATGCTGGAAAGCATCACCCCCACAGCGTTTGTCCCTCTGTCCCTGAAGGAGCGTCTCCTGACGTCCTGGTTCCAGTCGGTGACAGCAAGGACAGCCGGATTCGACACGCTGCGCATTGGAGGCATGCATCCCACGTCCCTGATGCTCATCATCCTCCTCATGTTCATTGGCGCCTCTCCCGGCGGCACCGGCGGCGGTGTGAAGACAACCACCTTTGCTGTCGTCGCGGCGTTCGTCTGGAGCGTCATCATCGGCTCAGACCAGACACAGCTCGGCAACAGGGGCATCCATACAGAAACCGTCAAGAAAGCTCTTGGGGTCTTCGTTCTCAGTCTTTGCATCGTCATTGGCGGGACATTCCTGGTGGCCTTGACGGAAGGCAACAGATTCCCCACTCTGAATCTGCTCTTCGAAGTCACTTCGGCCTTCGGCACGGTCGGTCTGAGCACAGGGATCACGCCGATGCTGTCTGCCGCGGCCCAGTATGTCCTCGTTGCAGTCATGCTGACAGGACGTGTCGGTGTTCTAGCAGCAATGCTAACACTGTTGTCTCCTGTGCAGAAGCTCGAACGTCTGGTTCACTTTGCTGAAGACGACGTGGCCATAGGATAGGAGGAGACTACCATGAAACAACAGATCGGTGTGATCGGCCTTGGGAAGTTCGGAAGGTCTTGTGCAATCCGGTTGGCCGAATTGGGGATGGAGGTTCTGGCCATCGACGAAACGCAGGCCAACGTCGACAGCATCAAAGACGATGTCGCCCTCGCGGTCGTCGCGGACACGACAGACCCCGCAGAACTTGAGGCAGCAGGCATCACCAACTGTGATACTGTTGTCCTCACCATCGGAGCAGAAATTGACCGCAGCGTCCTCACGGCTGCCGTCCTCAAGGAGATGGGCATTCGCCACCTTGTTGCAAGAGCCTCATCCGATTTGCACGGCAGGCTCCTCATGCGCATTGGGGCGGACGACGTCGTGTTCCCTGAACATGATATGGCTATCCGTCTCGCCAACCGACTGAGCCTTTCCAGCATCTACGACTTTCTTGAATCCTCCCCCGACTACGACATCCTCGAGGTACCCGTTCCTCCGACAGCAGCGGGCAAGACACTCCGAGATCTCGACTACCGCGCCCGCTTCGAGATCAACGTGGTCGGCATCCGCCGTGGAGGAGAGATCTTGATTACGCTGCATTCTGACGACGTGCTCAAGGCCGGGGATCGGCTTATCATCCTGGGGAGTGTCCCGAACCTGCACCGATTCGCCAGTCAGACAAGGTCGTGAAGCATCCGGTCCCTTTGAACTACGTGAGTGGACCAGCACTGCGGCTGGTTGCCCTCATCCTCCTCTCAGCAGTGGTGGGGGGTGCAGCCGGGTGTACGACTCCGGTACGCCAGGTCGTTGCCCTCGGATCCTACGACATGACCGAGGTCAACCATTTCCTGAGTTTGGCAGCACTCGCTACAGACGGCATGGCCCTGGTCGTCGTGAAGGATGGAAAGGTCATCGAGAGTGCCGGGTATGCCAAATTCGGCCCCGGGACTGTTGTGGACGTCGGCTCGGCCTCACGCTGGCTGGCTGCTTCCGCAATGATGACCCTGGTGGACCAGGGCATGCTTGCGCTGGACGACCCTGTGTCCAGGTACTTGCCTGAATTCACTGGTGAGAAAGCAGACATCACAATACGACAACTGTGGTCCCATGATTCAGGACTTCCGGTCGCAGACGCCTCCATCGCCGACCGGACACTGACGCTGGAAGAGTGTGTCAAACGTATTGCTGCCGGCCCCAGGCCCTCTGTGCCTGGCACCGCCGTGAGCGACGGGTCTGTCTCCATCCAGGTTGGAGCCCGCGTCTGCGAGGTTGTCAGTGGAATGGCGTGGCAAGAGTTCTTCCGTGTCCATCTCAGCGAGCCTCTCGGCATGACGAGTACGACCTTCAACCTGATGGGCTTCAACCGGAATCCCGATGTGGCCGGCGGAGCACGTTCGACCGCAGAGGACTACGCCCGATTCCTGACGATGCTCCTGCAAAAGGGTGTCTGGTCCGGCAAACGTATTCTCTCCGCAGAAGCTGTCGTCCAGATCGAGCAGGACCAGGCTCCCGCATCTGTGATCATCTCGACCCCATACACCACAGTCACGACACTTCTCTCATCGGCGAGCCGCGCCCGTCCAGGGCTGGGCATGTGGCGGGAGGAGACAGACCCCGTCACTGGAACCCTCCTGATCGCCTCCTGCCCCGGCACATATGGGTTCACCCCGTGGATCGACTACAAGCTGAACCTCGCAGGCGTCCTCTCCATGAAATACGACCTGGCCAAAGCCGCCTATGACATCATGCGCGTGCGCCAGCTGGTGCCCCAGGCCATTGCCGCGGGGCCCCGCTTCAAGGACGTTTCCACAGGGTCATGGGCCTTCACGGCAGTTGCGGACCTGAGCGCCCGAGGCCTTGTCACCGGATATGAAGACGGCAAGTTCCACCCGGATGACGCAGTGACGCGAGCAGAGTATGCGAAGCTTGTCTGCCGTGCCTTAAGCGTTGACCCCGAAACCGGGATCTCCGACCCCTTCAAGGATGTCACGTCGTCTTATTGGGCGGCAGGCTATATCGCTGCCGCTGTACGCAAGGGATGGCTGACCGGCTACCCCGGCGGGCTGTTCAAACCGGAGGAACCTATCAGCAAAGCGCAAGCCCTTGCCATCATCGCTCGTTCACAGAGTTGGAACGACAAGGCAACCCTCCCCTATGCAGACATCCAGCCCGACTACTGGGCCCACGGGTTCATCGAAGCCTGCTTCGCCGGAGGCGTTGTCACAAGTCCCGATCCAGGCATCGAATCTGATGGGAAGCTGAGTCCCGAGGATCATTGCACTCGCGCCCAGGCATGCGTTTTCCTTAGCCGCCTGTTGGCTCCTAGATCCTGACCCCCGTTCCACAGCGGGGGGGGCACCCTCAGTGTTACAACAACGAAGACTGTCCCTGTGACAAGACGGCTAGTCATCTTCGTCGTCCTGCGCCTCGTCTGCTTCTTCCTCTTCCTTTTCCTCATCGTCCCAGTCGGTATCGGTATCGGCAAGGTCGTCAAGGATGTCCTGCAGGTCGTCCAGCCGGTCCATCAGATCGTCAATCTCATCATCCGACAGGCTGGACGCGTCGATCTGTTCATATGCCTCATCAAGCTGTGCACGCAGGCGTGCTGCCTCTTCCACCGTAACGTTGTCTTCGTCAAGCTCGCTGACTTCCAGTTCAAGCGCACTGACTATGCCTTCGAGCCGTACTCTCTCATCGTCCATGAATGCCTCCCATCAAGAGATGTGGGTGTGATGCCGGCACTATAGAGGAAACGCCACGCGTTTCAAGTACCCGACAAGAAATGCCAGGCGGCCGAGCTTATGCCCGGCCGCCTGCAAACATCAGCAAGAAGAGACTACTGTGAAGGCGTTCCGCTCTTGTCGACAGACGAGCCTTCGACCGTCGAATTTGTGGGCACGTCGACAAGCTCGACCGTGATGGTGTAGGATGCCGCCAATGCGGCAACCGCACCAATGGCCACCCACACGGGAAGCAGGACCGCACCCACCACACCTGCGGTAAGTGGAATCTCGAACAGCGTGACACCATCCTTGCCCTTTATTGTAACACGACGGACATTCCCCTGATGGACCAGATCCCTGACCTGCTGCAGCAATTTCTCGCCGCTCACTTTGAACTCTTCCGTTCGATTGCTCATATCCCATCTCCTCTGATATTGCGACAACGTCGCTTCACTATTGCGCAACGCTTCTTCTGTTGCCACCTTGTTTACGCAGGTGAAGGACATGAGGTTACATCGATGCTGGTACGGCTGCCTCGTGAGGCTATACTGAATATGGACGCGGCTTCACCGCGGAAGAGAGAGATCATGGAGAAACGACCACGCGGCGCCTTCCGTTCAACACCGCCCTGTGCGCCGTCTCAGCACCGGACCCCTTGCGCGGTTGTCGCCAAGTGGGTACTCAATATATGGCGAGGCTATTATGAGCGCAACAAGAATTCTTCCCGTAGCAATACGCAACGCAGGTGACCTTGCCACCATCTGTGCAGGAGAAGGCGCAAAGTCCGACCCGCTGTGGGAGCGGGCGACCAAGGCCAAGAGGCAGTGGGTCCGCGACCGTCTTGCCGAGCTGGGCACGTTTGCCTGGGTCGCCTACAACGGCGCCGACCCGATCGGCATGATCCAGTGTCATCCCGACCGCGACGCGGCTGGCGTAGGCGTGGCAGTCATCGACTGCATCTGGGTGCCCAAGAAGTCCCGATGGGGGCGCGGTATCGGCAGCAAGCTTCTGGCAGAGGTCGAGTCGACCATGCAGCGCCAGCACCACTGGTTCGATGGCAAACCGGCCGACGGCATGGCTGCCATGGCCTTCCATGGAGAAGCCGAGGGCCAGCAGTCCGCCGAATCGTTCTATCTGCACCATGGGTTTGCACATATTCCCGGCGATCCAGACCTCATGTTCAAGCCCTTCCTGCCGGAAACCGTCTGGACTCCGACCCTCGTCACTGCAGCCCCGACGACCGCGCTGCCCGACGATCAGGCTCGCATCACGGTCCTGCTCGGGCCTCTCTCATGCCCCTTCCAATACCGTGTTCTCAGCCAGACCGGCATGTATGTCGCCGAGAGGCTTGGCATTCCAGTCGTGGAAGTGGACGCAATAGGAGACCCTGAGGGCTACGTGGCCCGCGGAGGCCGCCCCGGCATCCTTGTGAAGGGTCACCTGCTGGAACACGACCTCTGGCAGCGTGAGCGGCTCGACAAGGAGCTAGCCGGGTTGTAGTGTGTCCCGGAAGGACTTGATTACAGCCACATCATCGGGGCCCCGCGCAGCGGGGCCCTTTCACGTGGCGAGAGACGTCGAAATCAGGTTCAGTTTGCAGGGATGCCAAACAGTGGCCCCGTCATCGTCCGAAGCACCCCGGTGTTTGGGATAACGTACGATATGCCATCCACATACTCCGGCAGACCCGGAAACGGGACCGATTCCACTTCTGCTTGCGCCACGTCCTTGTAGGTCATGCCGATACGCGCCATGACACTGAACGACATGTCGGTCGTTACCGCCGCCTGAACGGTGCGGATGATGCCGGGCAGGCGCAGCAGCGTCCGCACGTCTTTCGTCTGATCGATGATGGCCGCCAGGAGTTTCTTCTGGCGCGCCACCCGCCCGTGGTCTACACCGGACCAGGTGCCAAAATCCCCAACGGCATCCATCCTGAACCGCGCATACTCCAGCGCCTGCTCGCCATCAAGATGCTGGATGCCCGGCTGCAGGTCGATGAGCACGTCGACCCCCTTGTACAGCATCCTCTCTTCGACGTCGATGGTGACGCCGCCCAGAGCGTCGATGATGGCGGCAAACCCTGCGAAGTCGGTGTTGACTGTGTAGTCGATGCGGAGCCCCGGCAGCAGGTCCGCTTCAATGGTATCGATCAGGAGACTGGTCCCGCCGCCATGGTAGTACCCGCTGGAGGCCTGGTTCAGCTTGTTGATGCCGTGGCCGGGGATGGTGACGCGTGTGTCACGCGGAAAGGACAGCAGGCGTACATGCTTCGTCGTCGGATCCAGGCGCACCAGGATGATCGTGTCCGCGCGCCCCGGGTCACTTTGCTCGCGTGAGTCGGCCCCAAGCAACAAGATGTTGAGCGGTTTGTCGAGGTCGGGCTGTGGCTGGAGAGGTATCGGGGGCACCATGCGCTGTGCAGGTGGCGGATGATCGACGGCGGCTGTGAAAGAGTCATCTGTAACGAGCGAATAGGCGGGCACGGCGCGTGACACGGCCACGATACCGGCAAGCAGCGCCACTATTGCCAATAGTGCCAGAATCATGTGCAGATTGTGCTTCTGTGGGCTCATGGCAGTCATGGGGTCGCTCATGGGGTCAAGCGTTACCATTCATGGTGTGGCAACTTCTGTTGCACGAGTTGGACAGTCGTATACGGTCTCCGAGGACCACGCCCCCGATCAGTTCCAGAAGTGTTGTGCGCATTGATCGGTTCATGCACGCTTCACACCGCACTCCATCGCGCTTATAGGACGGGCTTCAGCAGCTCGACCACATCACGCGCCGTGAGAATGCGCAGTTTCCCAAGTGGACCCTCAGACAGCGCATTGAATGCAATATCGCGGAGCTCGCCTGCCGCAATCCCGAGATCTCCCAGCGTCGATGAAGCGCCCCAGCGCTGAAACGCCGTCTTCATCGCCGTGATGCCTTCTTCGACCGTTTCCGCCCCCCAAACAGCTTTTGCCCAGCGCTGAAACTGGCCGGGGTTGTTCTCGCGCTGGTAGGTCATCCAGGCGGGCAGGATGACCGCCATACCGGCTCCATGGGCTACGTCGGGGTGCAGGGCACTCATCGCCCATTCGATGCTCCGGGCTGACCAGTCGCTGTCCTCGATGCCGGCGGAGCTCAGACCGTTCATGGCCAGCGTCGCAGCCCAAGCAAGGTTCGCGCGCGCACCGTAGTCGGCATGGTCCGCCTGTAGTCGGTCCACCATCTTGATGACTGTGCGCATCAGCGCCTCGTCAAGTGCAAGCGTCGTCTCCTCGAACGACCCCACCAGGTAGGTGGCCATAATGTGGCTGAGGACGCCGACGGCGCCGTTCACAGTCTGCCGCCACGGAAGGCTCGTCTGCACGCTCGGATCTACGATCGCGAATCGGGGGTATAGCACGGGAAAGGAGATGCTCCACTTCTTGTGCTGCTCGTCATCCGTCAGGACAGCCCACGAATCCATCTCGCTGCCAGAAGCCGAGATTGTCAGGACAACAAAAACCGGGAGCGCCTTCTCGACCGTACATCGCCTCTCGAAACAGCTCCACAAGTTGTCGACATACACGCCCGCCGCAACGCACTTGGCCGTGTCGATGACACTGCCACCACCGACAGCCAGCACGCCGTCCACCTTCTGCTCGCGGGCGATCTGCACCAACTGCTGGGCAAGCGCCAGCTCAGGGTTGGGTTGTACGCCCCACGCTTCTACCACATCGATACCCTGTACACTCAGGGACTGGGTGACAGCCTGGTAAATGCCGTTCTCCCGGATGGAACCGCCGCCGGCGATCAACAGCACCTTGTGAGCTCCTTCGCGGGCGATAGCAGGGCCTACCTGCTGCACGGTCCCGCGACCGAAGATTACTCGTGTGGGATTGCAGAACTCGAAACTGTGCATGTGTCACCCCTTTCGCGCCCGTCCGGAGCGCCCTTTCAGACCAACCCCTCTAACAGACTGGTTCAGACATGCTGCGTCAAGGTGGGTGGTACTCCAAACAGGTACCACACGCCCGGACCGATCGTTCGACCCGAAGCCTGCTCACTCTGGAGAAACGCAGGAATCTCCTCCGCCTTCAACAGGACGACCTCGATCTCCTCGCTCGGCTCCAGGTCTTGTTGAGGGCGCTGGTTCCGCGGATCGGTCTCATCAATCTCCGCGCTGAAGATGTATTGACTATCGTCGTTGGACATCCCGACGTTCACCTTCAGGGGACCGCTCGACCCGACGACGCGGCCAACAAAGCCCGTCTCTTCGCGCAGTTCGCGAAGAGCCTCAACCTCAGGATTACTGCCCATCGCAGCAGTGCCAGCACAAAACCCTATGATGGTGTTCTCGATTGCCTGACGATACTGCCGCAGGAGCACGTAGCGCCCGCTGGGCATGAGACGCGCAACAACCACGACAACATACGTGTCTGAGGCTCGGGCAACACACTCCCACGACGTTTCTTCGCCGCTGTCGCTCACAAACGTGTCTTCACGCAGGATCAGGTAGTTGCCCTTCCCAATAATGCGTTCGCCCGTCTTTTTCATGCCGCGGTCTCCTTACTGTCTGCGGCAGAACATACCACACGAACGGTATCTGCCCAGGTACTTTTCGCCATGGAACTCGCCGTTTCTAGTCCGGCTCCACCGTCAGCGCACCGATCCCGGGGCGCCAGTCAAACACGGCGATGTCTCCGACACTGTCAAAACCGAGGCGGACATACAGCGAAACCACCTCGGGATTCGCCTGCAATGCAAGGTGTGAGTAACCCATGCGAGCCGCCTGAGCCAATGCCTCACGGCTGAGCAGAATACCTGCTCCACGCTTCCGGAACATCTGAGGCACGCCAAGCCAGTGCAGCCCCGCGACACCGTCGCCTGCAAATAGCAATGCCCCGCCCACAGGAGTGCCGTCCTGCACTGCCATTAGACGATGCCAGCGCCCGGAAAGGAGTCCGGTCCCAACGAGCAGTGACTCCAGGTCATGGAACTGCGTAAGGCCAAATCCTTCAAGCACAACATGCATCCACTGCTCCCGTTCGCTGGTGGAGACCGCCTCGACAACGGTCATGTCCGACGGCACCTCCTCCACCCTCTCCATCCCATCGACCGAGCGCACCATACCCGTCCAGAAGTAGCGCAGCTCGAGTCCATGAGTCACCAGGCGCGTCGCCAGGTCATTCGGTCTTGAACAGCTGTCGACATACCAGGTGACCGGCACCGCGGCACGGCGAAACGGCAGGAGGAGCTGCTCGATGCCTTCATCGGCGGTGTCTGCACCAAGACGAGCCCTGAAGATACGGTTCCGGTCGACGTGAGGAGCCCGCACAGAAGAGGCGGACGCGTCCCCCAGGATATACGTCCCCGGCTGGCCGTCCACGGTCAGAAAGTACTGCGCCATCTCCTCGCTGACAAGGCAGGCACCGGCGTCCATCGTCGCGCTGTCCAGAGCCATGTCAGTCCTCTTCCTCTTCGTGACTGAGGCCCAATGCATGTTTAGCCAGACCCTGCACGTTAGTCATCGTCGACCTCCTGTGGACGGAGCATTGGCGTTGCCACATGACAACACCGTTCCTGCCCCTATTCTACACTGCGGACACTACAACGCAACCAAGTCGCACTATACTGGACTGACGAGTTCGGTGCATCTCCGCCAGACCGTTCAGGAGGCAATATGGCCAAGCTTCTCAAGGCACCATCGACAGCACTTACACCCGTCCCCGCTGTCCTCGTGACTGCGGGCACGATGGAATCGTCTGCCGTTACGACCCTCGCCTGGGTCGGGACCATCTGTTCCGAACCTCCGATGATCAGCATCAGTGTTCGCCC
>JAPLGL010000106.1 GCA_026390155.1 Caldisericota bacterium
CCTTGTCGATTGCCCTGACCTGTTCGCGGAGATAGTACTCGCGCTGTGACTGGTCGATCTTTGCCTTCACGTCGCTTTCGATCTTCCGTGCAAGCTCCAGCACATAGATCTCCTTGGCGAGAAGCTCAGCAATGCGGTGCAGCCGTTCCTCAGCATTCAGTGTGGCGAGCAGTGTCTGACGGTCTTCAGCGCCAAGCAAGAGGCTGCTTGCAATGAGGTCGGCGAACCTGTCTGGCTCAGTAACCCCCGAGACATTGTTCACCGACTCCGATGGCAGTTTCTTGGACAGTTCGACATACTGAGAGAACTGGTCCAGAACGACACGCATGAGAGCCTGACGCTCCGTCGACGTCTTCTCGTCTGCAGGCAGTGGCTCCACGCTGGCCACAAGCAACTCGTCGTCGCTGCGCACATTCGTCACGCGGACTCTGCGGACACCCTCCACGAGGACGCGATCACTCCCATCGGGCAGCTTGAGGAGCTGGAGGATCTCCGCACCAACGCCAATGTCATAGAGATCGGCAAGCCCCGGGTCTTCGTTCGATTCGTCCTTCTGGCACACAAGCACAATCTTGCGGTTGGTCGCCAGTGCGGACTCGATGCTCTTCAGTGATTTCGGCCTGCCCACAAAGAGGGGCAGGACATGATATGGAAAAACAACCACGTTCCGCAGGGGAATCAGTGGCGCTTCTGACAGGTCCCAGTCACGTTCAGTCATTAGTCGTGTTCTCTCCTATCAAGCGGACTCCGGTAGAGGAATGCGCTCGGTTGTCCCGTCGGTTTTCGTCGCGACGACCTCGTGGCTCGCTGAGAAGAACTCGTCTCCCACGGCTACCTCGGTGATTCCCTTGAAAGACGGCAATTCGAACATGAGGTCCACCATGGGCTGGTCGACGACGGACTTCAAACCACGGGCTCCCATACCCATGTCTTTCGCTTTTTCGGCGATGCGTTCCAGCGCGGATTCCGTGAATGCCAAGCTCACTCCGTCCATGGCAAAGAGTTCCTGATACTGCTGGACGATCGAATTCCTCGGCTCGACGAGAATACGCTTCAGGTCACTTGCTGAGAGTTCGCCCAGCTCAAGCCTCAGGGGAAATCTGCCTACGAGTTCCGGCAACATGCCGAACTTGACGAAGTCGGAGCTGAGCAGCTTCTTGCCCTCGTGGTCAGCGAGCTCGTGAACGAACCCAACCTCCCTAGGAGTCGCACGGAGTCTCCTGATACTGTCCAATCCGTCGAATGTTCCACCCGCAATGAAGAGAACGTCCCGGGTGTTGAACTTGATGTACTCCTGCAGAGGATGCTTGCGTCCACCCTGGGGAGGAACATTGGCAATAGTCCCTTCCACGATCTTGAGCAATGCCTGCTGGACTCCCTCGCCACTGACATCACGGGTGATTGAGGGGTTCTCGGACTTCCGGCCGATCTTGTCGATCTCATCGATATAGACGATGCCACACTCTGCGCGGGCAACGTCGAAATCTGTGGCCTGGAGAAGCCCAAGGAGGACGTTCTCCACATCCTCACCAACGTACCCGGCTTCCGTGAGCGTCGTCGCATCGGCTATGGTGAATGGAACGTCAAGAATGCGGGCAAGAGTCCTTGCAAGATACGTCTTGCCAACCCCGGTAGGTCCTGCAAGCAGGATGTTGGACTTCTCGATCTCCACCTTGGAATCCTTCTTGGCTCTCAAGCGTTTGTAGTGATTGTAAGCGCCAACAGCAAGTGCCTTCTTGACCTCATTCTGGCCAATAACGTACTCGTTCAGGCGGGCGTAGATCTCCTTTGGCCGCAGCGACTTGAAATCCATGGTGTGATTCTTTTCCCTGGACCGCTGCATGAGCTGGTTGCCACGCTCGATGCAATCATCGCAGATGTACGACCCGTCGAGTCCTTTTATGAGCAGACCGACTTCGCCCGATTTCTTGCCACAGAACGAGCAGGCGGGCTCTTCGCTATTGTGACTGGGCATTCTTCGCCAACGGTCCGGCTTCCCCTGCCACGCCGATCTTCGAGATGACCTGGTCTACGATGCCATACTCCACGGCCTCCACGGCAGACATAAAGAAGTCCCGCTCTGTGTCCCTGCGCACGATGTCGAGAGGTTTTCCCGTGTGTGAAGCAAGAATGTTGCTCACCGACTCCTTGATCCGCAGGATTTCCTTGGCCTGAATCTCAATGTCCGTCGCCTGACCCTGAGCTCCACCCCATGGTTGATGGATCATGATACGCGAGTTCGGCAGTGCAAATCTCTTCCCTTTGCGTCCGGCAGCAAGAAGTACGGCAGCCAAGCTGGCTGCCTGCCCCAGACAGATAGTGGAAACCGGAGCATTGATGTACTGCATGGTATCATAGATCGCCATGCCCGGAGTGACTTCGCCGCCAACGCTGTTGATATAGAGATAGATGTCCTTGGTAGCGTTTTCGGCCGTCAGATAGAGCATTTCGGCAACGATCAGGTTCGAGACCTGGGTATCGATCTCCCCGCCGAGGAACACAATGCGATCTTTCAGCAGCCGCGAGTAGATGTCGTAGCCACGCTCTCCATGAACCGTTTGTTCAACCACATACGGAATCACGCTCATTCTGCCTCCTGCTTAGCCCCTGAGGGCTCCATCAACTGAACTGCGTCAACAATGAGGCTGCGCGTCTTCTCCCAGACGATAACGTTCCGAATCGTCTTGTGCCCCTTGTCGGTCGACGCGTCGACACCTGCCTTGCTCAGCTCTTCCTTGTGCGACTCCGCATATGTCTGGACGTCTTCGTCCTCCGCGACGATACTGCATGTTCTCTCAGTCGCTTCCATCAGAAGGTTGCGCTGAAGCAGCTTGACAGCATCGGCTTCAATGTCCTTTGTCAACTGCTCGGCACTGATATTATTGTACTTCAGGTACTCGTTGAGGGAAAGCCCGTTGCGGGCAAGACTCTTCTTGATTTCGCCAAGCCGTTCTTGAGTTGCATCACGTCGAACATACCCAGGGAAATCAATGCCTAGTTTCTGGGCAGCAGCTTCTACGGCGCGGCTGAAGACCGTGTCCTTCCTCGCCTCGTCCGCTTTGCGCTGTTCGTCTTCTTCAAGCGCCTTCCGAAGCTCTGCGAGCGACTCGAACGCACCGACGGTCCGGGCAAATTCGTCGTTGACTTCAGGAACGTGTTTCTCTGCAACACCATCGAGCGTTATGTCTCCCTCCAGCGGACTATCCTGCAACTGCACGTTGAAGTGTTTCGAATCTCCGACACTCATTCCTGCGAGGAATGGCTCGTAGGCTTTGCCCACTTCGCCCTCGCCCACTGTGAACTCCGTGTGGTATGGATTCTGTGTCTTCTCGGTCGCGACAGTGACCGTGACAGAATCGTCGTGAGCAGCAGGACCATCCTTCGGAGATGTTTCAGTCACCGCATCAACAAGGGCCCTGATACGGCTATCGACAGCCCTGGTCACGTCGGTGTGAACTTCTTCGACCTCTATGCCGCTCCAGAGTTCACGGTCGGCCTTGGGCATCTCAAAGACACGTACGTCAACCTTGAGCCCTTTGGATGTATCATCTTCCACCTCTGAGTCGACGATTTCCGGTTCGAAAATCAAGGCATCGGTGTCCCCATGTTCCTTGAGGAACGTGACATAGGTTTGAGAGGCAGCCTTCTGAAGGACGTCGTCCTTCAATTCTCCATCGCTGATATACTTGGCGACGATGGAAAGGGGCGCCTTGCCCGGACGGAACCCGGGTACGCGGAGTTTGCCGGCCATCGCTTGCGTCGCATCGCGGCGCATCGCTGTGACTTCGTCTGCACTGAATGTCGCGGAGAGTAGAATCGAATTACCAGTTTTGCTCGTGGTGGCATATTCCATCGTTTCCTCCAAGTTGGTGCGAAGGGCGGGAGTCGAACCCGCATGGAATTACCCACTGGATCCTAGGTCCAGCGCGTCTGCCAGTTCCGCCACCCTCGCTGAATACTTACTGACATCGCAGGGAACTGAATCTTCGGGCAAGTGGTGGTGGGTCGTGCAGGACTTGAACCTGTAACCGCCTGATTAAGAGTCAGATGCTCTACCAATTGAGCTAACGACCCACAACTTGAACGCAAGGATTATAGGACTTTTCATGAGGGTGTCAAGCGATCGCATCGCCACACCTGCGTTACATGCCGCTTCGCCAGTTCACGGAACTCAGAATACGGTTGGCGCGCCCAGCAGGAGTCGAACCCGCAACCTGCGGATCCGAAGTCCGCAGCTCTATCCAGTTGAGCTATGGGCGCTCGCCTGACGATCCTGGTGCGCTTAGCAGGACTCGAACCTGCGGCCTACGGATTAGGAATCCATCGCTCTATCCGCCTGAGCTATAAGCGCAGCACCGCAAAGCGCATAAAAACAAAGGTTGTGCTCGCGAGAAATGGGGTGGGTAAGGAGACTCGAACTCCCAACATCTGGATCCACAGTCCAGTACTCTAACCAATTGAGCTATACCCACCATACCACACTGGCGAGCCCAGCAGGATTTGAACCTGCGACCGACGGATTAGAAATCCGTTGCTCTATCCAGCTGAGCTATGGGCCCATGGTCGGGGCGAGTGGATTTGAACCACCGATCTCATGGTCCCAAACCATGCGCGTTACCAAGCTACGCCACACCCCGAGTAGAAGAAGAATACACGCAATCAGCCAAAAATCAAGGTCTCAGCGGCAGGGCTCCCTGCAGAGCGCACCACAGAGCTTGGGCGGCGCGCGCGCGATGGCTGATCAGATCTTTCAGACGAGAATCCATCTCGCTGAAGGTAAGTGAGTATCCGTCCGGCGTGAACAGGGGATCATATCCAAATCCATGAGAACCTCGCGATTCGGGAGTAACGATCCCAGAGACAGAGCCTGAACAGGCGACACAGCGCCGTGATCCGGGAAGAAACGCGACGATCCAGCAAATGAACCGCGCAGGCGTTGTCGACACTCGATGCTCTGAGAGAAACGCCGAGAGCGCGGCTCTTTCTAAGAGATGCGCATGCCGAAAACGCGCAGACTGGACCCCAGGCATGTTGTCAAAAAGGGACAGCTCCAGCCCGGAGTCGTCCGCGAGAATAATGGAGTTGTCGGCCAAGGCTGCCGGGACACTGAGCATGCCCAGGAAGGCTTTTCTGTATGCGTTCTGGTAATAGGTGGCGCCACATTCTACGACACTATCTGCATCCACCTGATCCAAGGGAAGCATGCAGCCCAGGCCGCCGAGAATTCTGCCATACTCCTGCAGCTTATGAGCGTTGCTGGTAACAAGTCGCAGCCTCAAACGTCCGCAACCTCCACTGCGCTGACGTAGTCACCGAGAAAGAGGCGGGCCTTGTCCAGGAAGTCGTCAGGGTCTCCCGTGGTAAAGAACCTGTCCTGGCGTCCGGCTCCCGTGGTCAACCGGCATTTCTCAAGCACCAGTCCCACTTCGTATGCCAGTTCCTTGCTGGGGTCCACGATCTTGACAGTGGAGCCGAGAATGCCTTGCATCAGGCTGTTGAGGAAAGGAAAGTGCGTGCAGCCAAGGACAAGGGTGTCAGCTCCGAATTCCCGTACCGGCTTCAAAACGTCGGTGGCATAGTCGGCCACATCTTGACCATCAATACTGCCGGCTTCCACAAGGTTCACGAGTTCCTGCGACTGGAGTTCGATCATTTCCACCGTCGGATCCAGCAGGCCCATAGCCCTGAGATATCCATGACTCCGCGCCGTCCCGGGGGTTGAGAGAACAGCGACCCGCCCATTGCGGGTCGCCAGCTGCGCGCTCTTCACGCCGGCAGAGATCATCCCCAGGACTGGGACGTTCACACGATGCTGGATGTCCGGGAAGATGGCGCTCGATGCGGTGTTACAGGCGACGACAACCATTCGGGCTCCGTGAGTCTCCAGGAACTCGACGAGGGCTGTTGCCCGGCTGATCACCTGTTCCCTTGGCTTGGTTCCGTACGGAAAGAAACGGGAGTCGGCGATGTACATGATGGCCTCTCGCGGCAGCCGGTTCTTCAGCTCCCGGACGACCGCCAGACCTCCGACTCCTGAATCGAACACCCCGATGTAGGATTCCATCAGGCGTCTCTACTTGCGGAAGTACTCGACGATGGCGTCTGCAATGTCCTGCGCCACCTTCTGCTGGAAGGCGTCCTCGCGGAGAAGATGCTCCTCTTCACTGTTACTGATGAACGCGCACTCCACCAGGGCAGCCGGCATGGTATCGATGTGCGACACCAGGTATAGCGAAGTCTTCTCCGTCCCTCGATCTGTTGTTCCCAGGGCCAGGACAAGATGTTTCTGGACCAGCGTGGCAAAGACCTTCGACTGGTCAAACCAGTAGTGGGTCTCTGTGCCTCCCATTGATGGTCCCGCATCCGTGGCATTCTGGTGAATCGATAGAAAGAGATCCGCCCCAGAACTATTGGCTATCTGCGCCCGCTTCGTGAGGTCAGGATTGTCTTTTGACGAGTCATCCGACCGTGTCACAACGACAAGGGCTCCGTCGGCTTCGAGCAATGCCTTCGCCTTGAGCGCGATGGACAGGTTCACCGACGATTCCTTCGTCCCGGAAGAACCGATGGCCCCGGCGTCAAAGTAGCCTGTCGATGACATGCAGCCGTGGCCGGGATCAAGAACGACCTTCTTCCCTTGGAGCTTGCCCTTGGTGGCATCGAGAAGCATGATGACATAGATCCCTGTTCCCGGGCTTTGCACGTCGGCCGAAGAGTCCGTAGCGTGCAAGCGCAACTCGACGGAGGGAGGAACATCATTGATGCGCTGCCTCACTGCAACATCGGCCCACGTCGAAAGCGCGCGATTGTCGGCGATCGCAGACGCTGCAACCCCTTCCAGCTGGAAGACGCAGTAGTCGCCCTCGGTAGTCTTCGTCAGCCTGAGGTCACTGGTCGAGGTGATCGTGATGCTTCCCGATTCTGTGTCAGAGGTACCTGCAAGCACAATCGACGAAATGATCGGATCAAGATACACGCGCAAAGCATCTCCAGAGGCCTCAAGGCCAAACACATGCGCCACTGTGGCCACCGGAACATAGAGCAGTCCACTCAGGATCCTTGGAGCAACGACCATCTCCTCGCTCCAGTGGTTGCTGCCCTGAGCAATCTTCAGGGTGCGGAGTCCTTCCTTCAGAACATACTGCCGATCGCCGAGTGTCAGACTCGTCTGCTGATTGGCCGCGTCCCAGGACAGCAATACGTCATAAGCATTCGCGACGTCGGCAAGGGGTACGAACGTTGCCCCTTCTGCAAAAAAGGTCTCTTCGCTGCTGGACAGCAGCTCACTCCGCAGAAAGACGGCCTTTGACGGCTCGGTCGATCCAGGAGCACTTATCGCCAGCTGCACGGTTGACACGCTGGTCGATTGCTTCACGCCAATGTCCACCCCGGCAAGATAGATGACGACGTTGGACACGAAGCCTGCCGAACTTGCCCATACCTTCACGGCCGATACCTGTTTCGTCGGCACGCCTGCAATGTTCGGCTGTGCAGACTGCACCAACCATGGCAGTGAGATCTCCAGGCGTTCGGGCACATGTCCCCGCACAATCGACAACCCACTCTTGTCCCCAACAATGTGCATGGTGATGCCGGTCCAGCCGTTCGACGAAACCAACTCGATGCCCGTCAGGCTGCAAACGTCACCTCCAGGACCAGTTCCACCAACTACCGTACCTTCAGCCATTGCTATCCAGCTCGCGGACGAAAGCTCAGAGGACAGTTGAAGGAACACCTGTCTGCCATCTGTGGCAACACCTACAAGGGACTTGCCGGCAGCAGGAAGCGACCCATCAGTCGTTGCGGCGAACGGCGATGCTACCAGGCGTGTGGACGGGGCCACAGACGTGAGACTCTTCCCTACTGTCGAGGCAAGAAGAATGCCAGGTATCCTCTCCGAGTAGCTAAGCAATGCCGCATAGACCCATCCTGTCTTCTCAGCTGCAGTCACACGGCACCAGGTCTCCTTCTGCTCATTCATGGAGTAGGCAGTAATTACAATGCTCGTTCCTGAGGGCAGGACACCAAGGCGGTCGAACGTAACTGAAGGTCCACTGCGAAGGTTCGATGCATCCACTGTCTTCGTCGACTGCGGAAGCCTCGGCTGCCAGAGAGCCAGGAGAGCCGATGCGGTGAACGTCGTTGGCGCAGACGGAGGAGCCACAACTGCCTGCACCTTCACAACCCACGAGGCTACGTAACCGCTGGTCTGCTTCAGTTTGAGGGACGTGCAGTCCACCTTGTACCAGATCTTGCCACCAGTGTCTTTGGATTCTGAAAGAATGCGCAAGGACGTCTGTGCCTTCATTGTCGTCAGGCGCACGAAAGCTGTTCCCGCACCACTTCGAAGCGAAGTGCCGTCTTCCACGATAACGGCGTAGCGAGTTGAAGAAGGCTGGGTGGTTGTTGTCGGCTGAGCGGCTGCAGTCTCCGGTTCCGAGACCACCGGGCTGGCCGGCGAGGCGGTAGCCGGAGCATATGTCACGAGCCACCCCGCCACGAAGCCAAACGAGGTGTCCACACGTATCTTATACCAGGTTCGCCCCGAAGTATCCTTGGAAGAGCCGACAGCCTCGTATTTCTCTCCCTTGTGCGCAACCCGGACCACGCTGAACGTCGTACCCGCTCCCGAACGGATGTTCGCCTCCTCCGGGATCGTTACGGAGGCTGTGGTGTCACCACGCGCCGCCCCGACAATGGTGCCGAGGAGCAGCGCCAGAATAATGCACACAGCAATGATCTTCTTGCTCAACGCACGTACCCCCTTATTTCACGCTCCACTCGTCGTTTCTCAAATGTATCGCGTGACCCCTTGGTTGCCAGGAACTTCCCGACAGCCAAGTCGACCTTGACGAACCCACCCTCAGAAAAAGACAGTGACGCAGGCACGACCGTCAGACCCTGCTGACTGATCAGCGACGCAATCCTGACAATCTCGCGGTGGTGGACAAGGAGTCTTCTGCGACGTTTGAGCTCCTCGTCAGTCGTATGTGCGAAAGCGTAGGGTCCAACCGACATTTGCACGAGGTAGAGCTCGTGACCGTAGAATCGGCAATATGAGTCTCCAAAAGCGAATGTCCGCGAGCGTATGGCTTTTACTTCCCAGCCACGCAGTTCTATACCAGCCTCCAAGCGCTCGAGCGTCTTGAAGTTGTGCTGGATCCGTTTGTTTGCGACGATCACTCCGGATTTGTTCACCATGTCTACCGCGCAAGCACTCCCAGTACCGATATGAAGTCCTGAGGAAGTGGCGCCAAAACGCGCACTTGGACTTCCGAATGCGGCGCCACAAACGAGAGCGCAAATGCATGAAGCATCTGCCGCCCTATGACGACATTGCGCTGCGTCCTATATCCGTAAGTATAGTCTCCGAGCACAGGATGTCCAATGTAGGAGCAGTGAACACGGATTTGGTGTGTTCTCCCCGTCTCAATTCGTATCCGAAGAAGTGCCGCTTGGCTGCCAAACTGCCGGATGACCTCGAAGTCGGTCGTAGAAGGGCGCCCCGAACTATCAGCCTGCCGAAGAAGGAGCCCGCGGGAATGAACTGCCCCAATGGGCACGTCGATGCGGCCACTCCTCTCAGCGAATGTCCCCCGAACCAGGGCAAGGTACTGCTTCTGCGCCTCATGGTTGCCGAGCTCTCGCTTGAAGCAGCTCCACCCGGCTTCAGAACGGGCCAGCACCATCACGCCGGTCGTATCCTTGTCGAGCCGATGCACGACCCCTGGCAGCTCGACACCCTCACCGTCATAGAGGGTGATACCGCAAGCCAGTGCCACTTCGGTCAGTGTCCCGGCGACCTTCCCCGGAGCAGTGAAGACAGGCAGTCCAGCTGGCTTGTTCACCGCAATGATATCGTCATCCATGTATAGAACCGGCACCACGACCGGCCCCAGCTTCAGTTCACGCATGAAAGCCCCAGCGCACGGGAAAGAGAAGTGCAAGAGCACAGAGTATTGCTCCGGTGGTTACCAGGCAATCTGCTACATTGAACACAGACCACCCGCGCACCCACAGGAAGTCGGTCACCTGCCCCGCCACGATACGATCGATGAAATTGCCTGCAAACCCGGCGAAGATGAGAAAGAGGCCATGGGCCAGGCCCCAGTCTCCCCGGTACAAGGCTGCGATGGCCGCAACGCAGACGCCAGTTCCCAGTGCTGCATTCACGGGCACAACCCACTGCCTTCCACCAAAGAGCCCAAACGCAACCCCCTTGTTCATCGTCAGAACAAGACCCACGGGGCCCGTTACAACCGAATGTTGGAGCAGAAGTCGTCGAGCCATCCACTTGGTAGCCTGGTCTGTCATGATCATCAGGGCAACAATGACCGACCAGCGCGAAAGACCACTGATCTTGCTCATCGTGTTCCTTTGGTCATTGCAGTGCCTTCCAGACCGACTTCCACGGTCTTATTCCTTGAAGTGTGCCCGCACACAATGTGAACCGCAGAGCGAGGTACATCGAAGCAATCACTGAGAATCTGCAGGAGCTCTTCATTTGCCTTGCCCTCTGCAGGTCTGGCACGTACGTGGACACGCCAGGGGTCACCAGATTCCACATCTGATTTGCTGCTGCCCGGGATTACGTGTACGTTGATCCGCATGACGTCTCCTCTTCAACGCAGTCGGGCCGCCTGTCCCTGATTGTTGGGACGGACGGCCCGGCACGTCTGCACGTCTGTCGTTCTTACTTCTTCGTCAGAAGGTGACAGGCCACCGTGTGCCCTGGAGAGACTTCAATGGCCAGAGGCTCCTGCTCCTTGCAGATGGGCATTGCATAAGGACACCGCGTACGGAAATGGCAGCCAGATGGAGGGTTCACTGGTGACGGAATGTCTCCCTGCAAAATAATACGTTCTCTCTTGACCTCCGGGTCCGGCACAGGTACTGCCGACAAGAGAGCCTGCGTGTAAGGGTGAAGCGGGTGGTCGAACAGCTCATCGTTTTCTGCCGTCTCGACGATCTTGCCAAGGTACATGACAGCGACGCGGTCAGACATGTGGCGCACGACAGCAAGGTCATGAGCGATGAAGAGATAGGTCAGATTCAGCCTTTGCTGTAGTTCCTGCAGCAAATTAATGATCTGCGACTGAATCGACACGTCCAAGGCTGAGATTGGCTCATCGAGAACAAGCAGTTCTGGATTTATGACAAGCGCGCGCGCGACTCCGATACGCTGGCGCTGACCACCAGAGAACTCATGAGGATAGCGCCTCTCGTACTCGGGGCGCAGACCTACCGTCTCCATCATGGTGGCAACAGCCTGTCTGCGTTCCTTCCGCGTGCCGATGCCGTGCACGTCCAAGGGCTCCTGAATGATGTCACCAACGGGCATGCGAGGGTTGAGGGAACCGTACGGGTCCTGGAACATGATTTGCATATTCCGACGTAGGGGTCGCATCTGGTTCGGGGTAAGCTTGGTAATGTCCTTCCCTTTGTAGATGATCTTCCCACTGGTGGGCTGAAGAAGCTTCAGCATGGTTCTTCCTGCGGTCGTCTTGCCTGATCCGGATTCTCCCACCAGGCCCAGTGTCTCGCCTTGATTGATGAAGAAACTCACTTCGTCCACAGCCTTAACAGATGCGACGGTGGTTGAGAAGACTCCTCCCTTGATAGGGAACCACTTCTTGAGTTCTTGAACTTCTACGAGTCTAGTTGCCATGGTCATTTCTCCTCTCTGCCTATGACTCGATGGGGTGGAAGCAACGAACCAAATGCCCTGGCGTAAGCTCGATGATCTCCGGCTCTTCTTCTCTACACTTCTCCGTCGCAAACGGGCAACGCGGGTTGAAGCGGCAACCCTTCGGCATGTGATACGGGGAGGGGACCATGCCCTCGATAGCCGGCAGTGGCTCATTTGTCCTCTTCTCTGTGAACTTCGGAATCGACTGCAGCAAGCCGTACGTATACGGATGGCGCGGCGACTTGAAGATCTCCTTGGCGGTCGCGCTCTCGACGATCTTGCCGGCATACGCGATATTGATGGTCTCCGCCATTTCTGCGACGACTGCAAGGTTATGCGTGATAATGAGAATGGCCATGCCCAGCTTCTTCTGGAGTCCGCGCATCAGGTCCAGAATCTGAGCCTGGATGGTGACATCTAGCGCTGTCGTAGCCTCGTCGGAGATCAGGAGCTCGGGATTCGAGGACAGCGCCATTGCGATCATGACCCTCTGCCGCATGCCGCCGCTCATCTCATGGGGATACTGGCTGAAGCGCCGTTCTGGCTCCGGGATGCCGACCAGATGAAGCATCTCGATGGTCCGCTTCTTCGCCTCGGCGCCATCAATCTTCTGGTGTAGCGTAATAGCTTCACTGATCTGGTCACCAATCGAATAGACAGGATTGAGCGATGTCATGGGCTCCTGGAAGATCATGGAGATCTTGTCACCGCGTATCAAGCGTGTTTCCTCTTCACTCTTCTTGAGAAGGTCTTCCCCATGGAAGAAGATCTCGCCTCCGATGATCTTGCCAGGAGGATTGGGGATGAGGCGAATGATTGAGAGAGCTGTGACGGACTTTCCGCAGCCAGACTCGCCTACCAGGCCTACGACCTCTCCCCGGTGAATAGTCAGGTCAATACCATCCACGGCTGGAACCACGCCGTCCTCTGTGTAGAAGAATGTCCGCAGATTCTTTATGTCAACCAGTACTTCTCGATTGTCCACAGATCCCCCCTACAGTTTCAATTTCGGATCAATGGCATCGCGAAGTCCATCTCCGAAGAAGTTAAATCCAAGAACAGTCATAAAAATCGCAAGCCCAGGGTAGATGATAAGACGAGGCGAGTTCCAAATGAACTGCTGGGCATTCTGGAGCATGTTTCCCCAACTGGCGAAGGGTGCTTGGACGCCGAATCCCAGAAAGCTGATGGATGCTTCATAGATGATGGCTCCGCCGATACCAATGGTCGTCGAAACGATCAGAACTGCCAGCGTGTTCGGGAACAGATGTCTCCACATGATACGGTTGGCACTTGCACCGATTGCACGGGCTGCCTCCACGTACTCCTGTTCCTTGAGGGAAAGCGTCAGACCCCGGACGAGACGGGCGTCAACCATCCAGCCAAACACAACGATGACCAGGATAATCTGCCCCACACCTTTCCCGATGACACTCGCCAGAGCTATCAGCAGCGGGAACGTTGGAATTGAAAGCATGGCATCAGTGAAGCGCATAAGGAGATTGTCAGCCCAGCCGCCGTAGTAGCCTGCTGCAAGGCCGACTATCGCGCCTACAATCGTGGACGTGATGGCCGAGATGAATCCGATGAACAGGGATATGCGTCCTCCGAAGAACATCCGGGCAAGAACGTCGCGCCCATAGTCATCGGTCCCCATCGGATGGGCGCTCGACGGCACGTTGAACAAGCCCTCGATACCCTCGATCTGTGCGTTGGGGTCAGCGCGCCATATCAGGGGTCCTACGAAGACGAAGAGCAAGATGAAGATAAGCATGAATGCACCTACCATGGCCAGCTTATGGCGGGTCAAACGGTGAAATACCATACCGACGTAGGTGTAGTCCTCGGAGGACTTCTTCTGACCCTTCTTCCTGGCTTCAATAGCTTTTTCCGCCATGATGTCCTCCTAGCTGTACTTGATACGCGGATCGATCCACGCGTACACGACGTCTGCCACCAGATTGAACACTATGACCAATACACTGGCAAGCATGAGGCCGATCATGGCCGTAGGGTAGTCGCTCTTGATTTCTGCCTGGATAATCAGGCTTCCCATCCCTGGGATGTTGAAGATTGTCTCTGTGATGGCTGCGCCACCGACAATGCCAGGCACCGACAATGCAATCAGGGTGACAATCGGGATCAATGCATTGCGCAGCGCATGCTTGTTGATGACTAGACGCTCAGGCGCACCCTTGGCACGAGCCGTACGTATGTAGTCCTGGCGTACTACCTCAAGCATTGACGAACGCATGTAGCGGGCCCAACCGCCTATCGAAATGAAAGAAAGGACGAAGACAGGAAGCACGAGATACTGCGCCCGGTCCCCAAACTTGACCCAGAACGAAGCATCTTCCAGTCCGGGCGTAATGATCCCGCCTGCAGGCAGCAGGGGAGTGATTCCGTCTGGTCGTTTGAGAACGACGCTGAACAGCATCATCGTCATCAGCCCTAGCCAGAACGAGGGCATGGACATGCCCAGGAAGCTGAAGACCGTGACAATGTAGTCCGTCACGGAGTACTGCTTGACCGCAGAGATGATGCCTATCGGAAGAGCAACGGCAAGAGACACCAGCAGTTCGATCCCCATGAGCCGAACGGTCACAGGCAACGCCCTCGCGATGATGTCACGAGCCAAGGAGCCGGGATAGAGAAGAGAGGGGCCCCAATCCCCCCGAATGACGCCGCCGAACCACTTGAAGAACCTCAGGTACCATGGAAGGTCGAACCCCCACGCCTTGATCAGACGCTGGATGTCGGACTTCTTGATTCGCGGGTTCTCGATCAAAGCCGCGAATGGGTTTGGCACGAGGGAGAAGATGCCAAAAGACACGATCATCACGATCAGGATAAGTGGGATCATGCCCAAGACACGCCGGACTATGTAATCTCTCATGTTGGCGAAGACTCCTTTCAGCAGGCTCCCACGTCTCTCTGCAGAGACGTGGGAGCCGATAAATGAATCTACAGGTCTTCAGACTCCATTGTCATGGCGTCGACAGACCTGGCAATTGTAGCTACTTCCACCAATACCAGTACTGGACGTTCCAGTTGTTGTAGACGGTGGCAGAGAAGAAGTGGTCGTAGCCCTTGATGCCCTTGCGGACTTCGTCGGGGTAGACGCGCTGCTCAAGATAGAAGCACGGAAGATCTTCGCCA
>JAPLGL010000021.1 GCA_026390155.1 Caldisericota bacterium
GTAGTAGTGGGCACGGCCGAAGTGCTGGCACAGGGTTGTGCCGTCGTCGGTTGGTAGTGCGATTCGAGTGACCATCGTGGTACCTCCTGTTTTCTCTTTGTGCTTTCTGTGGATTGGTATGGCGTTCATGTCCGCGTCCCATGCCCTGGCAAACGTCAATGGTTGTCCACTGACGAGTGATGCCACGACCTTGCGGCGGGCCACCGCAAGGATACGATGGAACGTGCTTTGGGAGATGTCCATGCTGAGCGCCGCCTCCGTCTGGTCCAGCTCCAGCAGGTCACTGAGCCGCAATGCCTCCATCTCGTCGGCACCGAGGACGTGTACTGTCACCAGCGCCTCTGAACAACAAGGCTCTACTCTCTCATAAATGCCGCACCTGCGGGCAACCTGTCGTCTGGGCATGTCGTCTCCTTATACGATATGAATATATATTCATTTCACGATCTGTCAACCCACGAACTGTTGCGTCGCTTTGCCTTCCCGGGGTCAAGTGTTACACTCATGGAGTGTTACATTTGCTAAGGGGAGGGCAACGATGGCACGACCGATTCGCCTGCAGTATCCGGGGGCGTTCTACCACGTCACCGACCGCGGTGACCGCAAGGAAGCCGTATTCACCTGCAACGCCGACCGTATCAGCTTTCTTCAGCTCCTCAACACGACGTCGGCCGCACACGAATGGCACGTTCTTGCCTATTGTCTCATGGACAATCACTACCATCTGATGCTGGAGACAGCCCGCCCGAACCTAGCGGCGGGCATGGCTCGCCTCAACGGGGTGTATACTCAACGGTTCAATCGCGTCTATGACAGTGTTGGGCACGTCTTCCAGGGCCGCTACAAGTCTCAGGCTATTCAGAGCGAGCGACACCTTCTGGAGGCTTGTCGCTACATCGTTCTCAACCCGCTGCGGGCTGGACTTGTCAACGATCCTGCAGACTGGCAGTGGAGCAGCTATCGTGCCTCGGCCGGGCTGAGCCCCGCCCTTTCATGTCTGGACGCTCCATGGGTACGCGAGAAAGTGACCGTGGATGGAACCACTGACAGGTACATCGACTGGGTTCGTGAGGGAGTAGGAAGACCGTGTGACTTCCTACGCTCTCAGCCTTCCTTGGAGATCCAGACGGGCCGACCTCCTGCTGAGCGTCCGCTGATACCCGATCGAATCGTGCCGCCTCTCTCAGAGATCCTGGCTGGCTGTACCTGGGTCCACGGCGGTGACGACGTCCTCCGCTCGCGAATCGGCGATGCCCTGAATGCCGGCTACAGTCAGCGAGCAATCGCCAAGCAGCTTGGCATCAGCAACGCCTCAGTGAGCAGGTTCTCCACAAGGAGAGCATCCTGTCGCTGACTGTAGCCGCAACGGCATCCAGTGATATGTAACACTTGCCAAATGTAACGCTTGACCCCAGGAAGGACTATGGATTAGTCGCCAGTGCAGCCACCTTCCAGGCCCCGCCGCCCTGCGGGATGAGTTCCACCCATCGGAAGTTGACGCCATTGTCCCATCCATACTTCTCTGGCGGGTCGGATGTCTTCACGTCCAGTTTCACCTTGTAGAACTCGTGCTCCGTCGTCCACTGCTCAAGGCTGGCCTGCTCAATGCTCACAACGGTCAGTGTGCTCAGGCTCTGGAAGTTGGCAAGCCACCTCTGGGCCGTGGCTTCGTCGGGTGACGCCGCGCTCGCAAGCTGACGTACTGCCCACTCGGGCTGGCCGGTGCTGATAAAGCCGAAGAACTGTCGCAGGTCCTTCTCGTGGTTGTCCGTCCGCGGCTTCAGCAGGGCTTCGCGGTCGATAGGCAGAACCATGTCCTCAGTCCGGTCGTTGACGGCCCGGAGGACGACACCCGTGATGCCATCCACGAAGAACCAGTAGATCAGTGAACCTCCGGAGGAAAGTGTCTCGGAGAAGGAGAACACCCACCCCGGTCTCTTGTGGCTATCGCTGTCGTATTCATACGTGAACTCCGTCCAGGTGAGAGCGGAGAACTCTGCTCCCTGGGTGGCGACGGCCTTGGCAGCATCCTTCATGGCAACCGCGGGGCGCTCCCTCGGCCAGTTGGCGTCCATGGCCATCTTGGAGAAGCTCCGCGTCCCGATGTCCGTGCTGGCAATTGTGTTACCCTTGATGCTGAACATCATCCAGTCCTCACCAATAGGGTCAGCGTACCAGACAAACCAGGCTGCCGACCGGTCGCTGTCCTGCCAGTTGGAGGCAAGGCGCATCGTGAGCGAATCGCGTTCCTCAACGGGTGCGAGGCGCCACAGCACGGCGTCACCGAAGTTCTTCTTTGCCACCGGCCACGCGAGTTCGGCGGCCTCGACAGAGGTCAGGCCTGCTGATTGCGACGTACCCCCAGACTTGCCCTTGCATGCAGTGAGCCAGCAGGAGACGAAACACAGCAGAAGACAGAGCGCGACGAGACGACGAGCAGCCATAGCCACCTCCGGTGGACGATGTCCTTGAGTTCTGTTCTCAGTTTGGACAGAGGAGGAACCCTGTCAAGGACATCTGGTTCCGCGCGGGGATGGCGAGTATTGCCAGGACAGCAACGGCAACGCTTGACCCCAAGGAGAACTACCTGATGATGAGGGCCATGAGGAAGAACAAGACCATCACCGCGGCCGCGGTGAAGAAGATCTGGCGCTCCCGCTGTGTGGGTGGAGGGATGGAACCCGGCCACCGTGACAGCGGAGGGCGCCAAGCAGGCCCAAACACGGACCAGGACGTACCGCGGCTCGTCGTCGCCCACGACCCGCCCATCCTGGAGGACATGCCGGTCACGTTGGGTCGCACGATCCGCTGAACTGCCTCTCGCACGCGTGCCAGCACCGGACGCACGCTGGCTGACCACCGCGACGTTTGCCTCGGTGGTCGCGGATTTCGGGGTGGTGTCCGCAAAGGATCGGACTCGGCACGTTCTAACAGCACACGTCCGCAGGATGGACACCGTTCGGACTGCCATGGAATGACGGAGTGGCAGAACGGACAGGGACGGTACCCGGTCGGCATGTCACCACCAGTGCCGTTCATTCGCCGCTGGTACTCCAGTCCTTGCGCCTCCGTTGAACCGTTTTCCATGACCACCTCCCATCGTGGCAAACAGTGTGCAGCGGTCACACTGCACATGAAGGAAGCCCCGCGCCCTTGCCGGCGCGGGGCCCTGAAGCTATGTGATGTCTTTTCTCGTGGTGCTGTTTGTCAGGTTCTGCTTACTTCCACCAATACCAGTACTGGACGTTCCAGTTGTTGTAGACGGTGGCAGAGAAGAAGTGGTCGTAGCCCTTGATGCCCTTGCGGACTTCGTCGGGGTAGACGCGCTGCTCAAGATAGAAGCACGGAAGATCTTCGCCA
>JAPLGL010000087.1 GCA_026390155.1 Caldisericota bacterium
TTGCAATCCTGTCGATTGCTGGTATGATGCTACACGTTAAAGTAACGTCCTCATCCTTACTTTACTAATCTTTGAAAGGGGGTGGTGGTCGAGATGCGCACCGAAGGTAGACACATGGTAGTCGAGGTCTCTGGGTGTAATCCGGATGTCTTAAACGATCTGGACAGAGTTAAGGAGATCTTGCGCGAGTCTGCTCTGCAAGCGAATGCAGAGATCCTGGAATTGGCGTTTCACCATTTTACTCCTCAGGGGGTTAGTGGGGTAGTAGTGATTTCCGAGTCGCATCTGTCCATTCACACATGGCCTGAGTACGGATACGCTGCCCTAGACGTTTATACCTGTGGAGAAAAGACCGATCCATGGCGGGCCATGGAGTACGCGGCTGAACAGTTTGAGGCAACGACAATCGTCAAGACCGAGATTGCTCGTGGACAGGAGGTCGAGGGACGCCCAGGCGTTTATGGACACTCGGTCGTCGAGACCGAGGTAATGCGAGATGGCGTGGCAGTGGTATCATGATACGTTTGAGCCCGGGGAGGTCCATCTCCACGCGCTGACTGGCGTGATTGCCAGCAGGAAGACCAGGTATCAGACGGTGGAGATCGTCGAATCCAAGCATTACGGCAAGATGCTGATCCTCGACGGCGACTGCCAGAGTTCGGTCAGGGATGAATACATCTATCACGAGTGCCTGAACGAACCCGCCATGGTCTGCCATCCGAACCCGCGCAGGGTGCTGGTGGTAGGTGGCGGCGAAGGTGCGTCCCTGCGCGAGCTTCTGCGCTTCAAGTCGGTCGAGCACATCGATATGTGCGACATTGACGAGGAAGCCAATCAGATGTATGAGCAGTATCTGCCGGAGTACCATCAGGGTGCGTTTCACGATCCAAGAGTCAGTACGCACTTCGAGGACGCTCGCAAGTACATCGAGCGCCAGCCCGACCACTCCTACAGCGTGATCATCGAAGACCTGACTGACCTCTTTGAGGGCGGACCCTCTATTGTCCTGTTCACCAGGGAGTTCTATCAGCATGCATTCCGCGTTCTGGACGAGGGCGGTACGTTGTGTGTTACTTCGTCGTATCTGAAGCCGACGAACGTTGCCGTCCACAAGAGGATTCTCGACACGATCCGTTCGGTGTTTCCGATCGCTCGTTCACTGTATTCCTATGTCGGCGCATATGATGTTCCCTGGTCGTATGTCCTGGCTTCCAAGAAGAATGATCCACTGGATATGGACGCTGCCACTGTTGATCGGATCCTCGCTGAGCGCGTGGGAGACACCAGCGCACTGAAGTTCTATGACGGCGTGACGCATGAGCGCATCTTCCGCATGCCCAAGGACATTCGGAGCATGCTGGCAGCGCCCGGCGAGCCTCTCGAAGATGACAAGCCGTTCGGCATCACGCCAAAGGGCGTCTAGGCCTGCTGGGTTTCTGTCTGTACGTTTCAGCCCGCCCCGACAGGGGCGGGCTTTTCGCTTGTGCGATTTGTGCGAGAGTTGCTATGATATTGGAAAAGGAGAGTGAGCGATGGTACTAGTACTGAGGTCTGCCAGGATACTTGATACCGGACGGGGCAGCGGTGACGCGACGCAGACCGTGGATATCCTTGTGGACGGTATGAAGATCGCGCGTATCGCCGATCACATCGATCCTCCCGAGGACGCGTCGGTCTTCGACGCATCGAGGTATCTGATTACTCCCGGTTTTGTTAACGCCCACGGGCACTTTGCCATGACCCTCCTGCGAGGACTTGCCGACGAAGTGTCGCTCGAGGTTTGGCTCAAGCAGTACATGTTTCCACGCGAGGCTCTCATGAATGGCGACGATGTCTACTATGGGTCGTTGCTGGCGCTGGCTGAAGGCATGATGTCCGGAACGACGACCTTCGCCGACATGTACTTCTCTGAAGATGATGTGGCCCGGGCGGTGGGCGAGGCGGGCGTGCGCGCCAACCTGTCGACGGGCACAGCGTCCCTCGACAACGAACATGGCAAGCTGCAGAAATCCGAAGAATTCGTCGTGCGCTGGAACAACAAGGCCGACGGGCGCATCAAGGCCAGCTTCGGTCCTCACGCTCCTTATACGGCGAGCCCGGAGTTCGTCCAGGAGAACTTCGAGAGAGCCCGTGAGCTGGGGGTCATCGTTCAGTTTCACCTTCACGAGACGCGGAAGGAGATTGAAGATTTCACGGCAGTGCATGGAACGTCACCTATCACCTACTATGCTGAGCAGGGCTTCTTCGACAACCCGCCTCGGCTTCTCGCCGCGCACTGTGTCCACATGACCGCTCGTGATACCGAGATCCTGCGTGAAGCGGGAGCAAGCATCGTGCTGAACATCCAGAGCAACCTCAAGCTGGGGTCCGGGATCCCTGACTATCGGCTTCTGCTGGGCAGCGGGGTGAACCTGTGCATTGGAACGGACGGCGCAGCCAGCAATGACAACGTGGACATGCTGGAGGAGTTGCGCGTTCTGGGCCTCGTCATGAAAGGTTCGACTCAGGACGCTGCGGATATCAGCAATACCAGCCTCCTTGCGATGGGCTGGAGTAATGGAGCGAAAGCTCTTGGCTTTGAGGATGTCGGAACGGTCAGCGAGGGGGCCGCAGCGGACCTGGTCCTCTGGGACCTCGACGATGAATCTTTCTGCCCGCAGAACAACGTGGCCTCACATCTCCTCTGGTCGGCAAACAGCCGGGCTGTCGACTCGGTGATGGTGGCCGGTTCCTGGGTCATGGAAAACGGGCAGCTGCTCGGCATCGATCTCGACAAGGTGCGGTTTGAGGTAGCACGGAGGGCGCGCCGCCTGGCGAGTGGATGAGCGAAGACCAAGGCGAGGATCTCCTGGCGCTTGCCGGAAAACTCTTGGACCTCCTGGCCCAGCGTGGCTGGTGCCTGGGTACGGCTGAGTCGCTGACCGGAGGGATGGTGGGCGAGACCATCACTGCTGTACCAGGAGCGTCGGTCTCCTACATGGGTGGTGTGATCGGCTACACAGACCGCGCTAAGACGGCGCTCTTGGGGGTGCCAGCCGAATTGCTGGAACAGCGTGGAGCCGTGAGCGCCGAGGTGGCGGAAGCCATGGCTGAAGGCTGCAGAGACAGGCTGAATGTGCACATAGGGCTCGCGACGACAGGAATTGCCGGCCCCGCATCAGACGATAGAGGCACGCCAGTGGGGACGGTGTTTGTGGCATGCGCTGCGCCGGGGGGTTGTGCGGCAGAGCGACTGTCTCTGGACGGGGACCGACGCCAAATCCGTGTCCTCTCGACACGTGCCACCCTGAGACTGGCTATCCGGCTCCTGCAGACGACCCCGCCCGGGGCGGAGGAGACGACATGAGACCGGCGAAGCTCAGCCGCACGGATAAGGGCGGCGCTGTCAAATGTCTTGCCTGCGCTCATGGCTGTGTCATTGCCGAAGGGAGAACGGGACTGTGCGGTGTCCGTCGCAACGTTCAAGGAGAACTGCAGTCTCTGGTCTATGGTCTCCTGGCAGCAGTCGCGCTCGACCCCATCGAGAAGAAGCCGCTGTATCACTATCTGCCAGGAACGACTGCACTTTCGTTGGGCACGTTCGGGTGCAATTTCACATGTACCTTCTGCCAGAACTATGAGCTCTCGCAGGCGCGAACGGTGGACGATCAAGTGGCATGCCTGCCCTTTCTGAGCCCGGAGGCTGTCATTCAGCTGGCGCTGCGACAGGGAGCGTCATCAATCGCCTGCACCTACAATGAGCCTGCAGTGTGGGCAGAGTATGCCCTGGACATCGCAGCGCAGGCAAGAGAGGCCGGCCTGCGCACGGTGTTCGTGTCCAACGGCTTCTACTCTCGTGAGCTTCTGGATGCGGCGCTTCCCTTGGTCGATGCCTACAATATCGACCTGAAGTCGTTTTCCGACGACTTCTACCGCCGAGTGGCCGGTGGACGTCTTCAGCCGGTCCAGGGCGCCATCCGGGCGATTCACGAAGCGGGAGCCTGGGAGGAGATCACGTCACTGATCATCCCCGGGTTGAACGACGGCGAAGATGAGGTGAGAGCCATGGCACATTTCGTCGCGTCCGTTGATCGGGAGATGCCATGGCACGTGTCACGGTTCTTTCCGATGTATCACATGCAGGACCGTCCTGTGACACCGTCTGAGACTATCGAGAGGGCTGTACAGATTGGACACGAGGAGGGACTGCTCTACGTCTACTCGGGGAACCTTGCGGGTCACGATGAAGCCAGTGATACGATATGTCCACAGTGTGGGGCAACCGTCATCGAACGGCATGGCTACGCAGTGACAGCCAGGACAGGGCTGACCTGTCCAACGTGTGGGACGCGCGTCAAGGGGGTGGAACGATGATACGAAGCGCTGTCGTTGCTGGACAATTCTACCCGGCGCAGGCTCGCGAACTGCGCACCGATGTCGAGGGCTACATCGAGGACGCACGTCTGCCAGCAGTCGCAGCGGGCGCCCTGTGCAGGGGACTCATCGTTCCTCATGCGGGGTACACATACTCGGGTCCGGTGGCGGGAGAGGGCTATGCCTGTCTGGCTGGCCTGGACAAGTCGGTGCACACCACTGTGGTCATCCTTGCCCCAAGTCACCATGTGTGGTTCGAGGGAGCAGCGCTGCCGGAAGCTGACGTGTTCCGAACGCCGCTGGGAGACACCAGCGTGTCCAGAGCCGCGAGGCTTCTGGCGGGAGGCCCGTCGGTCTTCAGGTCCGGTCAGGCCCATGCAATGGAGCACGCCGTTGAGGTTCAGCTGCCATTCCTGCAGGTAGCCCTCAAGGACTTCAGCATCATTCCACTGGTACTGGGAGACGTAGACACGGACACCCTGGCTCAGGAGATCCTGGCACTGAACCTTCCACACACGCTCGTCGTGGCTTCCAGCGACCTCAGTCACTATGATCCGTATGATGTGGCGATGGAACATGACCGGGCTACGATTGAGCATATCTTGAAGGGAGAAGGCGACAGGCTGAGTGGTAACGATGCATGTGGCTTCGTGCCGATCAGAACGATCCTCGCCATTGCCCGCGTTTGCGACTGGAAGGCCTACCTCCTCGACTACAGGAATTCAGGCGATACTGCAGGGGACAAGTCGGCGGTCGTCGGCTATGCGTCGATTGGCTTCTGGGAGGACAAGCATGAGCATGAATGAACACGAGCACCTTCAGTTGCTTCTGCTGGCCCGTGAATCGATTCGCATGCGGCTGCTGGATGCCCGCGAGTTGAGGCCGACGCGCCAGGAGTTCCCTGACGACAAGTTCTGGCAGGACCAGGGGGTGTTTGTCACGCTGACGGAGCACGGAGAACTGCGAGGCTGTATCGGAACCATTATGCCTGTCTCTCCCCTGGTGCAGGCAATCGCATCCAATGCGCTTTCGGCGGCATTTGGCGACCCACGGTTCGAACCTGTCGAAGAGGCGGAGTTTGGGGACCTGTGCATCGAGATCTCTCTGCTTTCCGTTCCGGCTGAGCTGGCGTTCTCCACGCTGGCGGAGCTTGAGTCCAAACTGGCCGCAACCCATCCGGGCGTCATTCTTCATCGTGGCATTTACCAGGCCACGTTCCTGCCGCAGGTCTGGGAACAGCTACCCGACGTCCACGGGTTCCTCGAGGCGCTCTGCCACAAGGCTGGGCTTCACAAGGCAAGCCTCTCTCAGCCGGGTCTGAGCGTCTTCACCTACGAGGTGGAAGCGTTCTCCGAGGACTGCCCGTAGGCGGGCCAACGACGGAGGAGATCCCTGTTTTCGCCACGCCATTGCATGGAAAACAGAGGGGAGTGTCTCGTTGGGTAGTCCAACGGCTCAATCGTTTTCCAGACGGCGACACGGTACTCCTTCTCCAGCTCGAAGCACTCGCGCGCAGCTTGCTTGCGATATTCTGGCGCTGCGTCGGTCATTGTGTTCTCGAAGCGCTGCTCGAGCGGGACACGCAGCTGCTCGATGGCCCGATGCTTCTCTCCATAGTTGTTGTGCAGGTTCCGCGCAATGCGCTCGTTCTCGAGCCAGTAGCTGAGAGCCTCTTCCTGCTCGGCTTCACCGAACAGGCCGGCACCCTCGGCATCCAGCACGAGCGGCTTGAACAGGGCGATGCACGGCGCCGACGATCCCGTGACCCAGGCGACGAGTCCGGATGTGTCGACGTCTGCCACCATGCTGCCGACCGTCTGATCACCCACGACACCGCCAAAATGCATGCAAACCGAACCGACGCTGCCGGCTGAGAGAGCATAGCCCGGGTTGTCATGCCGGCGCAGTGCTGCTTTCATCGTTGCTGCAGTGGCCGGCGCACTTGAACCGAGAGCCCTGAGACTGCTGGCACGACGTGTGTGCGCTCTGGAGAACGTCGTGAACAGAGGGTCAGAGAACGAGGCTGCGAAATCCATCCTGTCCTTGCCGCGTAGCAGGTGCTTGTGCTTGGCGAACTCCTCAGCGCCCGGAGACAGCTCATCCCAGTCGGAGCCAATGGTCAGAAGGTTGGAGATCGCCCCTGTTCCCCTGACCTTCTTGCGGGCCCACTGCTTTCCGACCGTCTCGAGGACCCATGCATCGGTCGTGTCGGCGATCAGGAAGCTGTTGTTGTAGAAGAACCGCTTGGTGAAGCCACAGTTGCCGCCCTGGCCATGTTGTTCCAGGAGAGCAATGATCATCTCTACGGCTGAGCGAGCATTGTCACAGCGTTCCAGAGCCAGCCTGAGCAAGTCCATCCCGGTCAGCCCCGTTGCGCAGTACCCCCCACGCGTGAAGACCGCCTCGTTGCCTATGGCGACACCATGTTCGTTGATGCCCATCTCGGCACCCCACATCCAGAACGGCCTGCAGAGCAGGACGGCGTTCGTCTCGCGGACCTGATCGACTTCGATGTACGTCGTCCTGAGGCTCAGCTCGCCGTGGGTCTTGTGTGGCACAGCTGTGAGGAGCTGGGCTTCGTTCGGTTCGCGGTCACTATTCTTCGCCAGCAACGTATGGCCATTCAACGTCATTGGAGCAAGAGCTGCAAGCGTATCACACATCACGTGCCTCCTGGACTACGATGCCTTCCGGTGGCTGAGATGGTTCATGCGCGAGGCCTCACGACCGTTTCAAAGAGTCTGGTTGCGTATCCACCGGTCGAGATGCTGCAAGAGGCTCTCCTGGCTTTCCATGGGAAGAAACAGCGACGGCGTCGGCAGGACGGTCCGGATGCGATCTGCGTAGGCTGTACTGAAGCTGCGGTTGTCCAGCATGAAGACGGTTCGCAGTGTTCGCGGGTCCATCTGATGCAGTGTGTACTGCAGCAGAGTCAGCGCATAGGGCAGGTCGAACTGTCGGAATGGGTCGCCACGCTTCTCTTTGACTGCCTGTTTGAGTCGCGTCACCGTTGGAAGAAATGAGTTGGGAAACTGCAGCTTGGTGACGAACAGGAATTTCGCTGAGACGATGTCGCCAAAGCTGAGGTAGTCGAAGGGAATGAGCAGAATGGCCCTGCTCTGACCGGAGAACTGCTCCAGTAACTGCGTGCGTGTGTGCCCGTTCTTGGGAAGCAGCAGGACGTATTCGGATAATCCCGGCTCGCGGGCAAGAAATGACTGCAGACGGCGCAGTGTCTCGAGAGAGTTCGAGGCGACCATCGCTTTTCCAGGGAAACGTCTCATCGTTTCTGCAATGAGGCGGGCTCCACCCTTTTCGAATCCGGATTCGTTTGGCTTCGGCAGGTGGAGAGTCACAAACGTGGGAACACGTGGCCTATCTGGTTCATTGTCGACGATGACGGCTGTGGCAACAGGACCTGCCAGGCCGAAGGTCTCGGGGAGGAACCGCTGATCACCGGAAGGACACACGCTTGTGCCTGCGAGGAAGAACTGTGCGTGAGTGTTGCATGCCCTGATGCGAGTGGCCAAAACTGTCCTGGTGCTCGCGAGCGTGACCTCCTGACCCTGACGTTCCATCCAGACGGCGTAGGCAGGGTTGTCTGCGTTGTCCAGGACAGAAGCAAGGTCCCGGCATTGCGTCAGGTAGGCCATTCGCATCGTTGCGGGTAGGGTCTCTCCTATGTTCGCTAAGGCTGCAACCATCGCGTCCGCGGCAGACCTGAGGGCCGCGAACTCGCCGGCGGACCACAGTGTTTCGCCGATGGCGATGCGCCCTCGGACCCCCGCGTTCTCCTGATGCGTCACGTTTATGTAGAGTTCTTCGAGCAGGGTCCTGGCGCGTTCAGCCAGATCGGCCACGATGGCAAGGCCCGGAACCTCGGCTCTCTCACCTGCAACACCCGCGATGATGCGCAGCATGATCGAAGTGACTTGCACTTCAGGCACATCGACCACGTCGCTCATGAGTTTCTCCGTCTCGGGCGAAGACACGAGGACCGATGTCGACTCGCCAAGTTCTCGAAGAACATGTGGGGCCTCGGCGAGGTCGGTTACGTGAAGGTGGGCGGTGCGCGCACGAGCCAGCGATTCCCGGACGGGACAGACACCATAAAACGGACAGCTCGGTTCGAGCTGACAATGGGCTGCCGATATGTGAGTGATGAGGCGGGATTTCTTCAGGAACAGCGGCATGCCCGGGATGAACACTGAGCGTGTCTCCCATTCATAGACGATGAGAGCAGACAGCTCAAAGCCAAACTCGCGACGCATGGTGGGGCTGCGGGTCGCTCCATCGAGGAGCATGAGGCAGACGAGGTTGTTGGGGCTCTCCTGTGATATCCAGAGAGGTCGCGCATCTCCAGCCAAGGCGTCCTCCAGGAGTGGTTCGATGGCTGCAGGAGCGCGCAACAAAACGGCGACGGGGGAGGTGGATGCCTGGACATCCCCGAGGTACCGCGCTCGAAGCGATCGGGGTTCGCATTGGAGGAGGACATCGCGGCCGGCAGTCAGCAACGCCGTCTCGGGAGATGGCATGTCGTCGATGATGCCCTGTTTCAGTGCCTTCAGGTGTGGCAGGCGCGAACGGTCGAGGTCCGTCAGAACGGCCTGGAGGTCTGCCATCTCACACGGCTGTGTCACCACTCTGGTGTCACCGGTGTCCAAGAGACCCAGGTCTGCCACAATCGGATAGAGAAACTGGATGCGTTGCACAATAGCATCAGGGAGAGCGGATTGTGCTATCTTGTCCTTCAGCTTGCGGTAGAAGCGAAACAGGGAGAGGCTGTCTCCAAGAGCCCTGTGAGCTTCCTCCTTCTTGATTTCCAGGGAGTCCACGAGTGCTACCAGACTGTGACTCTGCAGATCCGGGAAGAAGATGCGAGCAAGTTCCAGCGTGTCAAAAACGGGGTTGGTGAGTTGACCGTGCAGCGCTCTGCGAAGAAAACCCTCATCAAAGCTGGAGTTGTGGGCCAGTAATGGACTGCCACCGGCGAACTGCAGAAACTCGTCGACAACCTGGTCTACGGGTTCTGCCGGTTCGAGGTCGAGAAGAGTTATTCCTGTAAGGGCGGATATGAATTCGGGCAGACGGGCACCCTCCTTCAGGCGGCAGAACCGCTCAAATCGTCCGACCTCCTTGCCTCCGCGCACCTTCACGGCGCCAATCTCGATGATCTGATCGGAAGCCTGGTCGAGGCCTGTGGTTTCGAGGTCGAAGAAGACAAGTTCCTGTTCGTTTTTCAATTGGTTCCTTTCTACTTGAAGTAGGCAATTGTCACCCCATCGCCACCCTCTTCGGGGCTCGAAAAGCTGAAGTGATCAATACTTGGCAGGGTCTTGAGGAATCCATGGATCTGTTTTCGCAGAATGCCGGTACCCTTGCCGTGGCAGATATAGACGAACGAAAGGCCTGACAGATAGGCGACGTCAATGTACTTGTCGAGTTTCTCGAGTGCCTCGTCGACACGAGTCCCATGCAGGTCGATTTTCATGGGGACAAAGGGCAGCGTTGGTTCACGCGCTCCACTGTACTGCATGGCGCGGTTCTGATAGGAATTGAGCTCTGGTTCGGTCAACTTGCGCACCTGTGTCTCAGGAACCGTCGTACGCATGGAACCCGATTGGAGAACAAGCTTGCGCTTGTCCTTCATGACATCGATGACGATGGCCTGCTTGTTGACCGATGTAATGATGACCAGGTCACCTGGCAGGATTTCTTCGATGGGCGTGAACGGAGGCTTCTCCTCATAGGGTTCTGCCCTCTGGACAAGCTCATCGCGCGTCGCTTCGACCTCGCGCTTCGCATCGCGGGCGGCCTGCGGCTGGTTCTTGAGACTGTCCTGATACTGCTTCATGAGGTCGTCCATGCGCCTGCTGACATCGTCGACAATGCGTTGGGCCTCGGCATGGGCTGTCTTCAGCTCCTGTTTCTCGTTTGCTTCGAGCAACGCGAGCTTTCCCTCATAGTCGTCGCGAAGCTTCTCGAGTTCCTGCTGGTTCACGTTGAGGCTGTCCTTGGTGTGGCTGATCTCCTGGGAATCGGTCACGATGCGGCTCATCAGCTCGGTGGTTGCCTTGTGCTCGTTGCTCAGCTCGTCGTGAGCCAGCGCGAGTACGGCCTCAGGGAGCCCCAGTCTCTCACAGATGGTGAACGCATGGCTTTCGCCAGGGGAACCAAGGATGAGCTCGTAGGTCGGGCGAAGCGTTTCGACGTCGAATCCGACGGAAGCGTTCCGTATCTGGTCGTAGCGGTATGCGAGCAGCTTCAGGCTGCTGTAGTGCGTCGTAATGACCGTGGTGACTCGCTTCTGATAAAGGAAATCGACGATACCTGTAGCGATGGCCGAACCCTCCTCAGGATCGGTGCCGACGCCCAGTTCATCCAGCAGGACAAGAGAGTACCGCGTCGCCTGCCCCAGGATGCGGACAATGTTCGACATATGCGCTGAGAACGTCGACAGACTCTGTTCGATGCTCTGCTCATCGCCAATGTCGACAAAAACCTCGTCATAGAGGCCGACCGTACATCCGTCAGACGCGGGGATGAAGAGCCCCGCCTTGCTCATGAGAACAGAAAGACCCAGGGTCTTCAGGGCGACGGTCTTGCCTCCCGTATTTGGGCCCGTGATGACCACTATGAAGTAGTCCTTGCCGATGGAGAAAGAAATCGGCACGCACTCTGCGACGAGTGGGTTGCCGACGTTGCGCAGGTTGGTCTCCAGGTTGGGGCTTACTGCGGGCTTGACGCCGTTCCATGATCTCGCCAGACGTCCCTTGGCCAGACTGAAGTCGAGGTGACCCGCCACGTTCAGCGATTTCTCGACATCTGGGGCGGCTTTTGCGATGAGATCTGTGAGGTAGAGGAGGATGCGCGATATCTCCTTCTTCTCATCCGACTGCAGGATTTGCAGACGATTGTTGAGATCAATCACGCGGGTGGGCTCGACAAACAGGGTCATGCCACTGTCGGACTGATCGTGAACAACCGACTGGATTGCATCCTTGAACTCCCGCTTGACCGGGATCACATACCTGTCGTTCCGCATCGTCACGATGCGGTCTTGAACGGCACGCCCATAGGTTTCGCTCCCCAGGATGTCCTGGAGCACCTTGTTGATGGTCTTCTGCAGTTCGATCTTCTCACGGCGAATGGCTGCAATATTGATCGATGCGTCGTCGAGAACGTCCCCGTCCTGGTTGACGCATCGCTCTATCTCCTGTGCGAGGGACGAAAACGGTTTGACGTCCTGGGAAATGCTGAACAACGAAGGGTAGAGGTCCTTAATCGTCACGAACGCCTTCCGCACGCGTGACAGCTCGTTCAGCACGACGCAGACCTTCCACACTTCCTGCCCGGCAAGCTGCAGGCGGACCTTGGCCTTGTCGAGCTCAGCCCTCACGTCGAGGAGGTTGCTGAGGGTAAGGTCACCGAACCGCTCCAAGTAGGAAGACGCTTCATCCGTCTCGGTCTGGGCTGCCCTGATGGCGTCAATGCTGTCGAGCGGACCCAGCGCACGTGCCTCTTCAGCACCCAGCGCCGACTCTGCCTGTGATGCCAGTGCCTCCTGGATACGGTCGAATCCGACCTTGCCGTACGTGTACTCGCGAATCGCCTGCTGAGCCTCTATGACCGGGTTCTTCGTAGTATCCCCCCTACACGACTTGCGAGGGCGGTCTCGACGAAGCCGACAAGGACATCGACTTCTTCACCCAACAGCGTTCGGTCGGGTGAGGCGAACTCCATCGAGAAGCCCACGCTCTTCTTGCCTGCCGGCAGACTGCCCCCCTGAAAACTGTCGAACACGACTATTGCCTTGAGCAGAGGGCCACTGTTCTCAGTGATGATCGCCCGCAGTTCGCCGGCTGTCATGCTGTTGTCCACGAGAACAGCGATGTCACGCCGGATGGACGGGAACTTTGAAAACTCCTTGAAAGTAACGGTCGGCACACTCTTCAGCAGCGCGTCGACAGAGAATTCGGCGTAGAATGCATCTCGTTCCAGACCGAGCAGGGTGCCGACGTCATGCCTCAGAATGCCGAGTGTCCCCAGAGACGTGGTCCCCGAGGAGACCAGGACGCCTGCTCCAGGTTCCAGGAGAGTGCCGTCGAATGGCGCCACGGCAGAAGAAACATGCAGATCGCGCAGAATCGACTCGGCGATCCCTTTCAGCACAAAGATGCTGGAACTGAGGGCGGGCGTCGTCCAGTTGGTGTCTTGCCACTTGCCTGTCAGAAAAATGCCGAGGCTCGTCTCTTCGTCAAATGACTGGCCATGAACGCCGAACGTCTTGCCTATCTCGAAGGAAGCGAAGCCCTCGCGGCCTCGCGACAGATTTCGGAGCGCAGCTCCCGCCAGGCCGACAACCATTGTGGAGCGCAACGCGTCCCAATCCACGGTGAGCGGATTGAGCAGAAGCGGGGCTGGAGGCAGGCCCATCGCCACTATGATGTCCTCGTGTACGAAACTGACCGTGCGTGATTCGACGAGGCCGATCCCCACAAGAGCCTGACGCAGGCGCTTTTCAAGCGCCTTGAGGGGTGACTCTGAACCGCGGCGCAGCACAAGGCTTGGCACATGTGAGGGGAACTCGTCAAAGCCCTCCATCCTGACGATTTCTTCAACATATTCCGGCCAGGAAGTCAAGTCGCCCCGGAACGATGGTGGTGTCACTGACAAGGTTGTGCCCGTGACCCTGGACGCGATTCCTTCGTAGCCGAAGAGTCGCCGAATGTCCCCGGTCCCTAGGTCCGAACCAAGGTAGCCGTTCACCCGGTTTAGGTCGAGGTTTAGCGACGGCCGCAAGGGAACAGGGATGCCGGCAGAAGCGACCCGTGAGATATAGGAGCCCAGGCACTGCTCGCGGACGAGGGCGGACAGAACCGAAGGGACGGCGCTGACGGTCAGTCCTGGATCCGTGCCTCGCTCGTAGAGATAGGCGGCGTCCGTCCTGATGCCGAGGTGCCTGCTCGAGCGCGCAACTGCTCTCGGATCGAAGTGCGCAATCTCAAAAACGACACGCGTCGTTGTGGCCGTCACGCTAGACGCCAGTCCTCCCATGACGCCGGCGACCGCCACTGGAACGGCGGCATCTGCAATGACGAGCGTGCCCGGTTCGAGCAGGCGCAAGACGCCGTCCAACGTAACAATGGTTTCGCCGGGCAGGGATGTCCGTACGATGATACGATGCCCCTGGAGGCGATCATAGTCGAATGCATGAGTCGGCTGTCCGTACTGTTTCAGGCAGAGATTGGTCATATCGACAATTCTGCTGACAGGGCGAACGCACAACTGGTACAGCTGAGTCCGGAAAGCGTGACTCGATGGGCCGGACACAACGTCCTGGACGAGGACACCGATGTAGGAACTGCACAGAGACCGGTCTTCGATGGTCACCATCAACTCTCCGTCGTTCCGTGCGTGCGGAAGGGCTGAGGGCAGTGGCAGCTTGATGTCGCCGATATCGAACGGCTGGTCTGCCTCTCTGGCCTTGAGTACTTCGATCCATCGGGCCAATCCCAGCACCGACAGGGCGTCGCCCCGGTCAGGAGTGACGCTTACCTCAAAGGTCGTGTCGCCAACGGGCCATGCTTCCTCAAACGGGCTTCCGACAACGGCTCCTGACCCAAGATGCAGGATGCCTTCCTTCTCCTCGGAGGACAGGAGGTCGCCGTCGAGTCCCAGGTCCTTCCAGGAACAGAGCATGCCGGATGATTCTACGGCGCCAAACATGCGCGTCGCGATCTCCATGCCATCGGCGGTCCTGCCACCCGGGATAGCTACCGGGATGATGTCCCCCTCGAGCACGTTGCTGGCGGCAGTGCACACACTGGCCGTTCCACGCTGACCAAGGTCAAGGTCCACCAGCTGAAGCTTGTGGTGGGTCGGGTGTGGCGCAGCATGCGCAACCCGTGCAACGAAGACACTTCTGAACCTGACGCTGGTCGTCTCCATCGATTCGATTTCGATACCGACGTCGCCCAGTTTTGTGACCAGCTTCTCGGGAGTGTAGTCAAAATCGATCGTGGCGTGCAGTGCAGACAGCTTGATTCTCATCCAGTCACCTCAAAACTGACTCAGGAAATCCAGGTCGTTGTCGTAGAACATGCGGATATCACGAATCCCGTATTTGATCATCGCTATCCGCTCGATGCCCCACCCAAACGCAAATCCCTGGTAGATGCTGGTGTCGTATCCGACTTCCTGCAGGACGTTCTGGTGAACCATGCCTGATCCGCCCATCTCGATCCAACCCGAGTTCTTGCAGGTCGGGCACCCTCTGCCGCCACAGATGGGGCAGGAGATTGCGGTCTCGGCGCCCGGCTCGACGAAGGGAAAGAATGAGGGAAGGAGCTTGACGTCGGTGGATGAGCCGAATACTCCTCTCACGAATTCCTGCAGTACTCCCTTCAGGTCGGCGAATGTAATGCCCTTGTCGATGACAAGTCCTTCGACCTGCGTAAACACCGGAGTGTGGCTTGCATCGACCGCATCGCGGCGGTAGCATCTTCCGGTGGCAATCATCCGTATGGGTGGCTTCTCGCGCTTCATGGTCCGGACCTGGATAGGTGACGTGTGCGTTCGGAGAAGAATCCCGGGTGCCAGATAGAACGTGTCCTGCATGTCGCGTGCGGGATGATCCGCAGGGATGTTGAGGGCCTCAAAGTTGTAGTATTCCTGTTCGATTTCCGGACCGTCTTCAATGTCGAATCCCATGGAGAGAAAAACGGACTCGACCTCTTCCTCGACTTGCGTGAGGATATGCTTCCTGCCTGCCGGCATGAGTTGTCCCGGCAGAGAAAAATCGATATCGTACCTGCGCGTCGTGAAAGACAATTCTGAAAGTCTCTGCTCGATGGCTTGCACCGCCCATTGCTTGAGAACATTGACTTGTTCGCCGAACTGTTTCCGCTGGTCTCCGGGCACGGTTGAGATCTGTTTGAGCAATGCCGTAAGAGTACCCTTCTTTCCCAGATACTCGATCTGAGCATCGCGGACGTCCTGAGCATCGCGAGAGGCAGTCAGCCGCGCCTCCAGGGCCGAACGTATTTCGTCTATCATGCTTGGCATGTGCTGCTCCTCGTTCAGTGTCAATCAAGCGATTGTCATTTGAATTGTACGTTGATTCCGGCTGTTTACAAGCAAACCTGCAGTTCACACGAGTCGCTTGGAGACCAGCACGGGGGTGTTGTGTCACACGAAGAAGGGCCGGCCGGCCGTTACGACTCTCATGCGATTGCTGCTATACTTGCTCTTGGCAAAGGTCCGCGCATATTGCTGCAACGAGGAGATGTCATGACCACGAAGCCCAGGGCAAGCAGGCACATTGGCAAGAACCAGACCAGTATCAAGGCGGAAAACACTTCGAGTATTCTCCGAACCGTTCATGAGAGAAGCGATATTTCCCGGGCTGACTTGGTCCGGCTTACTGGGTTGACCGCTCCGACAGTCTCGCGTATTGTCTCCTTTCTGGTTGAGCAGGGTGTTGTCACTGAGTCGCCGGGATCGAGTGCTGGTGTAGGGCGCAAACCGGTTGTGCTGCACTTCAACGGCAGGTCACGCTACATCGTGGCCATCGATTTCTCGTGGGCGCATGTCCGCACGGCCATTATGGACCTTGCCGGGGGCATTCTCGACCATGCAGAGCGGACCATCGATCCAAGGGGCTCCATCAAGACGGAGTTCGAGAGAGTGCTGGAGACCATTCAGGAACTGCTTAACCGTCACCGGGGCATCACGGTCATCGGAATGGGCTTCTCCGCACCTGGGCTCATCAACTCTGAGGCGGGAGTCGTTATCAGTGTGCCGAACTTCCCATCGATTCGCAACCTCCAGGTCCGGCAGCTGCTGCAGGCGCGTTTCGGTTTTCCAACGTTCGTTATCAATGATGCAAACGCTGAGGCTGTTGCCGAGAAGTTCTTCGGTCAAGGCCGCGATGCCTCGGATTTTGTGCTGGTACACCTTGGCTATGGGATCGGTGCTGGCATCATTGCTGGGGGACGCTTGTACACTGGCAACTTTGGCGTCTCGGGCGAAATCGGCCATACGTCGGTCGACCGCCGTCACGGCAAGTGGTGTGATTGTGGAAACCGTGGATGCGTCGAGTTATATGCGGGGCTCCGCGGCATTCTCGAAGACACTTCGGCCCAGGTCGGTCGACAACTCTCGTTTGGGGAGCTTCAACAGTTGAGTGCCGAGGGAGACGTCAAGGTGCTGAGTGTCCTGAAGGAGAAGGGTGAGCTGATCGGATATGCGGTCGTCAATCTGGTGAACCTGCTGGCTCCTCAGCGTATCATCGTCACAGGCCAGGTGGCGGCTCTAGGGGCTCCCATTCTGGAGCCTATGAAGCGCACCATCACGGAGCGTTGCTTTTACCACGTCGCCAATCAGGTCTCTATCACACTGTCCTCCTTGTCCGAAAACAGTACTCTTCTTGGGGCAATGACGGTGGTTCTCGACGATTTCCTCGAGAACCCGTATGATTTCCTGACTGCTGGAGAGGAACGCCGTCGCTGAACGACCCTGTTCGAAGGCTTGACAGCCCATGTCGTCACCGTACAATGATCGTATTAGTAATGTTGTGTGCAAAACCGAATGAGAGGTCGGCGACATGAAGAAGTCAAACATTGCAGGGCGTATGGTGGCAGGGGTCGACATAGGGGGAACGAAGGTCACCTTCATCCTATGGTCCGATGAGTCCATTGAGTACAAGCTCGTTCTGCCCTACGCCGCTCAGTCCAGTCGCGAATTCTCGGAGCTGATTCTGAAGGGAATGGCAGACCTGCGCCAGCGGGCGGCAGATGTCGGGGCTTCCGTCATGGGCACCGGTATCGGGTGTGCCGGCATGGTCGATCAGAAACGCGGCGTCTTGCGCTTCTCACCCAACATGCCCGGTGTGCGGGATGTAGCGCTGGCACAAATCGTGGCCGAGGAAACGCATGCTCCTGCCTATCTCGAAAATGATGCCAACTGCGCGCTCTTTGCAGAATGGGCCAGCGGGGTTGCCGTGGCTCACAGCAATGTCGTGATGTTTTCTGTTGGGACTGGTGTTGGGGGAGCGCTCATCCTGGACGGGCATCTATACGTCGGCCGCCACGGCTTTGCAGGCGAAATGGGACACATTCCAATGTTGGACCGCGGCTTGCTGTGTGGCTGTGGTCGACACGGTTGCCTTGAAACGACTGCTTCTGGAACCGGCATCGAGCGGTATGTCAAGAGCGCACTGGCACGGGGTTCGAAGAGTTCGATGACGGCAAAAGATGCGGGATCAGCCCGGGTGATCTCCCACTTCGCCCAGAACGGAGACCACCTGGCACGGCAAGCGTTCAAGCAGGCGGCCCGTTCTCTGGGCAGGGCGGCGGGGGGAATCATCAACATCCTTGATCCCGATATGGTCGTGCTCGGCGGCGGGGTTGCCGAGTCGGGGCTGCTCATGGACGAAATGAAACGGGTTGCCCAACAGTGTTCTCTGCCGCTCCTGTTCGAGGGCGTCGAGTTCGCGATGGCTCACTACAGGAATGATGCTGCCGCTGTAGGTGCGGCTCTTCTCGCAGACCAGCTTCTCAAGGGACAGGCTGTCTACTCGATGTAGTCTCGTCTGAGTCGCTGGAGATGCCTCCGGGCGGGCGTGGCTGCCTGATGTTTGTCACGGTGCAAGCCACCTCGAAGAAGTATACCATGGCCCCAAAACTGCTTTCTGACACATCGGGTACAGTCAGCTGGAGCACAGGCACGCCGCCGTCATGATGAGCAAGAAGCGTCCCGATCCTCGCGTCGTGGTTCATGGCGGACAGGTTTCGGCCGTTCAGGTAGGCAAGTCCGTCTGGCGAGTCCGCATCGCAGAGGAACGTCACGTCGGCAGGGGCGGTAACATCGACGACCGTCTCGAAGAGGGAGCGAGTTCCTTCCTGAACAAATTGCCCAAGCGAGTGAAGATCGGTGGTGAACTCCGCAGACGCTGGGAAGATCCCTTTGCCGTCCTTGCCCTCGCTCTCACCGAAGAGTTGTTTCCACCATTCGCCGACATAGTGGAGGCATGGCTCGAAACTCGCCAGCAGTTCGATCTTCTTGCCACTCGCGTTCAGAAGGCGTCGCGCAACAGCATACTGAAGAGCATCATTGGTCGCTGCAGGTGAATCGAGGCTGGCAGCGCGCTGTTCTGCGGCGCCTCGCAACAGCGAGCGGATATCGAGGCCTGCGATCGCGAACGGCAGGAGACCGACCGGAGTGAGTACCGAGTAGCGTCCCCCGACATCACGGGGCAGGTCGAATGTGGCGAGCTCCTCGTCCCGGGCAAGATCGTGGAGGGTCCCGCGCTGCGAGTCGGTTATGGCCACAATGCGTTTGCCTGCTTCTTCTGTCCCGAACTGTCGAACCAGTTCTGTTCTCAGGACGTGGAAGGCAACCGCGGTCTCAAGTGTCGTGCCGGACTTGGAAATGACCACCACGGAAAAGCGACGGTCGTCAAGCTTGTCGAGAAGCTTTCGGAACTGCCATGAGCTGAGGCTGTTGCCGGCGAAGAGAATACCGGGCAAGCGGCCCGTCTTCAAATGAGACGGCATGCCTTCCAGAAACTCCACCCCCGCTCGGGCACCCAGATAGGAGCCTCCGATGCCGCAGACGACGACAATATCAGATTGTTCGCGCAGTGTGGCAGCGACCTCCTCGAGTCTGGCTATGACGCTTTCAGGAGGGGCGACTGGCAGGTCGAGCCATCCGGTGTACTCGGAGCCGGCTCCTGTTCTGTCGACAAGGGCTTGGAGCTGCAGTGCTGCCTCTCTCATTCCTCCGTTAATCTCCTCGGCATCGATATGATCGAGAGCCCACGTGCTATCCAGTCGAATCAGTCCACTCATTCCAACACCTCCACGTATCTCAAGCATTCTAGGAGTCTGCGAGACTAGTGCAACACGGCCGACAAGAACGCACTCACAGAAGTTGTAATGTTTCCAGGAATGCACTAGAATCGAGTGAAAGCAAGAAAAGTGCTCAATTCGGGCAACGCACTTGGTGCAGTGGCGCAGGCTAGAAGCGAGGGAGTTCAGAAAAGTGCTAACAAAAATCAACCAAGGGGAGGTAAGAGCAGCATGAAGAGAACTTTGGCAGTTGTGCTTGTGTTGGTGCTAGGTGCAAGCCTCCTTGCTGGATGCAAGCCTGTAGCGAAGCAGCCAGTGACGTTCGTGTTTGCGAAGGGAGATGCGGTCGAGCTTGACCCAGCGGACGTAACAGACGGTGAATCTGTAACGGTCATGAATAACATCTTTGAAGGGCTTGTGAGGTACAAATCTGGTTCGACAGAGGTAGAACCCTGCCTTGCAACGACATGGGATACATCTGCAGATGGGCTTGTCTGGACGTTCCACCTCCGGCAGAACGTGAAATTTCAGGACCAGACTCCATTCAACGCAGATGCGGTTGTGTTCTCCTATGAAAGGCAGAGAGACCCTAATCATCCATTCCATCAATACGGAAAATGGGAGTATTGGGGATGGTGCTTCAGCGAAATAGCCCAGACCGAGAAGGTCGATGATTCGACGGTCAAGATCACGCTGTCTCAACCATTCGCACCCTTCCTGAGCACCATGGCAATGTTCACCATGGATGTCGTGAGCCCGACGAACTGCAACAACTTGAAAGACCAGTGGTTCTCTCATCCAGTAGGCACCGGACCGTTCAGTTTTGTGGAATGGGTCAAGGGCGATCACGTCACCCTTGAGAAGAATACTGGCTATTGGGGAACAGCTCCTACGATCGACAAGCTCGTCTTCAGGGTCATTGACGACCCCTCGTCGCGCTATCTTGCCCTTCAGAAGGGCGAGGTGCAGGGGATGGAGTTCCCTAGCCCAACCGACCTTCCCAAGATTACGCAGGATTCGAACCTTGTTGTGTTGAGCGCGCCAGGACTCAATGTAGGCTACCTTGCAATGAACATGGGTGCTGACACCCCAGGTTTCCAAAAACCATTTGCAGATGTCAAGGTAAGGCAAGCAATCAACTACGCGATCAACAAGAAGGACATTGTAGACCAACTCTACAAAGGCACAGCAACGCCTGCTGTAAATCCGATTCCTCCTACGCTTTGGGGCTACAATGATGCAGTTCAGGACTATGGATACAACCCAACCAAGGCAAAAGAGCTCTTAAAGGCGGCTGGATATCCAAACGGTTTCAAGACGAATCTTTGGGCAATGCCGGTGTCAAGGCCCTATATGTTTGATCCAAAAGCAATTGCAACCGCCATACAGGCGGATCTGAAGCAAGTCGGCATTGATGCAGAGATCGTAACATACGACTGGGGCACGTATCTGAAGAAGACCGAGGCTGGAGAACAGGCAATGTGTTTGCTCGGTTGGACGGCAGACTATGCTGACCCTGATGACTTCCTTTATGTCTTGCTTGATCCGGATGCTGCGAAAGTCGGGTCAGCAGGCAATGTTGCTTTCTACAGAAACTCAACAGTGCATGCGCTAAACAAAGAAGCGCAAATGACGACAGACTTCAATAAGAGAGTTTAACTCTATAAGCAAGTTCAGCAGATCGTGCATGATGATGCGCCCTGGGTTCCCCTTGCATATGCAACACAAACTCTCGTTTTTGCAAAGAGTGTAAAAGGTTTTGTTCTTTACCCAACAGGAGATTACCACTTCGATACGG
>JAPLGL010000147.1 GCA_026390155.1 Caldisericota bacterium
TCTGTCTTCTTCCGAGGTGCCCGGAATTGCTTCCGCAGTCGCTGTGGGAGCCTTCTACGGTTTCCACGTTGGTCACCAGCGGATCCTCCAGGAACTTGTTGACAGTGGTTACAGGGAGTGTCTTGCTACCGTCATCTACACCTTCCGACGCAACCCGAAGCTGACGACTGGGGGCATTCAGGGTCTCCTGACGACGAACAGCGAGCGTGTCGAGTATGCCGGGAAGACCGGGGTTGACTCCATCGTCCTCGAGGATTTTTCGGCTCGTTTTCAGGGATTGCCTGCTGAGGCCTTTGTGCGCGAGATCCTTGTTGGTCACTTAAACGCGCAGGTGGTTGTCGTGGGGAGAGATTTTCATTTCGGCAAAGGCCGCGCCGGCGATGCGGATACGATGTCCCGGATGCTTGGCGAAGACGGACGCAGGCTCATCACCGTCGCGCCCGTGATGCTTGATGGCGAAATCTGCTCCAGCTCCATAATCCGCAAGGCTATCGTCGAGGGTGACATGGAACGCGCAGCAAGATTTCTTGGGCGTTTCTATTCCATTGAGGGAGTCATCGTCACCGGGAACCACTTGGGAGGTCGCCTTGGTTTCCCAACGGCGAACGTTGAGATTCCCGATCCTGTGAAACTGCTGCCGGGTAATGGTGTGTATGCAGTGCGAGCAGAGGTGAACCGGACGATTGTGAATGGGGTGTGCAACATCGGTGTCCGTCCCACGATCGTGGCAGGATCGAGAAGAACCGTCGAGGTTCACCTTCTTGACTTTGACCGGAACGTCTATGGACATCTTGTCTCTGTCCAATTTGTCGCCCGTCTTCGCGAGGAGGTGCATTTCGCCTCGCCGGCTGGGCTCGTGAAACAGATCTCGCGTGACGTGCTCAAGGCCCGCCTCATCCTTGGACCGGTCGATGACAGGCGGGAAGCAACATAGTGAAGTCGTATCCTGACCGGTTTTCCTTTACTTGTGCTGCGTTTCTGGTACAATTTTGATACATTTATCCCGCACTCGGTCACGCGTTCCGGCTGGACGTGAGACTGGGTCCTGGGACACCTTGGAGGCACAATATGCTTACAGCCGAAGAGAAGTCGAAGATCATCGGTGAGTTCAAGCTCAGTGAAGATGATACTGGTTCGTTTGAAGTTCAGGTGGCCATGCTCTCAAAGCGCATTCTCGCTCTTACAGAGCATCTTCAGAGCCATCGGAAGGATTTCAGTTCAAAGCGCGGGCTCTACAAGCTCGTTGGAGAGCGCCGGAGACTCCTCAGCAGTCTGAGGCGCGTCGACGAAGATCGTTACGCTTTGTTGATCAAGCGGCTGGGAATCCGCAAGTAGGAGCCAATGTTGCAAACTGATGAGATAAAGACCGTTCGCGGAAATATTGCGGGCAAGCCTGTAACGTATGAGACTGGACGGCTGGCCAAGCAGGCCGGCGGAGCTGTTCTGGCGACGATGGGTGGCACTGTCGTGCTGGCGGCAGTTACTGTCAGTAACAGCACAAAGGAGGGACTCGATTTCTTCCCCCTGACTGTTGACTATTTTGAGAAAATGTACGCAGCCGGGAAGATCCCGGGTGGATTCTACAAGCGAGAGGGACGTCCCAGCGAACGCGAGATTCTCCGTTCGCGGCTCATCGACCGATCGATTCGCCCGCTGTTCCCGAAGCACTTCCGTCGCGAGGTGCAGGTCATAGTGTATGTGCTGTCTGCCGATGGAGAGAATTCACCCGAC
>JAPLGL010000157.1 GCA_026390155.1 Caldisericota bacterium
GCCTGCAGACGGTTCGACGCTCGCAACCCCCAGCGCGACCCTGCGCTGGACTACCGTCGTAGCGGCAAGCTGGTACCGCGTGTGGGTCGGCAAGGGTATATCGTCTTCCGCCTCGACACCCGTCTACTGGAAAGACATCAATAACCCGGGGACAGGGCTGACCCAGCAGCTCGCACTGCCCACCGGGACCCTCGAACGAGGAGCCACGTACTGGTGGCATGTCATCGCCGGGACTGGCACCGACACTGCCACTTCGGAGTTCATCACCTTCGTGGTAACCCCCTAGACGCTCGATTGACCCCTCAACGCCCCGCTGAACGATGTTCAGCGGGGCGTCTTCATTTCCCGGACATGGACCTGCCCCCGTGCGGGTTTCAGTGCACCTTGTCTTTGAGGAACTGCCCTGTCAGCGACTCCGGGTTGCGGGCGATCTCCTCGGGCGTACCGGTGGCGACGATGCGGCCGCCCTTGTCACCACCCTCGGGACCCAGGTCGATGACCCAGTCGGCGTTCTTGATGACGTCCAGGTTGTGCTCGATGACGATGACTGTATTGCCCTTGTTGGTCAGCTCCTGGAGAACGCCCACGAGCTTCTCGACGTCGGCGAAGTGCAGGCCGGTCGTCGGCTCGTCGAGGATATACAGGGTCCTTCCTGCCGTCCGCTTGCCTAGTTCCGCCGCCAGCTTGATGCGCTGGGCCTCACCGCCCGACAGAGTCACGGCGCTCTGCCCAAGGCGGATGTAGCCGAGCCCGACGGCGTCCAGCAGCTTCAGCATGTGCTTCAGGCGTGCGTGCGCGTCGAAGAAGTGCAGGGCCTCCTCGACCGACATCTCCAACACGTCGGCGATGGACTTGCCCTTGTACTTGACCTCCAGCGTCTCGGAGTTGAAGCGCGCACTGTGGCACACTTCGCAGGGCACATAGACGTCGGGCAGGAACTGCATCTCGACCTTGGTAAACCCGTTGCCCTCACAGGCCTCGCAACGGCCGCCCCTCACGTTGAAGCTGAACCGGCCGGGCTGGTACCCGCGCACCTTCGCCTCGGGCATGCGCGCGTAGACCTCGCGGATGGGCGTGAACAACCCTGTATAGGTGGCCGGGTTGCTGCGCGGCGTACGCCCGATGGGCGCCTGGTCGACCACGATGACGCGGTCGATATGTTCGACACCAGTCAACTTCTCGTAGTGGCCGGGCTGATCCTTGGCGTGATACAGCTCGCGCGCCAGCCCCTTGTACAGGCAGTCGTTGATCAGGGTCGACTTGCCCGAGCCGGAGACGCCGGTGATGCAGGTGAACATGTGCAGGGGGATGTCGGCGTCGATGTTCTTGAGGTTGTGCTCCGTCGCGCCCGTGATGAGCAGGTGCTCGCCGTTGGGCTTGCGCCTGGTTGCCGGCAGGGGGACGGACAGCTTGCCCGTCAGGTACTGCCCCGTCAGGGACGTCGGCTCGGCGATGATGTCCGCCAGACTGCCGGCGGCCACGATGGAGCCGCCGTGTTCGCCCGCGCCCGGGCCCACGTCGACAAGGTAGTCCGCGGTGCGGATCGTCTCCTCGTCGTGTTCCACGATGACCAGCGTGTTCCCCAGGTCGCGCAGTTCCCGCAGGGTACTCAGGAGACGCTCGTTGTCCCGTGGATGCAGGCCGATGGACGGCTCGTCCAGCACGTAGAGGACGCCGACCAGCTTGCTGCCCACCTGCGTCGCCAGGCGCAACCGCTGTGCTTCGCCGCCGGCGAGCGTTGCCGACGCACGCGAGAGCGTCAGGTAGCCCAGGCCCACGTCCAGGATGAACTTCAGTCGCTCGTTGATCTCGCGCAGGACCTGCTTGGCAATCGTTCGCTGGGTCTCCGTCATGGTTGCCGGCAACTGTGCAACAAACTGCGACGCCTGGTCGACCGACATGTCGGTGACCTCGCTGATGTTGAGGCCCGCCAGCTTGACAGCCAGCGCCTCGGGCTTCAGGCGCCTGCCGTGACAGGTCGGACAATCCTTCTGCAGCATGAAGCGCT
>JAPLGL010000083.1 GCA_026390155.1 Caldisericota bacterium
GATAGCCATCACAGGACTTCTGTTGGGTCTTGTAACTCACCTTCTGCCCATTGCGCTCTCAGCCACCCTTGTGGACAAGAGCCGCATTTACCCACTGATGGCCCCCCTGTTTGCCAGACTTCCACCCATCGATGTCCAGGCATTGGGAAACTGGTTCCGCAGTCTGCTGCCTGGAAACCATTAGACACCTTCGAGAGCCTCGAGATTGTCTCACACTGCCTCGTTGACAACTACCCCGGCGCCCGCTAGGCTATGTTCATAGATACGCGTGTTGTGGGAGACAAGTCACCAGGACCGTCGCCCCGGGGAGGAACGATGGATGACAAGTTTGCACGAGAGGGTTTGACCTTCGATGATGTCCTGCTGATCCCCGGAAAATCGGACGTCGTGCCACACGACGTCGATCTTGGGACGCAGCTTACCCGGTCCATCCGCCTGAACATCCCGATCGTCAGCGCAGCCATGGACACTGTCACCGAATCCACGATGGCTGTGGCAATGGCACTGGAAGGCGGCATTGGCTTCATCCACAAAAACATGTCCACGGAACGGCAGGCAGCGGAAGTCGCCACGGTCAAGTCGATTTGTATTCATGCACCTTCTTCCATCGCTCACCTCGATCCGCGGCAGACTGTCGTCGCAGCACACGACCTGCTGGAGCGGTTCAATGTCTTTGTCCTGCCCCTCATGGATGGGCGTCGCCTGGTCGGTCTCGTCACTCCATCAGACCTTGCTTTTGAAGAGCCATCCACCCTGCTCTCACAGCTGCTCCACGCGAGTTCAAAGGTTACAATTCCACCCGATATGGATGCGCCTGGCCTGTCCGGATACCTCGCGAAGTGGGGAATACGGGAGCTTGCCCTGGCCGATGCAGATGGACAACCGGCTGGTTTTGCGGCAATTGAGGAGATGACGCGAACGCTGGCATCTCCCGAAGCTGTGACAGATGATCGGGGCAGACTCGTTGTAGGAGCTGCCGTCGGTGTCGCCACTGACTTGCTCGCACGAGCGCGATCGCTTGTCGAAGCAGGGGTCGACATACTTGTTCTTGACAGCGCTCATGGCCATTCCCTTGGGATCGTCAGAGCCGTGGCACTCCTCAAGCAGGCTTTTCCGGTCGTCCCCATTCTGGCGGGAAACGTGGCAACACCGGAAGCGGTCCGCGACCTGGTCATCGCTGGAGCCGATGCCGTGAAAGTCGGCATAGGTCCGGGCTCGATCTGTACGACCCGTATCGTAGCGGGGGTCGGCATGCCCCAGATCACAGCCATCTATGAATGCGCCCAGGAGGCTCAGCGCCACGACATTCCTATCGTTGCAGATGGGGGCATCCGCTACTCGGGCGACATTACAAAAGCTCTCGGGGCTGGAGGTAGCACGGTTATGCTTGGCGGCCTTCTTGCCGCCACTGTCGAAAGCCCTGGCGTCATCGTCGCGGAGGGAAACCGACAGTACAAGACCTATCGTGGCATGGGATCGCTCGGTGCAATGGAGCAGGGAAGCAGCGACCGGTACTTCCAGGACACCCGGTTCAAGCTGGTGCCTGAGGGTATTGAAGGCCGCGTTCCCCTGCGGGGGTCGGTGCACGACGTACTGTATCAGCTGCTGGGTGGTCTGCGAGCGGGCATGGGCTATTGCGGCACACCAACAATCGACCTGCTGCGAAGTGAGTCGCGCTTTGTCCGAATCACAGGAGCAGGGCTGCGCGAGTCTCATCCCCATGACGTGGACATAACCAGCAGAAGTCCCAATTACCGTTCAGAATGATCTCCACAGCAAAGCACGAGCTTGTTCTTATCCTCGACTTTGGCGGTCAGTACACGCAGCTCATCGCCCGTCGAGTCCGCGAACTGCACGTGTTTTGCGAGATCATCCCGTTCGACACACCTCTCGAGACCCTCGCTGCCAGAAGCCCGAGGGCGATTATTCTCTCGGGTGGCCCCGCCAGTGTTTACGCCGCTTCAGCCCCTGTCTGCGACACTGCCGTTCTCGAAGCAGGGATACCACTGCTTGGTATCTGCTACGGAGCCCAGTTGATGGCCAACCTGCTTGGCGGGTCCGTGGAACACGCTCCATCAGGAGAGTATGGGAAGACAACTGTCCGACTGGACGAGTCCTCTTCCCTGTTTCGCGGCCTTCCGGCCGAGACGTCCTGCTGGATGAGCCACACCGACCGCATCGGAGCCATCCCTCCGGGTTTCCGGACCATCGCCTGCACCCCGGCATGTCCGGTTGCCGCCATGGAGAATCCCGACCGACGACAATTCGGCATACAGTTTCACCCCGAGGTCGTCCACACTCCCCTCGGCCGCGACATCCTGCGACACTTCCTCTTCGAGGCGGCAGGATGCTCAGGTGACTGGACGATGTCAGGATTCGTGGACGATGCCATTCAGGACATCCGTCTGCGAGTGAGAGATGAACGCGCGCTCTGCGCACTTTCGGGAGGTGTCGACAGTTCGGTCGCGGCGACGCTGGTGCATCGAGCCATCGGTGACCGTCTCACCTGCGTATTTGTGGATACCGGGCTCCTCAGAACGGGCGAGGGTGACCGCGTCGAGTTCCTGTTTCATCACGGCTTTGATATGCCTCTTGTGCGCATTGACGCCTCAGCGCGGTTCTTCACGTCGCTCAAGAATGTGACAGAGCCCGAGAAGAAACGGAAAGCGATCGGAGCGGCGTTCATCGACTGCTTTGCCGAGCAGGCGCGCGCCATGCAGGGCATCCCGTTTCTCGTCCAGGGGACACTGTACCCGGACGTCATCGAATCTGGAAATTCAGTCGCCAGCACCATCAAGAGTCACCACAATGTCGGCGGCCTGCCTGCGGATCTCTCATTCTCGCTCATCGAACCGCTCCGCCTCCTGTTCAAGGATGAGGTGCGCGACCTTGGCCGTGCTCTGGGACTACCGGAGGAGCTTGTGGACAGACAACCGTTCCCTGGCCCTGGCCTGGGCGTCCGCATTCTTGGAGAGGTGACACCCGAGAACGTTGACATCCTGCAACGCGCGGACGCGGTCGTGGAACGGGTGATGAGATCATCGGGATGGTACACGAAAGTGTGGCAGTCCTTTGCAGTCCTCCCAAACATCCATACTGTCGGCGTCAAGGGTGACGAACGGACGTACGTCCATACAATAGCCCTTCGTATCGTCGAGAGCAGCGACGGCATGACCGCCGACTGGGTACGGCTTCCAGCGGATGTGCTCGAGGAGATATCTCATGCAATTACCAGCGAGCTGCCCGAGGTCAACCGGGTTGTCTATGACATCACCTCGAAACCCCCCTCCACCATCGAGTGGGAGTAGGGCCAGGGACAAGAGCCGAATTACAATCTGCTTGACAGCCTTCTTGCCTTCTCAGATGTCTGGATACCCTGTTATCCGCTGAATCTCCCGGTACAACGGCTGCAGCGACGGATAGATGCGCTTGTACACGCGCGTGTAGAGCTCATGATAAATGTGGGACGCCTCCGGACGCGGAAGGAAGGTACTGTCCCAGTGAACCATGTTCTTTACCGCCTCTTCATGAGTAGCATAGACACCAATCCCTACGAAACCGTTGATAGCAGCACCCAAGCCTGACGTCTCATAGGTCTCGCTTCGCACTACCGGTCGGTCGAACAAGTCGGCAGTGATCTGGCAGATAGCATCACTCTGAGAACCACCTCCTGATACCATGACCCGCTTCACTTTGTGCCCACTCTTGCGCTCAATGCGTTCGACCCCCTCCAGCAGGGCATACCCTATGCCTTCGATGATGGCACGATAGATGTGCGGCCTCGTATGGACATCGCCAAACCCGATCATCGACCCTTTCGCCTCGGGCATCTTCAGACCCGGACCCCAGTATGGCTGGAGCATCAGTCCTTGCGACCCCGGCGGTACGTCCTCAAGATGCTCGTTGAGCACAACCTCGGGGGAAACGCCTCGTTCTTCTGCCTCCACTGCTTCGCGAGCAGCGAATTCCTTCTTGAACCAAGATACCATCCAGTAGCCACGAAATACAGCGATCTCGGGGTTGAAGCTCCCTTTGACACTGGCCGGATATGCGGGCATGAACGGGATCGTTTCATAGTACCTCCGCGACGTGGTCTGGGCCGTCGCAGTTGTCCCAAAGCTCAGGCTGACACTCGTCTCGTCGACACAGCCGACGCCAAGCGTCTCACACCCTTTATCAGATCCGGCAGCAATGACCGGTGTTCCCTCGGGAATACCGGTTTCACGTGCCGCTTCGACAGTAATGATGCCCATGCGCTCACTTGCATCCACGAGGGCAGGCATCTGGTCTCGTCGCGCGGCAAACATGTGCCATCGCCAGCTGTTATCGCTCCTGGGCCAGCTACGTAAAGGATAGTCGAACGGGATGTGACCTATCTGCGATGCCACCGAATCGACGTACTGTCCCGTCAACCGGAAGCAGAAGAATCCCGACAACAACACCCACTTGCAGGTCCGGGCCCACAGCTCAGGCTCGTTCTCCGCCATCCAGTTGTCTTTGCCTTGACGTCGCGTGATCTCGGCGGCCAGTGTCATGCCTGTTACCTTGAACTGCAGTCGATCCACGAGAGGCATCGGCTCGTCACAGCGAGCCATGCGCTGGTCCAGCCAGATAATGGCGGGGCGCACTGGAATTCCATCGGCATCGAGTGGTACGACCGTGTCGCGCTGCGTAGTCACCGCAACCGCTCCAATACGGCCCCACGCTTCGGGGGATTCTTCCTTCAGCGCCTGCAGGGCTTTGCAGGCGTCTCGCCAGTAATCATCGGCACGATGCTCGGCATATCCCGGCACCGGCGAAGAATACGGCTCGAACTCCACCTTGTGTTTGGCCACCAGGTGACCACGGTCGTCAAAAAGCAGGCCTCGGACACTCTGTGTGCCACAATCAATTGCCAGAACGTATCGGTCTCCCATTTCACTCCTCCCACTCATGCATATCGCGACAGAGCCTCGGCCACCGGTGGAATGAAGTCCTTCTTGCGAGACAGCACTCCATCCAGGACAGCATGCCCATCTTCCATGCGCACGCCGAATGCTTCTTCGAACGCGTCGGCAGGTCCGGCGACGATCAGATATGACCGCTTGCTCAGGGGATCCGTCGCTAGAAATGCCACCATGGCGAACCCCATGCGTGCTCGCACGTCCCGCATCGCCTTCTTGAACTCCGACTCCCGTTCTCGGATGCGGTCAAACGAGAAGACGACAGCCTGAGAGACGCCGATGCGTGTGTCGAAGAGGTCAAATTCCTTGAAATCCCGCATCAGGACTTCGATGGCGGAAAGACCTTTGAACATCACGGAACCGTTCTGGAGCAACTCGAGGCCATACACTTCGGCGTCGATGCCAATCGTCGCCGCCAGGCGCCGCACAGCACGGACATCCTTTGGCGTGGTTGTCGAGAGATTCAGGTTCATAGTGTCCGAGAGAATGCCCGAAAGGAGAATTCCAGCTACCGATTTGGGCAGGAATACTCCATTCTCGGTACACAGTTCCGCAACGATCGTACAGGTGCTCCCTACTGGCTCGTTGTGAAAGTAGATGGGGCGGAAGGTGGAGATGTCTCCGACACGGTGATGATCGACAATCTCGAGGATATCAGCTTCCTCCACGCCGTCAACAGCCTGCAGCGTCTCGTTGTGGTCGACAAGGATGACCTTCTTGCGTGCAAACCGGATGAGGTCGGAACGCGTCACGATGTTCACTGGATGATGCTGGGCATCAACGACCACGGCACAGCGGGCAGACGAATCGAGAACGGCCTTCTTTGCTCTCTCCAGTGTATCTGTCATGCCAAGCAGGGGCACGGTGCCTTCCATGAATGCGGATACCGGGATCGCCGACCAGAGAACGCGCAGCGCCTGTGTCACCGTCATGTCTGTCTCGAGAACGAGGCTCAGATGGTCCGGCCACTGCGTCGGTGTTTCGGTCGAAGCGGCCCTGCCCGTGACAATAAGCGTCGAAGCTGCCGAACACGCTGCCAGGACGTCGCCGGGAGGTACCCCGTCAGAGATAATGATCGCGACATCCTCAGCCCCTGGCGCAAGACGCTCCACCGAGCTAGTGACAACAAGCAGTCGTCCCCTAAGGTCTGTGGATTCCTGAGTATGGACAACAATCCTTGCTGAGAGCTGGCGTACCAGCGTGTCGAGTTCCACAGCATACGGGAGGACGTCGGCATGTTCAAGCTGGTCGGCATAAGCGGTGGCGATGTCGACCGCGTCCACAACGCCACGTACGACCAGTGCATCGTCGACCACCGGGAGCGAATGGATGTGGTTCTCCTTCATGAGAATGGCAGCCTTCCCGACGCGAGTCGAGGGAGAAACCGTCACAAGGCGCTTCCGAGGAATGTCCTGAACCTTTGGCATCAACGATCTCAACAGCGGTGGCACGCGAAACCCGAAGCGCTCCAGGACGAAGCGGGTTTCGTCGTTCAGCTCTCCTGCCCGAACGGCGACGTAGGCGCGGGAAGGGTCCGTGCGGTTCTTATAGAACGCATAGCCAAGGGCGGAGCAGATGGAATCTGTATCCGGACTCTTGTGCCCTGTGACAATGACTTTCTGTCGCATGTCAGTTGCTCCTCTCGCCCTGGGTGGCCTGGAGCGCCCCGCGGCCTCGAGATGTCTGCTGGTCTCCGTCAGGCTCAACCATCGGCTCCGTGCGGAGAGCCAAGTTGGTCCTGCTGACTTGCGTCCACTCGAACTTGTATGACTCCTCGCCTCGCATGAAATTCAACTCGTGGCAACCCTCGCTGAATGACTTCTCTGCCAACTTCACCAGTGCCATGCGTCCCAGCGAATATGCCGAGTACGCAGGGTCATACTGGGTGTTCCATGTGTACACAACACCCTGCCAACAGAGAGAAAGAACAAATGCGAGCAGCACGCCCGCGGTCCGGACCTCTCCGACACGCAGCTGATTCCGCCCGCCCATGAGTGGAAGCACTTCACGAAGGAACTCCTGGTCCGGATTGTTGAGAAACGGACTCCGATGCCCGTCCGCCGAGCGACGCTTGTCTGAGAGAGCAACTACCTCGTCCACAAACACGCCATCAACTTCTCTCCGATCGATGCAGCAGAGTTCCTGCCCTTCTCCTGGATGACTGTTGAGTTTGTTCCATCTGTTCACCTTGTTCCGTACCTCATGCCGGAACCCCTTGCCCATGGTAGCGTAGAATGCTTCCCAGCTACCCTCGATTGGCAGGTATGGGCATCGCACGGTCGTTTGCCACTCTGCAGGCGTGCCGCCCACTTGACGGAGCCTGTCCAGAAACACTCTGCTTGGCGATTCGGAAGGGATCTCCTCCAGATCGATGCCATTCCACAGCTGCCGGTAGGCAAGGACCGTGGCGACGAGCTCTTCCATGATGTCCGGACGATCCCGCGGAACAATGAAGTCAGCGTAGTCTGAGAGCCCTTGTCCCAGGAAATGCAGGTCTCTGGATTCCATCTCCCCGTTGCCAACATACAGCGGGGCAAGACCTGCCGGCGTGCCGTGCTCGTATGCCACGAGCAGCAGAAGGTTTCTACCAGCGCTGAAGTGCCGCCACCAGGTGAACAGCCATTCGAATGTGGAATGGCACGTATTCGAAGAACTCTGCACAACTATCGGGTTCCAGAAGGGTTCCAGCTGCGCAAACGCAGCGGCGTCTTTGATGAGTCTCGCTTCCACTGAAGTCCTTCCTCCCCATCCTGGCATATCGTCATCAAAGCGACGGTCCAGCTAACGTCAGACACGGTGCAGGTTCACAGTTGCGAGGGTAGACTCGCGCCCACGCTTAGGTACAGTATATGCGAGAATCATCCTCACGACACCACGTGCAAAGGAGAATACCTGTGTTCGACCTCTACTTGTTCGACCTGGATGGAACGCTTGTCGACACGCGCCGTGACATTGCGGAAGCAGTCAATCATGTCCTTCGGCTGCACGACCGGCCTGTTGCTGAACTCGCGACCGTTATCTCGTGGGTGGGAGACGGCGTGGATGACATGATGAAACGAGCTTTCAAGACGGACGAAGGGCAGTTCGTGGGTGAGCTCGTAGATGAGTTCCGCTCCTCCTACATGGACCACTGTACCGACTTCTCGCACCTCTATGAAGGCTGTGCGGAGACACTCACGTCTCTCCAGGAACGAGGAGCCCACTTGTCAGTACTGACGAACAAACCTCAGGACCTCTCGCTGGAGATCTTGCGACGCCTCGGGATCCTGCAGTACTTCGATCGCGTTGTCGGCCCCAATGACGCCGACCTGCGAAAGCCAAATCCGTCAAATCTCCTGTCCCTGATACGTGACATTGGCGCGAGCAGGGAACGAACGCTGATGATCGGAGACTCGCGGAATGACATCCTTGTAGCCAACAATGCCGGCGTCGCCTCGTGCGGATGTACGTTCGGCTATATCGGGCGCGACGCACTGCTCGAACTGAAGCCCACGTATCTTGTCGACTCCCTGCCCCAGATTCTGGTGCTGACCGGCCCGGGAAGTTGAAGCCTGCACCTGCCAAACTACAATAGTCACATCAGCTCCGAAACGAGCCACCCTGTGCTTTGGGGTTTCTCTGCAACAGGCGCCCTCATAAGGGCCGGAGGAATACCGTCATGCAGCATGAAGACCTAGCAGTGCTCCACGTCAGGGTCATGGCATCGCTAGGCGGATGCTGGAAACCGACAGGTGACGCCCTGTATCTGCGAAATGGAATCATCGAGCGTATCGGCAGCACTGCCGATGTCCAGGCAGTGGCCTCCAGCAGGAACGCTCGAGTGCTCGATTTTGCCGATACGCCTGAAGCTGCCTGCTTTCCGGCTTTCATGGACGCTCATCTGCACCTCGACCTGTACGGCTTCTCTCTCCTGAATGTCAACCTCAATGGCGCAACCTCACTGGATGGAGCCCTGGAGCGTATCCGTCTTGCCGGGAGGCCGGACAACGGAGCCTGGGTTCACGGTGATTGCTGGGACGACGAACTCTGGTCTGCCCGCCCGCATCGCCGCCAGCTCGACGACCTCTTCCCGAACTCGCCCGTCGTACTCAACCGCAAGGACTACCATTCGCTCTGGCTTAACACGGCGGCTCTGAAGGCAGTTGACCTGTGGGATGCCTGCCCGTTTAGCCTTGACCTCGTCCCCCGTGACAACGACGGTCCTACCGGCGTCGTCCGCGACGCCGCTCAGGACTGGGTGCTTTCGCGCGTCCCCTCACCCCAGCTCGACGAACGGTTCGCTGCCCTGCACGGCGCCATCAGCGACCTGCTCTCAATGGGATTTGCCTCTTGCTGCAGCATGGATTATGACATTCTCCCGGAACTCCAGGCGCTGGTCCCCGCCATGAGCGATGAGCCGCGCATCCGGATCTGGCAGGCTGTCGGCATCGACAACCTCGATGCAGCTGTCTCGCTGGGACTCCGGTCCGGTTTCGGCTCGGACTTCCTCCGTCTCGGAGGCATCAAGGCCTTCGCCGACGGCTCACTGGGTTCCCGTACTGCGTACATGGAAAAGCCATGGCATGGAGAACCCGACAACTATGGCTACCACACCTATGAATCCGTGGGTTGGCTGGCAGAGCGATTTCGCAAAGCCGACGAAAACGGCTTGTGGATATGGACCCATGCCATCGGCGACAGGGCGAACAAGGAAGTTCTGGATGCGTTCGAGCAAGCCGGCGTTGCAGTCTCCAAGGGCCATGCCCACCACCGCATAGAACACGCCCAATTCCTGCGTCCCCAGGATGTGGAACGCTTCGCGAACCTCGGGATCACGGCATCCATGCAGCCCTCGCACCTCGACCTCGATATCGGCAGGCTGAAGACGGTCTTCCCCACGCCGCATCCTCGTTCGTATGCCTTCAGATCACTGCTCGAGACCGGCGCAGAGCTCAGTTTTGGATCCGACGCTCCTGTCGAAAACCCCGATGCACTCAAGGGCATCGCCTTCGCGGCGTTCAGGACGCGGTCAGGCGAACTGCCCTATCAGAGTGAACAGTGCATCAGCATTCAGGATGCACTGACCGCATACACCGTGGCACCTCAGAGATCCGTTGGTATGGCTGGGCAGCGAGGCAACCTCGTGGAGGGGCAGGACGCAGACATCGTGGTCCTGTCGAAGGACATCCTGGGAGACAACGACCCACAGGCAGTACAGTCGACCCGGGTCCTTGCCACAATCGTGGGAGGTGGCGTCGCATTCAAAGCCTGAATAGAGGAGAGCACACACGGCGGACATCTTCTCGCTCGCCCCTGGAGCGAGCCTGAGCCAAGATTCCAGATGCAGGCAACTCCCGGAAGACCTGAAGGCGTTCAAGCCTCATGATTTGCGGATTTCTTTGCATCTCTGGAGGAGACTGAACTGCAGGCACCTCCATTGTTGCAGGCCCAGTGCAACCGTGCTACCATGAGCCGCACAACCTTATCGTAACGAGGAGATCCCATGCCGGAACCGCTCGAGAACCAACGCCTCAAGACGAGTCCGCGAGGAGCTCGTCCACTCCGCACACAAGCCGGGTCTCCAGTGGTATGGGGTCAATCGGGCGCCGCCATCGCATTCTATCACAGCGGAGCGCTAGCCGATATCGCGATTATTCTAGGGATCCTGGGCGTTTTCTACGGCATAACTCAAGTGGGCCATGAGTGGACGGGCATTCTGAGACCGACAGTGTTGATTGACCTATCGTTTCGTGCGCTGCCGCGATATACGTTCTTCTCGCTGGTCCGGGGCTTGGCTGCCTACTGTATCTCGTTCCTCTTCACGATTGTGTACGGATATTGGGCGGCCAAAGACAAGCTGGCCGAGAGACTGCTTGTCCCTATCCTGGACATCCTGCAGAGCATCCCTGTCCTTGGATTCATGCCGGGCGTCGTGCTGGCACTGGTTTCTCTCTTTCCCACCAGCAACATCGGGTTGGAACTCGCCGCCGTGCTGATGATTTTCACGGGACAGGCCTGGAACATGACCTTCAGCTTCTACAACTCCCTCAAGTCTGTGCCACAGGAGCTCCAGGAGGCCGGTACCATCTATCACTTCAACTGGTGGCAGCGTCTCACCCAGATCGAAATGCCCTACAGCGCGGTCGGTCTGATCTGGAACAGCATGATGAGCATGGCCGGCGGATGGTTCTTCCTCATGGTCACCGAAGCCTTTCAACTGGGCAACAGGGACTTCAGACTGCCCGGCATCGGGTCCTACATGTCGGTCGCCGTCGAGAAGGGCAATGTGCCGGCCATGGCCGCAGCGGTTGCCGCCATGGTCCTGATGATCGTCGCGCTGGATCAGCTGCTGTGGCGGCCAACCGTCGTCTGGGCACAG
>JAPLGL010000145.1 GCA_026390155.1 Caldisericota bacterium
TTGTGATCCCTCGCAGTTGTGGACTTGTGGCCATCCGGCAAACGGGGCAAGTTCTTTATGCAGGCTTTGTCGCCTTGTCACTGGACGGCGCGAGGATGCATTGGCGAGTGTGCTGGCTTTGTGTGTCACTTCTCGCCTTGAAAAACGCCGGCGTTCTGCTAGACTACGTGTTTGTGTGAATGTCAGCCCGGTGAAAGGAGTTCTGAAATGAATGCAATTGATCTTGTAGAGAGCAGATATGTGAAGCCTGACATGCCCGTGCTTCTGGTCGGTGATACTGTCAAGGTTCACATCAACATTGTGGAAGGTGGCAAGAAGAGGATTCAGGTATTTGAGGGTCTCGTTATTGCCCAGAAGGGCGGCGGTAGCCGTCAGACGTTTACGGTTCGCAAGATCTCGTCTGGCGTAGGTGTAGAGAAGGTGTTCCCGCTTTTCTCCCCAATGATCGCCAAGCTTGAAGTCGTGCGTCACGGCGATGTCCGTCGTGCGAAGCTGTACTATCTCAGAGACAGAGTCGGCACGGCTCGCAATGTCAAGGAGAAGAGAGAAGACTAATCCTTGAACAGAGCCCTGCGGGAAGTACTTGACTGGGTCATCATCATCGCGATCGCGTTCGGTGCATCCTACGCACTTCGTCATTGGGTGGTATCGCCGTATCGGATCCAGATGTCATCGATGGAGACGACAGTCTTTCCGGACGATCTTGTCATGGTAGACAAGCTTTCGTACCGTCTTCACCAGCCGCGCCGGGGGGACGTCATTATCTTCTGGCCACCCGGTGTCACGACCGGTGATCCGTATATCAAGCGTGTCATTGGCCTCCCTGGTGAGACTGTGGAGGCAAAGGACGGCAAGATGTACGTGGATGGTAAGGCAGCCGATGAACCCTATTTGCACGGATACGTCATGCCGGATTTCTCGCCGACTCCAGTCCCTCAGGGACAGTTGTTCGTGATGGGAGACAATCGGGCGGTGAGTCTCGACTCGCGTTCCTTTGGCACCGTTTCGACCAGTTCGATCATCGGGCGTGCGATGTTTGCCTACTGGCCACTCAAGCACTTCGTCGTGCTTCGAGCCCAGACAGGCCTTGCACAATAGCAACAGCCAACGGCCCTCCTCGTTTCGACGGGGAGGGCTTTTCCATCGGCGGGCGGGGAGAAGCACATGCGGCACGAGGCTCTAGCCCTCTTTGAGCAAGGTATCAAAACCCGGTATGAGCTGGATGTCGTCATCGGGATCGACGAGGCGGGAAGGGGGGCGCTTGCGGGACCAGTCTATGCGGGTGCCTGTGCCATCACGGATCCGCGGGGCACTATGTTCATCAATGATTCGAAACTGCTGAGTCAGCACCAGCGAGAGCAGGCGTTCGAGCTCCTGCCTGCGCACGCACTGTTTGCGACAGGGAGTTCGACAGCAGCCGAGATCGATGCGGAGGGGATTCTTGTGGCAACATACGGCGCCATGCAGAAAGCCCTGCTTCTTCTTCTGCCGGAAGTCAGACAGTGCTGGGGCATTGGTTCACGCATCGGTGTCGTCGTCGATGGTCCACTGCTTCCACCGTTCCTCGAGCATGAGGAGCATCTGACTGCCATGGCGATCATTGATGCGGATGCGACCATGCTGTCGGTTGCAGGCGCCAGTATCGCTGCCAAGGTGTCGCGAGATTCTGCCATGCGCGTCATGGCTCGACATGTTCACGGATATGGATTCGAGGGCAACGTCGGCTATGGCACACGTGAGCACATCCAGGCCCTTCGGACGAGGGGTCCCTCGAGCGAACACCGACGAACATTCGTTGTCAAACAGCTTGTTGAGACCGAGGAGTTGCCACTTGGGCGGACAGCACAACCGGACGCTCGGAAACGCAGGTGAAGAACTTGCGGCTGGGTGGTTGACTGACCACGGGTTCCATGTCGTGGCCAGAAACCTTCGTACCAGCTATGGAGAGCTGGATATTGTTGCCGAGAAGAACGGATGCGTCCACGTGGTCGAAGTCAAGACGAGGAAGGGATTGGGGTACGGGAGTCCTCTTGAGGCGATTGACCATCGGAAGCAGGAGCATCTGAGACGGTCGACCGTGGCTGCTCTTGCGGCGGGGATTCCTGGTCTGACGCGGTCTGCGCGGGGTATCCACATCGATGCGATGAGCATCCTGATGAGTGATACAGCTGCGCCGTGTATCGAATTCCTCGAGGATATCCTCGCATAGTATGCTTTTCCGCAGAGAAAGGTAAGACACTAGGAAGAGACATTCCTCGCGACAAAGAGTGCCAGGATGTTCGCAAAGGCATCTATGAGTTGACGCTGTTCAAGGGGGGTGGATGGGGATTCGCCGTGCAATTGGATGCCGAGGACGCCGATGGCCCGTTCGTGAGCGATGAGCGGGTAAAATGACCAGTTGATGTGAGACAGCGTTTCTGTCCCATGTCCGGCCGGCAGTCCCTGATTGAGAGTCCATGTTGCCACACCGA
>JAPLGL010000099.1 GCA_026390155.1 Caldisericota bacterium
TCGGCTTCCCAAGCCGAGTGTCGCGGGTTCAAATCCCGTCTTCCGCTCCAGAGGCGGCATAGCCAAGTGGTAAGGCAAGGGTCTGCAAAACCCTCATACCCCGGTTCGAATCCGGGTGCTGCCTCCAGTATTCTATCCAGACATCCCTGCCGGGATGGCTGAACTGGCAGACGCACGGGACTTAAAATCCCGCGGTGGCAACACCGTGTGGGTTCAATTCCCACTCCCGGCACCACCCCTGTTACAATGGCAGTGTTATGCCTTGGATTCTGACGCCAGGCTTGCGACCTGGGTATGACGGTAGATCCTCCATGTGATGGCGGCATTGCCCATATGCGACAGTGGGACAGAGATTTCGGGATTGGTGTCAGCGATCTGCGACCCCGATCCAAGTTGTATTCCGATGCTGGTGCCCGCAAGGTACGTCTTCTCATACAGCACGGCATCGATACCATTCTTCTTGCGTATCGTTCCAAGCACGAAGATACGGGCATACCGGAAGTCCCGATGCCTGACGCGACTTCTCAGCAGCCGGAAGATCCCAAGGTCGCGCCGCAGGTCCGACAACCCATAGATGTGATCGCTGGGAGTGTAACCCGCGTGCAGCCGATCATACTCGTCGATAACTTCGTTGAGGTCGGGCAGGGTGACCGCCATCCCAATGACTGGATGACCCGGTTTTGTCAAGTCCTCCACGACAAAAACCAGGTCTTCGATTGCGATCATCCTCAGGCTAGTTGCAAGATACTCGAACTCCTCTTCAGAAAACCGTTCAAACTGGGGGTGGACCCGAGTGTCCCAGGCGACATTGTAGATCGTCTTGATTCGGGCGACTTCATCGGCCCAGTCCCTGATCTTGACGGACCGGACGGCAACACCCTGGCGCGCCAGCCGTTGTTCAACGTCCTGTCCGCGCTGTCGCATCTGCACCAAGCGCTCCATATAGGGCGAAGCACTCTCGGGCGTCATGCGAAATGCATACCAGTCGTTCTCCTTGACTCCCCAGTGCTCCAGAAAGCGCGCGTAGTAGGGGGGCTGATACGGTTCCATGATCATGGGGTGCTGGTCGAACCCATCGACCAGGAGACCATCCTCGCCATTCGCGTTGAACCGTGCCGGGCCAATGACTTTCACCGCACCAGCCCGTTCCAGATCGTCGGTGGCTCCGCCAAGCAGGGCAGCCGCAGCGTCGTCGTCGTCGAACGACTCGAACAGCCCGATCCACCCGATTGCACCGTTGACCTCGGGCTCGCGGTAGGACCTGTCGATGAATGCTGCAATGCGACCGACAGCCTTGCCGTCTTCATGGGCAACGTAGTACTGCAGGAACGAACAATGATGGAAGAACGGGTTCGCACCGGGGAACTTCATTTTCCACCAGTTGCGGTCGGGGTTCAGATCGTTCATCTCCGGAGCCAGGATGGGCATGACCTTGCGAGACTCAGGAGTGCTGTAGAATGGGATGCTCCATCCTACGCTGATGAATCTCTTCAGCTTATCGGCTGCCAACGGGAACGATCCGGCCGATGAGACCGGTTGGGAGATAAGTCGCTCAAGTGTCACTGTCGTTTTCAAGATCCCTCCACGCTACTGTCTGTGATAGGAATGCCGGTGTTCCTGTGGATAGCCGCAGTTTCGCTGCTATAATAGGTTTCGAGACTCGTTTGGTGCTGCGCATCATGATACGCCAAACGAGCAATCTGTAAACTCATAGGATGTCCCGACAATATGCCGCTGATACTGGAAAACCTTGAAAAGATGTACGGCGACCGCCTCCTGTTCCGGTCCATGCACTGTGCCATCGGTGCAGGAGACAAGGTCGGCATCGTCGGCCCCAACGGAAGCGGCAAGACGACGCTCCTTCGCATCCTTGCCGGAACTGACGATGAGTACAGTGGATCGGTCCAGGTCAGTGGCGGAGACAGTCTCTGCTTCATCGACGCTGTTCCTGTGGATCCGGAGCGCACCGCGCGCCAGATTGTTGCTGAGCCTTTCGAGCACCTCCGCGCTCAGGACGCGCGTATCCGCGACCTGGAACGCCTCCTTTCCACCACCGCCGAAACAGACGACTACCTCGCCGAGCTCGCCCGCCAGACTGAGCAGTTCGAGGCGCAAGGGGGCTACGACTACATCGTCAACATGAACAAGGCACTTTCCAGCCTGGGATTCGCCTCAGAGGACCTGGACCGGCTTGCAGGCACGATGAGTGCGGGAGAGATCTCGCGGTTGCGCCTGTCGCGATTGGTCAGCGACGCCAAGGACATCTGGCTGCTGGACGAGCCCACCAACTATCTGGACATTCCTGGCGTACAATGGCTCGAGCGACAGTTCAAGGGGCTACAGGCCACGGTTCTCGTGGCTTCGCACGACGCGTGGTTTCTGGACCAGGTCTGCAACAAGCTCCTGGTTATCGAAAACGGCACCCTGCGCCTGTTCGGTGGCGGGTATACCGACTACGTCCGCGCAAGGGACGCTGAAGCAGCCGACCGCGCCCGGCACGATGCTGAACTCAAGCGAGAGATCGAACGTATGCGCCAGTACGTGGAGAAGTACCGCTATGGGACGCGCGCAAGCCAGGCCGCGTCGCGCGAAAAGGCGATGGAACGTCTCAAGGCCAAAGTCCAGAGTGAACCCGTCTCAACGCGCAAACGTGTCCACGTACGGCTCCACAACACGGGAGAGAGCGGAGAGATCGCGCTGCGCCTTGAACACGTCGGCAAGTCGTATGGTGACCGCGCGATTCTCAGCAAGGCGAATGTCACCATCCTGTCTCGCCAGCATGTGGCCATTCTTGGCCGCAACGGGGCTGGGAAGTCGACGCTTCTGGGCATCGCGATGGGACAGATCGTTCCCGAGTCCGGTGACATCTACTGGGGACCGAGTGTACGGTATTCCTTCTTCCCTCAGAACTACACGCTGTTCGAGAAGGAGACTGCCATGGAGTGGATTGCAGCCCGTCGTCCGCAGATGATCATCTCGGAGATCAAGGGACTGCTGGGCAGCTTCGGCTTCTCCGCCGACCAGATGGATCAGCAGACCGGCGCCATGAGCAGTGGAGAAAAACAGCGCCTGTTGCTGGCACTGCTTTCCACGGAGACTGCCAACATGATTATCATGGACGAGCCGACGAACTTCCTGGACATCCAGACACGAGAATCTCTCGCTGCGACGCTCCGAGCGTTCGAGGGAACGGTACTGTTCGTATCGCACGACCGCACGTTCATTGACGCAGTCGCAGACCGCATCGTCTTCATCGAGCGCAGCAAGGTGTCGGTGCTGGAGGGCAATTACTCCGCCAACCGGCAGGGACTGTTCAGCGACCGTACCATTCGTACGGCACAGCCTCGTCGTACGAACGTCCAGGACAGTGCCATGTCCACACGAGCCTCACACAACCGGCTCGTGGCCCTGGAAGCCCGTGTACGGCTTCTGGAGCGTCAGATCGGCGATATCGAACAGCAACAGTTCGACCTCACGAAGAGGCTCCAGGAAGAAGGACCTGCCATGCAGGGAGCCGATATCACGTCGCTGTCGGTGCACATCCACGAACTGCAGGTACGACGGGAAGAGTTGTTCGAGGAGCTGGCAATGGCCGAAGAACGGTTCTTACAGGCCTCGGCGTCGTGATTCGATCTCCTGGAGTAGTTCCTCGCGCGAGGTGAACCCCCATCGCTCGAGCAACTCGTCTGAGAGATCATAGAGGAGAGCTCTTTTCAGATAGTCCCGTCTTGTTATCAGGAGCTTGCGTCCGAGGAGTGATACCAGAGCCTTGTCGCTCGTGACTCCACGAAGCTGGAGAATCTCCTTGCGCCTCAGTGCCCCCTTGGTGATGATGAGCGCCAGGATTTCCATGGCCTGCCTGGAGAGGCCGACCTTGGGCCTGGGTTGAGGTGGCTCTGGCGTGAGCTTGTCCGGAACCGAGAAGCAGAACTTCTGGCCCTCCTGGACGAGACGGACGCCTCGATTCGCGTAGTCTGCCTGGAGACTCTCCAGAAGATGCTGGTGGCCGGACAGCTCAGTCCTGCGCGGCGCGCCAGATATCGGACGCCAACAGGCCCCTCGGCCGCAAACAGGATGGCCTCGAGCCGCTGCTTCGCAGCCTGAAGCTCAAGCCCTGTAATGAATTCCTGACTCACTGCGCGTTCAGTCATCTAATTTCCCCACGTATGCGACGGCAATGCCCTCGAACCGGCTCTGCTGAGCAATGTGAAGGACCCCCATCTTGGTCAGGATGAGAATCGCCAGGAAACTCAATACCACACGCTCCCTCGAGTCGGATGAGTCAAAAATGTCCTCGAACAGCATCGTTCCTCTCTCCTGCAATAGCGCCCGAAGCTCTCGCATGACCTGCTGGAGGCTCAGATAGACCGGTTGCCGGTTCTCGCTCGTCACCGGCTTGCGGGCCGCGACGCGCTCGACGATGCGCGCAAGTGCCTCGAGCAAGGCATCCGAGACCTCGTCACCCGTCTGCTCCTCCCCTGTGGTCACCGGTGGGCGTACGTTCGGCCTCTTGAATGGGACTCTGCCCGCGTTCACTTCCTGGAGGACCTCGATGATGGGCCTGGTATACAATCCCGCCTCATCCAGAGCTCTGATACCTTCAAGCAGGGACTTCTCCTGCGAGGCCGCGTGCCCGAAGATGACAAACTCGCTCTTCAGCTTGAGAAGGTCGGCTAGCATGTAGACCAGCTCGGCGTGCTCCTCGACCCCGGCGTCGCGCCGTATGGTCATGCTGCAATAGTCCACCAGGCTCTCCACGACGACGTCGGCAACGTCGGCCCGCCCGGCACGGCCCAGAAGCCTCAGGTTGTTCACAGAATCAGTCAGGCCCGCCACGTTCAGATCCCCATGACCTCCCTGACCATGTGCACCGTTGCGGCAGCGACCAGCGAGGCCTTCTGGCGGCCTTCTGCCAGGATGCGGTCTACCGACTGCGGATCGGCGGCAAAGGCAGCCCGGCGCTCCTGGAACCCGACCAGCCGCTCCGAGACCATCGCAGCGACGGAGTGCTTGTGGGCGACACAGCCGAGACAACCCTGTTCACACTGCGTTTTGGCTTCTAGCGCGCTGTCCGGCTCAAACAGCTTGTGATACTGATAAACGACACAGCCGGCTTCCGGGTGGCCGGGGTCGTCCCTGCGCACTTTCAAGGGATCCGTGTAGGCCGTCATCATGCGCTTGCCCGTCACTTCCGGCGGGTCGGACACCACGATATCGTTCCCCAGGGACTTGCTCATCTTCCGTCCGTCCAGGCCCGACAGCATCTGAAACTCGTTCAACACAGGCTGAGGCTCCGGGAAGAGGTCTGTGCAGTACGTGTGATTGAATGTCCGCACCAGTTCGCGCGTGAATTCAAGATGTGGGACCTGGTCTTTGCCGACGGGCACTGCTTCCGCGCGGTAGGCCATGATGTCTGCTGCCATCAGCACCGGATAGCTCAGCAGGCCGAGGTTTACGTTATCCTTGAGGTCCATGTCCCGAATCATTTCCTTGACGGTTGGGTTTCGCTCGACCCATGAGACGGGGGTGATCATCGCGAGAAGCGTAAACAGATAGGCATGCTCCGGCACATCGGACTGGCAGAAGATAGTTGACCTCTCTGGATCGAGTCCCGCCCCCAGCCAGTCGAGGACCATCTCACGCCGGTACTCGCGGATCGAACCGCTCTCGTTCCACTGGGTGGTCAGTGCGTGCATGTCCGCCACCATGAAGTAGCAGTCATATTCGTCCTGCAGCTTCACGTAGTTCGCGAGCACCCCCATGTAGTGCCCCAGATGCAGCTTGCCTGTGGGACGCATGCCGCTCAGGATTCGCTTTTTCATGGCCACCTCACAGCCTCAGGAGAGTATTCTCAATGAACGATATCATGCCATCGATGATGTGAAACCAGAGGAGGGCAAGCAGGACGACCGTGCCATACAGGTCAACGGCGCGGTCGTACAGAAACCGTTCCGGTCTCTTGAAGAAAAGCGCGAAAAAAGCCTTGGAACCGTCGAGTGGGGGAATGGGAAGAAGATTGAACACGCCAAGCATTACCGAGAACCTGACCAGGCTCTCCAGGACGACGTTGATATAGTTGAATTGTGTGACTATCGCAGGCGAGCTCCTGACGAGCAGCAGGAGCAGATAGGCGGCAATGGCCGTAGCGAAGTTGGAGGCCGGTCCAGCCAGGGAGACGAGGACGGTATCGCGGCGAGGGTGTTTGAATGCCGAGAAGTCGATCATCACGGGGCGCGCCCACCCGACACGAAACAGGAGGAGAGCGACGGTCCCAAGCGGGTCGAGGTGACGCAGAGGGTTCAGGCTAAGGCGCCCGGTCTCGACGGGAGTTGTGTCACCAAGCTTCCACGCCGTCCAGGCATGGGCATACTCATGGATCGTAATCACGATCAGGACGACCGGTATCAAGACGATCCCGCCCCGAATCCAGACCTGAATGTTGATACGGATGTAATCAAAGAGTCCCTGCATATGCTCTGTCCTTTCTCGACGACATGCCGGTTCTACCGGCTGGTTTCATGGAGTCATAGTAGCCGGGTTTCCCGCTTACGCAATCGCTTGGCAACCAGCGATTCTTCATTGCCGATGCCGACTTTCCTGCTACAATCAACTCATGATAAAGATGCGCTTGCGGTACAGCAAGGAAGAAGAGGCCTGTTTGCTTTCACACCATGAAGTGCAAGCAGCCCTGGTGCGGTGGCTGCGGCGCAGCAACCTCCCTCTGGTCTACAGCGAAGGGTTCAATCAACGTGTGCGTATCGAGACCGGCATCCCGACAGGCGTCGGCATGGTCAGTCTCCAGGAATACGTCGACGTCCTCCTCGACACGTGGTCGCCAGTGTCTGACCGCGCAAATGCACTCGAGCGTACGGCGCCTCCGGGGCTCAAGTTCCTGTCTGCCGTAGACATTCCCGTCGCCGCCCCGTCTCTCATGGCACAACCCATGATCCTCCGCTATGAATACACATGGCCACGCGGGGTGGACGCCGATGCTGACCAGATGAAGGCGCACATGGCTTCGTTCCTCGCCCTTCCGACGCTTGTGGTTGAACGCGAGAACAGCAAGTCACACGCGCCCAAAGACATTCGGAAGTACGTTCTCACGGCACGGGTTGCGGCGCGGAATCCCTTGCGCGTACACGTAGGCGTCTTCTTCGACCAGTCGGGAACAATCCGCATGGACGAAGTCATCAAGCACATTTTCGGCCTCGATGCAAAGGTCGCTCCCATGCCGGTCATCACTCGCCAAAGCGTCCTTCTCAACATGAGCGGCGTCTTCGTCGACCCCATGGACCTGCCGGCACAAGCCGTCTCGCCTCGTCGACCGAAGAACAGTCAACACAATTGAAACACAACGATAAAAGAAGCTCCCCGGTTACCCGGGGAGCTTCTTTCGTTCATTGACAGTCCGGACTAGTCGCCGTAGTCGTCTTCCTCCCGTCCGAAGCGCTTGCGTTCCTTGAAATCCAGCAGCCTCTTGCGAATGCGCAGCGACTTGGGTGTGACCTCCAGCAACTCGTCCTCGTTGATGTAGTCGAGAAACTGGTCGAGGGCAAACTGGGTCGGCGGGTCGATCTTTGTGGAGATCTCCGACGTGGAGGACCGCATGTTGCTGAGGTGTTTCTCCTTCGTCGGATTAACCTTGAGATCGTGGTCACGCTGCGTCTCGCCTACGATCTGGCCTGCATACACCTTCTCGGCAGGAGCAACAAACAGCTTGCCACGGTCCTGGATACGTGCAATCGAGTACGCCGAAACGGCTCCAGTATGGTCTGAGACCAGAACGCCATTCCTACGGCCACCGATCTTGCCTGCCCACTCCAGGTATCCCAGGTATGTGTGGGTCATGACGCCATTGCCCTTGGTGGAGCTCAGGAACTCGGACCGGAAGCCAAACAGGCCGCGCAGAGGAATCGTGTAGCTGAGACGAACGTACGCTCCCTTGAGGTCCAGCATCTTCTCCATGGTCCCGCGCCGCTCGCCCAGCATGTTGATGACCGTCCCCTGATACTCCTTGGGAACGTCAAGGACGAGGGTTTCGTACGGTTCAAGGACCTTGCCACCCTGCTTCTCGGTGATGACCTGTGGCATCGAGACCTGGAACTCGTATCCCTCTCGGCGCATCTGTTCAATCAGGATCGCCAGCTGGAGCTCGCCCCGCCCCGCGACGGTGAACCGGTCAGGCAGGTCACCCCACTCGACCGCAATGGACACGTTGGTACGCAACTCCTTCTCGATCCGCTCGCGCAGCTTGTTGGAGGTAACGAACTTCCCCTCCGTCCCTCCGAATGGACTGTCGTTGACCATGAACATCATGGACACCGTCGGCGGCTCGATCCGCAGCAAATTCAGCTTTACTGGACGCTCCGGGTCGGTAACTGAATCTCCAATCGTGATGGCGGGGATCCCCGCGAAGGCGAAGATCTCACCGGCCTGCACGCTCGGGACTTCCTTGCGCTCCAGCCCCTCGAAAATGAACAGCTTGAGAATCTGGCCCAAGTACTCGGTGTCCCCGTCGGAGAATACCTTAATCTTGTCTCCGGTCTTCACCTGTCCACCAAACATGCGACCGATGCCGATACGTCCAATGTAGTCATCATGGGTGATGTTCGTGACCAGGACAGACAAGGGACTCTCAGGGTCATACTCCGGAGCCGGGGTCTTCTTGAGCATCAGCTGGAACAGTGGCGTCAGGTCCTGTGGCGGGTCGTTGAGGTCCGTGGTCGCCTTGCCGTCACGGCCCGAAGCGTAGACAACCGGGAAATCAAGCTGCTCTTCGCTCGCGTCAAGTTCGACAAACAGGTCGAAGGTCTCGTTGATGACTTCCTGGATGCGGGCGTCCTGCCGGTCGATTTTGTTGATGACGACAATTGGCCTCAGATTGAGCTCCAGCGCCTTCTTGAGGACAAATCGCGTCTGCGGCATCGGTCCCTCGGAGGAGTCGACCAGGAGAAGGACGCCGTCAACCATTCTGAGGACGCGCTCCACTTCGCCGCCAACATCCGAGTGGCCAGGCGTGTCTACGATATTAATCTTGACACCCTTCCACACGAGCGACATATTCTTGGAGATAATGGTGATACCGCGCTCCCGCTCCAGGTCTCCAGAGTCGAGGATGCAGTCACCCATCTGGTCGATATTGCGGAACAGCTTGCATTGCCGCATCATGGCGTCGACCAGCGTCGTCTTCCCGTGGTCGACGTGAGCAATGATACCAATGTTACGGAGATCGTTTCTACGCACTCAAGCACTCCCTTCAAACAAGCATGGTTTGAGGCCGACATTGGCCCCAAACTATTATTATACCCTTGTTCTCAGGCGTTCAATGCACCGAGTGCGATGGAGTAGAACTTGGAATCTTCAGAGTCCCCTCTGCTCGTCAGAATGCATGGTGCTGTCGTCCCAGTCACCATCGCTGCCGTCTCCGCCTTCCCGAACCATACAATCGCCTTGTAGAGGACGTTTCCGCTGTCGATACCGGGAACGATGAGAATGTCCGCATCACCACGGATCCGTCCCTTGAAACCCTTGATCTCGCTGACTTCCGGGAACAGGGCCAGATCAACCGAAATGGGTCCCTCCGCCACGACATTGCCGAATTGCCTGCGAACCGCCATGCCTGTCAGAACAGCTGCTTCCTGGCTGCTCGGGAACTTCAGCACACTCTCGCTGGCCGACAGGAAAGCAACTTTGGGAACTTCGATGCACAGGCTGTTGGCTACGCGGATAGCGTATTTCGTGAGGGCAATCTTCTGCTGCAGGGTCGGCTCTGGTATCACGGCCCCATCCGACAGCACGATCAGCCGAGGGTACCCAGGAATATCAAAGACCGCAACATGCGACAACAGGCCGCCCTCGGGCAGGAGCCCCGTCTCCTTGTCCAGAATACCTCGCATGTAGTTGTCGGTATGAGCCAGACCCTTCATCAGCATGTCCGCGCCGCCCTCACGGACGAGGTTCACAGCCGCTTTGACCGATGGCATCTCACCCTCGACGTCCATGATCTCGAAAAGCCTCGCATCCACCCCGCACTCGTCCGCAGCCGTCACAATCCTGCTCCTTCCCCCGACGATGACAGCGTCGACAATGCCTTCCCGCACGGCACGCTCCACAGCCTGGAGGGTGTGTGCATCTTCACCATAGGCCACTGCCATGCGCTTGCGCGGCAATGTCTTCACCAGACTCGCTATGTCCGAAAGGTGGGTCATGCACTCCATTTCATGCCTCCCCGTAATATGCGACAATGCCCAGCGCCACCGACATCAGCTTGGTCTGGCCATCGTCCGCCCGCGACGGCACCAGGACCGGCTTGCGTGCCCCAATGGTGACATGCGCCGAGGTAAACCCGGCAAAATAGGTCATGGACTTTCCAAGCATGTTGCCTGCCTCGATATCCGGCACGATGAGGATGTCGGCCACGCCGGCGACCTCACCACCAAGCCCTTTGATACTCGCAGCCCGTGGCGATACGGCGTTGTCCAGCGCGAGCGGCCCGTCGACAACACAGCCCTTGATCTGTCCGCGTTCGGACATGCGCGTGATGATGGCGGCATCCTGCGTGCAGGGCATCTTCTCCGAAACGGTCTCCACGGCCGCCAGCAACGCTACCTTCGGGTTCTCATAGCCGAGGCGGTGAAAGACGCCCACGGTGTTCTTAATACTCTCCACCTTCTCATCCAGCGTCGGGGCAACCAGGATGCCACCGTCCACAACGGCCAACAATGAGTGGCGCATGCGCGTGTCCTCATAAACGGTACACTCGGACATCACCTTGCTCGCACGGATACCCGTGTCCTTGTCCAGCACGGCATGAAGCAGCTGAGCTGTCTGCACCCCGCCCTTTAGAAGAACGTCCACTGCATCATCGCGCGCCAGCCCCACAGCGATCCTGCACGCCTCCACAGGGTCACTGGCAGGGACGATCTCATAATCGCCGGCAGGCACCCCGGCTTGGAGGAGAAGTGCCGCTATGCGGTCGGGCGGACCTACGAGAACGGGCGCTGCTATGCCAGCTTGCTGCGCCAGTATAGCCGCATGCAGCGAGACTTCCTCAGGAAACACAACCGCCACCTTTCTCCGGCCACGCTTCTTTGCCTCTTCAAGCAACTGGTCGAACGTCCTGATCTCCATGAGTCCTCCCTGTCCGAGTGTAGTTGCTGTCTCGACATCCTACATCTTGTCTGAAGAGCGCCTGCCCGTTCTTCAGCCCAGGAGCCGTAGCGCCGACTTGATCACAGGCATCATGCAGGGCGCCTGCCATGTGACCGCCTAGGGAAACAGCAACTCGCGGGCATTGGCAAGGGCGACCTGGGACACCTGGTCGCCGGAGACCATCCGCGCCAGCTCACGGACACGCTCCTCACCGGTGATGCGCCGCACTGCCACTGTGGTGGCCACGTCGCTCTGCTCCTTGGAGATGACGAGGTGTGTTCCAGCCCGCGCGGCAATGGTCGGCAGATGCGTAATGACAATGACCTGACGATGTTCGCCGAGGCTGGCCAGCTTGCCAGCCACTGAAAGGCCTGTCTCGCCACCGATTCCTGCATCCACCTCGTCGAACACCATGGTAGGAATCTGGTCGGTCTCCGCGAATACTGTCTTGAGCGCGAGCATGACACGTGAGAGCTCTCCGCCAGATGCGATCTCCCTGAGAGGACGCAGTCCCTCCCCCGGATTGGGTGCAATCAGGAACTCGACCACGTCCAATCCGGTCTCGGAGGCTTTGAACCGCTCATCTCCGATCGCGATACCCTGCTCGTCGACACTCTGCTCGATGGAACAGACAAACCGCGCATTGGACATGGCCAGCTCGCCAAGCTGTTTCTCGACCTTGTGCGCAAGGACTGGTCCCCCCTGCTTGCGTTTCGCCGTCAGCGACGCTCCGATCATCGCAAGTTCGTCCTCCACCTGCACTATGTGGGCACGCATGCCGGCTTCGTCACCTGCACGCTCCTGACGTTCCTGCAGCTTGCGGTCGATCTCCATTTGAAACGTGACCAGACCGCCGAGGTCCTTGTGATACTTCTCCTCGAGCCTGGCGATAGCATCCAGCCTCCCGGTAACCTGGGCCAGTCGCGCGTCATCCAGTTCGAGCCTGCCAAGATAGTCGCCCAGAGTCGACGCGGTTTCCTTGAGGCTCGCCTGCGCCTCTTCCAGCAGCGATGTCACCTCGTTCAGGCGGGGGTCGATCGAGACCAGCGCATCAATCGTGTGGTGCAGTCTGCCGACCTCCCGCACGATCCCCTCGCCGTCCCTGGACTCGTCTCCGGTGAGGGCGACCGACGCCTGGCCCAGTTGCTCCTGCAACTCACGGACGTTCTCCAGAAGGCGCTGTTCTGCGATAAGCAGACTGTCCTCCCCAGCTCTGAGCTGCGCGCGCTCGAGTTCCTCCGAGGCAAACTCCAGATAGGCTGTTTCAGTATCCCATTCTGCCCGGCGCGTCTCCATCTGCTCCAGTTCACGGCGTGCAGCACGCAACTCTGTGAGTCTCCTGCCGAACAGCTCGCGCGCGGACTGAGTATCATGTCCGAGAAAGGAATCCAGAAGCTGGATATGGTTCTCACGTACCAGCAGCGATTGTGGCTCGTGCTGCCCGTGAACGTCGACGAGCTGCTCACCCAGCAGCCTGAGTGTGCTGATGGGCACTATGCGCCCGTTGATGCGATACTTGTGCCTGCCAGTCCGGTCCACCTCGCGGGTCGCCACGACGGTCATGTCGTCGTCCGTAACGAGGTCGCCCAGCACTTCACGCAGCGAACAGGCGCGCGGAAGCGCGAACTCTGCATCCAGTCGAAGGCTGTCCGCCCCTGCGCTGATGAAGTCGCTGGTCAGCTTGCCCCCCAGCACCGCACTGATGGCAAGCACCAGGACGGACTTGCCCGCACCCGTCTCACCGGTGATGACGTTCAACCCGTCCTCGAATGACACGTGAACGTCGTGCGCGATGGCCAGATTGTGGATGTCAAGGTGGAGCAGCACGTTTACCCGCCCCAGTGGAATTTCGCGCCCAGGACCTTGTAGAAGTTCTTCTCACGCAAGCGAATGATGGCAACATCCTCCGGATGTCTCCGGACACTGATCGTATCAAAACTGTGGATGTCCCCGACGCGCTCTCCGTCGCGCATGAACGCGGCCTTGTCTCGCGACGGCTTCACCTTGATCGTGATTTCACTGCCTGCCGAAACGACCAGGGGCCTCGACGTGAAGTCGTGTGGAGCAAGAGGAGTGAGCACAAGCGCTTCGACCATGGGGTCCAGGATGGGGCCTCCTGCCGACAGGGAGTATCCAGTCGATCCGGTGGGGGTACACACCATGAGGCCGTCCGCCGTGATCTGTCCTGCGCGCACACCGCCGATGAAAACCTCGAACGTGAGGATCTTGCCTGTTGCATCCCTGACCACCAGCACGTCATTGATAGCCGTCGTGTTGATGATTTCCTGACCCTCGCGCACGACGCGAGCCTCCAGGACAAGGCGATGCTCCACGGTGTAGGTACTGGCGAGGACAGCGTCAAGCGATGCATATATTTCGTTTTCCTCAACGTCCGTCAGGAAGCCAAGAGACCCCAGGTTGATGCCCAGGACCGGCAGTCCCAACTTTGTACTGAGCCGCGCAGCGCGCAGGAAGGTCCCATCGCCACCCAGGCTGAGAACGAAGGAGCCGTCCGGCGCTCCCGGTGGGAGGGTGGACAGGTCGTCCCTGGAGGTCACACTGAAGACCTCCACTCCTTTGCCAGTCAGGTACGGCCGGATCTCGCGCTCAAGTTCTCGCGCATCCTTCGAGTCGCCGCGATAGTAGACGATGCTCTTCATCACGCTGTACAGTGTACGAAGGATGTGAATGGCTTCAAGCCGCTCCTGTCAATCCTGCCCGGCCAGCAAGGCGCGCGCAGCGCGCGCCATCCCCCTAGCATCGAGTTGATAAACGCTCAGGAGGTGCGTCCGCTTGTCCATGGCAGGAAACGCGTCGGGAACACCACACCGTCCGATGCGCGCGATGTTCATGCCAGAACGCACAAGTGCCTGGACAACGGCGTCGTAGACGCCCGTAGAACGTGTCGTCTCCTCAGCGAGCAGCACTGCCCGGCATGCACCTGCAAGTTGGGTGAGAAGAAGAGTGTCAAGCGGCTGGGCAAAACGGAGGTCCGCAACACACGCGTGAATTCCATCGCCAGCAAGGATGGTGCGGGCTTCCAGAGCCGAGCGGAGCACCGGTCCCAGCGAAACGATGGCAACGTCACCTCCATCTGACACCACTTTGCCAACCCCGGGAGTCATGGCAGAGCGCTCACCAAGCTCTTCACTAAGGTCGTAGGCAGCATCCTTGGGGTACCGGATGGCAAACGGTCCTGTAGCTGTGGCTGACAGTTCCAGCATGCGCACCAGGTCTGCCCGGTCGCCTGGAGAACAGACTGTCATACCGGGAACGCTCTTCAAGAAACCCACATCAAAGACACCTTGATGCGTCGGGCCGTCGTCGCTGACCAGCCCAGCCCGATCGACCGCGAACCGCACGGGCAGACCACCGATGCCGACATCGTGCACAATCTGGTCATACGCCCGTTGGAGGAAGGTCGAGTACACGGCGACATATGGCTTGTAGCCTCGCTTTGCAAGCGACGCTGCCATGCCGACGGCGTGCTGCTCCGCAATGCCGACATCATAGCAGCGATCGGGAAAACGCCTGGCAAACTCGACCAGCCCGGTCCCATCCATCATCGCGGCCGTGATGGCGACGATGCGCGGGTCGTTCTCCGCAAGCCGTATGAGCGTCTCTCCAAAGACATCAGAGTAGGTCGGTAAAGATGTCTCCTCTTTGCTGAGCCCATTCTCGATGAGGAACGGCGCGACGCCGTGGAAATGAGCCGGCTGCTGTTCTGCCAGCTCGTATCCCTTGCCCTTGACGGTCACAACCTGCAGTACGACTGGCTGCTGGATATCCTTGACCATGTCGATCGCTTCGATGAGTTTGCCGATGTCGTGTCCATCGACCACACCGAAATACCGGAAGCCCAGCTCCTCGAAGAAGATCGTGGGCAGGTACATCCGTTTCAGCAGGGTCCTCAGCCAGCGAAGCCCGCGTCCCACCAGCGGAGACTCGCGCGCACGCAGGTACCACGTACGCGTCCGCAGCCGGTTGAGTGCCTGCGCCATGCCACCCACGGAACGGGAGATGGACATGTCATTGTGGTTGAGGATGACGAGACACTGCCCATGCGCCCTTCCCAGGTTGTTCAGCGCTTCCAGGGCCATGCCGCCAGACAAGGCGCCATCACCGATGACCGCGACGACGCGCTGGTTGCCTCCATCCAGGCGCCGTGCCGCAAGAAGGCCTGCGGCTATGGATAGCGACGTCGACGCATGCCCGGCCAGAAATGTGTCATATGGAGATTCATCGGGGTTCACAAACCCGCTGATGCCCCCACATTGCCGGAGGGTACTGAAGGACTCGTAGCGGCCAGTGAGAAGCTTGTGCGTGTAGCACTGGTGTCCCACGTCCCAGACCAGCTGGTCCGTCGGCGTATCCAGCGTCCTGTGCAGTGCGATGGTCAGCTCCACAGCCCCCAGATTCGACGCGAGGTGCCCGCCGTTGGTCGAACACGTATCAAGGATGACCTGCCTGCATTCGGCCGCCAGCACCCGAAGATCCGCAATGCCAAGCTCGCGGATGTCGGCCGGCGAGGCAACATGGTCCAGAATCAACTGCGAGCCTTCTCCGCGAGAAGGTCGACGAGGCCCGTCAGGAAGTCTCCCCCGCTGTCCAGTGCCGTTGCGGACTCACGAGCGCGCGCCAGGTACTGCAATGCCTTCTCCCTGGCATCGACCAGCCCCAGCACGGTCACGTAGGTCGCCTTTCGGTTCTTGACGTCTTGACCCGCTGTCTTGCCAGACTGAGCTTCGGTCGCGCTGGCGTCCGCGATGTCGTCCACGATCTGGTATGCCATGCCAAAACTCTCACCGAAGTCACGCAGCCTGCCCATGTCAGCCTCGCTGGCGCAGCCGAAGATACCCCCCAGCAGTACTGAAGCCTGGATGAGACCGGCCGTCTTGTTCTTGTGGATGTACTCGATCGTACCCATCTCGACGTGTTCGTCGCTGGAAGTGATGACATCCATCGCCTGCCCGCCAACGAGGCCCTCCGCCCCAGCCAGAGCGGCCAATGTCCGGACTGCCACGAGGCACCGCTCCGCGCCGAAGGCATCGACCATCTTCGCGGACGAGAGCTCCTCGAATGCCAGGGTCAGCAGGGCATCGGAAGCCAGAAGGGCCATGTCATCGCCGTGGACTTTGTGCGTCGTCGGCTTGCCACGCCTCAGGTCACTGTTGTCCATGGAGGGCAGATCATCCTGAATGATGGAGTACGCATGGACCATTTCGATCGCGGCGAGGACCGGCTTTATACGCTCCCTGTCGCGAGTGCAGGCCTCATAGACTGCGAGGCAGAGGGCAGGCCGCACGCGCTTGCCCGGCGCCAGCAGCGCATAGGACATCGCTGCATGCATGACCGATCCCTGAAGCGGGGCAAGGCAATCAGCCAACACTCCGTCGATGTAGTGTGCCTCCTCGTTGAGATGATCCCTGATGTCCATGTCAGCTCCCTTCCATCTACCCGAACCGATCCGTGATCGTGTAGTCGACGCGGTCCACAGATGAGTAACGGCTCCCATGCCTGAGCAATTCCACCAGGCGCAAGAGCCGCTGTTCGTCGCCCGATGCGACAACGTGCACAGTCCCATCATTCATGTTGTCAGCCGTGGCATCGATCCCAAGCTGAACCGCTGTCTGCTGCACAAAGAACCGAAACCCGACTCCCTGCACGATGCCGGACACGTCTGCAACCAGCTTCTTCATCGGAGCCCGCTC
>JAPLGL010000155.1 GCA_026390155.1 Caldisericota bacterium
CTCTCATCGTCGCAAGACGAGGTAGACCCCTGGTAGACTACCAGGTTGATAGGCTGGAGGTGTAAGCGCAGCAATGCGTTGAGCTGACCAGTACTAATAGGTCGGGGACGTAATTGGCTCGTACAGTTTTGAGGGTGCAGGCATCCTGCATGTTCATCCTGTTTTCATCTGAGACATGACTCTGGTGGTCATAGCGTCGGGGAAACACCCGTTCCCATCCCGAACACGGAAGTTAAGCCCGACACGCCGATGGTACTAATGGGGAAGCCCGTTGGAAGAGTAGGTCGCTGCCAGGGTCATGTCTTTTCCATCCCCCCCTCCCGGGGGTTTTTCCATATCCAGGGGGTTGCGGCTCGTGTTGCAGGTCTTGCATTTTGTGTCTCGTTGTCCAGACTATGTACAAGGAGCGGCGGTGTGTGCTATACTAGCCTACGACTGGAAGTCGTGTCCTGCGTTCAGAGATGGCACGATGCTGTTCTGAGCCCACAAAGGAGTGCAGAGAGGATGGATTGCTGGTGACAGGCTTGCTGGGCGCAGTTCCTGAGGTCGTGTTTCTTGCTGTCTGCTTCATGGCCGGTACCTTCATGGGGAGTTTCGTGGGAGTCCTGACCTATCGTATTCCACGCGATGAACAGTGGGTCAAGGGACACTCTGTCTGCCCGGCCTGCGGTCATCAGCTGGGTGTTCCCGATCTTGTTCCAGTTTGGAGCTATGTCTTTCTGCGCGGGCGCTGCCGATACTGTCATGCAGTGATTGGTTCCCGATACCTGTGGACCGAGGTGTTCAGCGGACTCCTGTTCATGGGCTTGGGGTGGCGCCTCGGATGGAGCGTCGAGGCTCTCAAGTTCGCCATCATGACGGTTCTTGCGCTGGCGGTCGGGATTATCGACTTTGAGACCGGGCTCGTACCCGACACAGTTGTCTTGCCCGGGACTGCCATTGGCGTGTTATTTGGCGCGCTTTCTGGATGGCATGGATTGCTGGGTGCCGCGGCTGGAGCGGCAATCGGTGCGGGCCTGTTCGCTTTGATCATCCTGTTCTCGAGAGGCGGCATGGGCTGGGGTGATGCAACCCTCGGCCTCATGCTTGGCGCTTTTCTGGGGTGGCGGCTCGCTGTTGTTTTTTTGTTGCTAGCCTTTATTATTGGAGCAACGGCGGGTATCGTTCTCATGGTTGTTTTCAAGAAGAAAGGGAAGGATTCGATGCCCTTCGGTCCCGCAATGGCTGTGGGAGCGTATGTCGCAGCTGTTGCAGGAAATGACCTGATCAACTGGTACGTGACAACCCTGTTCCGCAGGTAGAAGTTCGACGGTCGAGCGCATAAGGAGGCACCCTGTGTTTGGGCTAGCAAACAAGGCAACACCGATCATTGGAGTAGATATTGGGTCGAACACCATCAAGGTGGCTCAGTTCAAGCGGGACAAGAATGCATTGAGCCTTGTCAACTTCGGCGTTGTTCCAACGCCTGAGGGATCCATCGAAGAGGGAAAGATAGCCAAGGGCGACATCATCAGCGAGGCGCTCGGCTCTCTGCTCTCGCTGCATTCCTTTGTGGGCAAGCGTGTTTCTGCGTCGGTGTCAGGGCAGCTGGTGACGGTCAAGCAGGTCACGGTGGACGAAGTCCCCCGTCAACCGCTGGGCGACATCGTCAAGTGGGAGATGGAGAAGCACATTTCCTATCCCATCGAAGAAGCTGTGGTCGACTATCAGGTGTTGTCCAGGGCACAGACGGACGACGGTGGCATCAAGGCGAACTGCCTGGTCGCCGCCGCTCCCCTGGAGATCGTCAACGCCCTCGTGGGCGTCCTTCGCAAGACGCAGCTGGAACCGGTGTTCATCGAGGTGGAGCCCTTTGCGGAGTTGCGCCTGGTGGACTATGTCTCCTACAAGCGGCCCGATCTGGACGCAAAGACAATCGTCATGGTCAACATCGGGTCGACCCTGACGTCCATCAATGTTGCGGATCAGTCCATGATCCGGCTCACGCGCATGATCCCGTTCGGAGGGGCACGCGTCTCGCAGGCAATTGCTTCGGCCCTGGGCATCAACACGGAACGTGCCGAGGAGTTGAAGCAGGAGTCGGTCAACGTGGACCCCGATGCCAATCTCGAGTCCGGCACCGAGGCGGAACGCGCTACGTCCGCAGCCCTGCCCATCATCGATGAGCTGGTGCTTGAGATCCGTCGTTCCCTCAACTACTACACGACCCGGTTTGAGAGCGACCGACCGCTTCACCTGATCCTGTCCGGCGGAACGGCAAATCTGAAGGGCATTGCCGACTACATCGAACTGTCGACAGGTTTCACGGTCGAGATGAACCGCCTGCTGCT
>JAPLGL010000078.1 GCA_026390155.1 Caldisericota bacterium
CATCCAGGCCATGAAGGCGGGCATCATGGAGATCGGGGACCTGTTCATCGTCAACAAGGCGGACCGCGATGGCGCAGACCGTACCGCGACGCAGGTCGAATCTGTCCTGCAACTGTCGATGGTGGCAGGCTGGAATCCGCCCGTGCTCAGGGTGTCGGCCGAACTGAACACCGGCATCGACAACGTGGTGGACACGATCGAACGGCATCGTGCGCATCTCGTGGCCTCGGGAGAGCTGGACGCACTCAAGATACGCATGGCCAAGCTCGACGTGCTCGAGATTCTCAAGGCACGCCTGGCAGACACGATGAAGCAGCAGCTGGACCAGCCAGCCGTTCAGGCCGAGCTGGAGAAGGTCGCCAGCAAGCAGAGCGACCCATATTCGCTGGCAGACATCATCTTCGAGCAAAGTTGGAGGAACCCATGAACCTGAAGAACGTCGATCATATCGGCATTGCCGTTTCCAATCTACAGGAGTCGTTGTCATTCTGGGAGACATCGCTGGGTATCGAGTTGCACGGCCTCGAAGAGGTGACTGAGCAGCACGTGAGAACTGCATTCCTGCCCATTGGCGGCACGGAGATCGAGCTGCTGGAGCCTACCAGCCCGGACAGCACGATCGCCAAGTTTATCGAGAAGCGCGGTGAGGGCCTGCATCACATCGCTATTCGAGTCGACGACATCGAAGTGGCTCTCGTGGAGCTGAAGGCCAAAGGTGTCCAGTTGATCGACGAGACGCCTCGAGGCGGCGCGGGCGGGACCCGGATAGCATTCGTTCATCCGAAGTCAACACACGGCGTTCTCCTGGAGTTGTGCGAGAGAAAGAAGTAGCACAGAGAGTGTCTGACAGGCAAGCGCCCCGGGAAACCGGGGCGCTTGTGATTCATGCGACTATGACGAGACGGTAGGTCTAGAACACGAGAGGAACGTAGCCGTTTCGGATGCACTCCGAGATGATGCCTCCGACCTGATCGATTTCACACCCCAGGCTCTTGATGGCATCGCTCACGAGCGCGTCTTCTGCGAACGCATTGCAGGCGACGGGATGAGCAACAACCTTGAAGATCTCGGCACCGAGTGCCCGGATCTCCTCATCCTCGGCGAGAAGTCGTTCGAAGGGACCAAACAGAACAACGCGTACATCATCAAACCAGTGGTTGTCATGGGTGTTCTGGGCGTACATCAAGCCGGCGATGGCTTTCTCGCGCTCGGCCGTCGAGAGGATGATCAAGATCTTGCGTACTTGCTCCATTGCTTGCCTCCTGTTCCCCGGTGACCACGCGCCGGGCCGCGAATACATTCTCAGAATCCGACTGCTATACTATATATGTATAGCTGAGTGGCGCACTGCGTCAATGACTCGACGGAGCAAGTCTGTGAATGACAACGTGGCCGTGTGCGCACATCGCTGATGGTATCATGCAGCGAAAGGCAGTATGATTCGATGTTGGTCAAGGAGGTTGCCTCATGAGTGACAGGATGAAGATTTCGTTTGTTGGTGGAGGCGTCATGGCGAATGCCTTCGTCGAATCGCTGCTGGCCAAGGGTATTGCGTCCGAGGACGACGTGATGGTCAGTTCTCGCAGTTGGGCCACGCTTGAAGTCATGCGGGAGCGACACCACGTTCACACGACGCTCTCCAACCATGAGGCAGTCCAGTTCGGGGACATTGTTCTCCTGGCGGTGAAGCCCCAGAATCTCGAGCGTGTCTTTGCTGATATTAACGGAGCCATGCGGCCGGAACAGGTGCTGTTGTCCATTGTCGCCGGAGCCGGGATCGACAGGCTGAGGGAAGGGACAGGTCATGACCGCATCGTGCGATGCATGCCCAACACGCCCGCCCAGATTGGCGCAGGTGTCAGTGTCTGGATGGCCAGCTCCCAGATAGTGCAGGAGGACCGGACACTGGTCCGTTCGGTACTTGGCGCAGTGGGCATCGAGATTGAAGTGGACGAAGAGCGATACGTGGACATGGCGACTGCAGTGAGTGGCACCGGGCCCGCCTACGTCTTCCTGTTCATCGAGGCGTTCATGGACGCCGCCGTCCATCTTGGATTCCAGCGTGACATGGCGTTGGAGCTGGTGTTGCAGACGATGGAAGGCTCGCTCAAGCTCGCTCGGTCCAGTCACAAGCATGCTGCCGAGCTCAAGAACTCTGTCACGTCGCCAGGCGGGACCAGCGCCGAAGCGCTCTATGAGCTGGAGAAGGGCGGGTTCAGGACAGCCGTGTCAAAGGCCGTCTGGGCAGCCTATCAGCGTACCCTTACCCTCAAGGGCTGAGCGCTGTTCAGGCCGTCAGGACCGAAGCCTGACGACGTTGGCCGACTGATCGCGGTCGACCAGACCGTCGTGTTCGAGCGCGGCCACAATGCGTTCCAGCCAGGGCCTGTCGGTTTCTTCTTCTGTCGGGAACAGCGTAGTCCTGAGTTCTGCGATCCCCATTGTCTGGCCAGGCGCGAGGCCGCGCAGAAGTTCGATGATGCGGCCACGCCAGATACGGTTTGGCTTTCCCCGGTATGAGGGCTCGGACACCCGGGGTGGAACAGCTTCGGCCAGCCCGAACGCTGAACGGCAGGCATTTGCGACGGGGCAGAACAGGCATCGGGGGCTGCGGGCCGTGCAGAACTGCGCGGCAATGTCCATGCAGGCCTGGTGCCAGTCAGAACTGCGTCCGCGGGGATACAGTTCATCGGCGACGTGTACCAGGAGGGGTTCGGGCATAACCTCGAGGGTCGTTGCGAGCTGCAGGAACAGCCGGCTGTACAGCCTGCGAATGTTGACATCGAGAACGACGACGTCTCGGTGAAAGGCAAATGAGAGGATGGCCGACGCCGTATACGGCCCAAGGCCCGGGAGCGACAGCAGGTCGTCGGCGGTGTCGGGCAGAAGCCCGCCAAAGCGCTCGACGACGGCGCGTGCGCAGTCTCGCAGCCGCAGTGCCCTGTTGTTGTAGCCCATGCCCTGCCATGCACGGATGATGGTTGCGTTGTCTGCGGCTGCGAGCGAACTGAAGTCGGGATACTGTCGAAGGAAGAGGGGCAGCTTCTCCTGGATACGGGCCGTCTGGGTCTGCTGGAGCATCGTCTCGGAAACGAGAACAACGTACGGGTCGGGATTGGGAACTCTCCACACAAAACGACGAGCGTGGGCCGCATACCAGCCCAGGACCATTGCCTGCACACGCTCCACGGTGGTCAGATCGACCGAGAGAGCAGTGCCTGGGCTCCTTCCAGCCTTTGGAGCGGCGGCGGTCTTGATGCGCGGTGCGGGATCCGGATGTCTCATGAATGCAGTATAGCAGGACAACTGTTTGCAGCGATAGTCCAGACAGCGATAATGGACGAGACAGCGTGGGCCGTCTTGTTGGCCGCGCAGGGAGGTACTATGGCTGTGTCGGATGAGTCGCATCAGGCGGGATTGCTGCACCACGTAGAGATCTACTGCGCGGATCTGAAGGTCACGGCGGAGTTCTGGGGATGGTTCCTGGGACTGCTCGGCTATTCAGTCTACCAGGAGTGGCCGGGTGGGAGGAGCTATCGGCTGGGGCCGACGTACCTGGTGTTTGTGCAGGCCGAACAGCGGTTCTGCCATGAGCCGTATCATCGCTGCCGTCCCGGCCTCAACCATCTTGCGTTTCATGCTGCTTCGCGGCAGCAGGTGGATGAGGTGACAGAGCTCCTGAGGAGTCGTGGAGTGCGCATTCTCTACGAGGACCGGCATCCGTATGCCGGTGGGCCCGGCTGCTACGCCGTCTACTTCGAGGACCCCGACCGCATGAAGGTCGAGCTGGACGCGCCGGACCAAGTAACGCTGGCGGTGTAGACGTTGAACAGGGAAGCCGGTGCCTCTCCTGACGCTGTGATGGAATTGGAAGGATCGCTGACTTGTCACGTTGACACATGCGCCGTAGACGGCCATACTGAGCATGTGGCAGGCCGTGCAGGCAACCAATGGCTGAGACAGGAGGAACATATGGAAGAGATCAAGCGCGTTGACGTCGGGGACATGGCTCGCGACTTCACCTTGAATGACAACCGGAAGCGGCCCATTCACTTGGCCGACTACCGTGGCAAGAAGGTTCTGCTGTCTTGGCACCCTCTCGCATGGACACATGTCTGTGCCGAGCAGATGAAGTCGCTGGAGGCTCATCTGGCAGACTTTGCACGGATGAACACCATAGCGATGGGGATGAGCATTGATCCCGTGCCGTCGAAGAATCAGTGGGCCAAGCAGCTGCTGATCGCCGAGACGATGCTGCTGTCCGACTTCTGGCCGCACGGAGGTGTGGCGCGGACGTATGGACTGTTCCGCGACGTCGAGGGCTACTCCGAGCGCGCCAATGTGCTCATCGACGAATCAGGCAAGGTCACCTGGGTGAAGGTCTATCCCGTCCACGACCTGCCTGACATTGATGAGGTCCTGGCACACTGTGCAGAGTGACCGGTTGAAGGCAGCTATGCATGTCAAGGATGCCATCGAGACCCGCAGGGCATACCGTTCGCTGGATCCGGCAGCCATCACTGACGACCTGATCTGGGACCTGGCGCATGCTGCAAGCCTCTCGGCGTCATGTTTCAACAACCAGCCGTGGCGCTACGTGTTCGTCCGCGACCCCGAAGTGCTGGCAAGAGTGTTCACGGCGATGAGCAAAGGCAACCAATGGACGGAACGAGCTTCCATGATCATCGCAGTCTTCAGCAAGCCAGACCTCGACTGCATCATCAAGGAGCGCGAGTACAATTGGTTCGACACAGGCATGGGGACAGCCCTGCTTATCCTGCGGGCGACTGAGCTGGGACTGGTCGCGCACCCGATTGCCGGTTTTCGTGAGGCCGAGGTGAAGCCGATGCTGGGAATACCGGAAGACATGACGCTGCTGACGCTGGTCATCGTGGGAAAGCACACCACGGTTCCCAACCCCGTTCTCTCCGACAAGCAGTTGCACGATGAAGCTGAGCGTCCGCCTCGCCTTCCGCTGGAACGGATTGCCTTTGTGGACAGAGTTCCGGACGGAGAACCGGTTGGAGAGCCTATCCCTCACTGACCGTCCAGGTCAAGCTCGCTATTCGCAACAGCGATGACACGGTATGAGGAGGGCCCCTCGGCAAACCAGGGGCCCTCCTGTATGAATTGTCGCGGGCAGCGTCAGGACGGAGGCAGGATGAATATCTGCCAGGGAGTGCTGTACAGGGAGAGTCCCCGGTATCCGGCGCGGATGTGCAGCATGACCTGAGTGGCTGCTGCTACTCCGGGCATGCTGATGTCGATGGTCACAGCCGGTCCGTTTTCGGTGGTAACCACTGACGTTGCCACTGAGGCTCCGCTCACGAGGTCCATGGCGCTCGCCTCCTTCCCATGTTGCAGGCTGATGACGAGCTTGGGTTGCTGAGCAAATGGAGTATCCATCGCGACGGGAAACACGGAGACTTCTGCGACCGAATCCTCGGTGGGGGCTGCAGGAAGAGAGAGGACCAGGCGCAGTGTCCCCGGTATGGGCCTGCTGGCACTGACTGAGCGCAGCTCAACGTTGTGACCAAACCGTTCCAGCAGGAAGTCGGTAGGGATGAGAAAGAATGGAGCGTCTGCCGGGGAAAGCTGCAAATACTGGTCCTCAAAGAACACCTCGTTCCGGCGCGAAAAACTGGCCAGCAGTCGGTAGGCGACGTCGGTCTGGCTGCGATAAAGCAAGGTCGTCGCGTACTTCAGTGCCTCCTGATCTGTGGTCAGTCTGAGATTGCGCAGCTGGATGGGCAGCCCAGCCACAAACGCGGGCGGGGTCAGTGCGGCCAGCGGGTTGTACAGGAGAGGCGACGGGAAATGTCGCTGGTGGACGAGGTACGTGTAGCGGGACGGGGACAGGGCAAGGTCGTCCAGCGCCGCTGTGACGAAGAGATACGCGGCCTGGTGGTCAGGGTTGAGGTCGAGTGGCGACGGGAAGAGCACGACTGTTGGATGAAACGCCTGTAAGACCTTCTCCAGATCGGCAGTAATTGCCCCAGCATTGTAGGGAGATCCTGGACTGAGTGCGTCGGGATAGGGGACCGACCGGGCGTCGGTGGCAACATGAAGCCTGCTTGTGCCGAATTGCCAGGTCGTTTCCCAGATGCGCAGCGTTCCCGAGTCGGGATAGCCGAGGAACGTCAGGCAATCAGGCGTCAGCCCAAGAGAGGCAGCGCCCTTGACGGCTTCCGCGTGACGCAGCTCGCCCAGTGTCCTGAATTCGGCCGATGTGAGTGCGGGTAGTCTTTTCAACGCCCAGTAGGCGAGCTCGTAGTTGTCTCCGTACGTAAGGTACACGACGTGCACTTTCGCGCCGGCCTTGATGGCGTTCTGGATAGCTCCGCCGGTGGCTATGCACTCGTCGTCGGGATGGGGAGCGACGATAAGCACCGAGTCGGTCGACTGGAAGCCCTTGAGCTGGTTTCCGGGGTCAGACAGTGTGGATGCAAGCTGGGGAGATTGCACAGATGGACCGAAGAATCCGAGCCAGATGGCGGTTCCTGCAGCGAGCAGCACGCTCATGGAGATGAGGAGAACGATCACAGCCTTTCGTTTCATGCGCCTATCGAATGTCTCCGGGGTCTGCTGACAGGCTCACGGGCAGCGGCTCCAATAGGGTCATGCGTCAGGACACGAGTTGTCTCAGGATCTCCTCTGAACGGGCGAACAGCAGAGAGTGACCCTCGTCGGGATACCACCGTGTCAGGGTATGAGGAAGGACAGATGCAAGTTCTTCAGCCATGGCGGGAGGAGTGATGACATCTTTGCGACCCTGCCACAGCTGGACTGGGAATGCAATGCTCTTCAGTGCGAGGTGCCAGGAGCTGGGGTAGAGAGCCAGTTCCTGCGCGGCGCCGGCGACCCCTTGTCTAAACGCCTCCGTGAGGTTTGTTCGGAGCATGTCCTTGATGTCCGGTCGCTCGAGTATGGACTTGTCCACGTCGGGCCGTTCCGCTGCCATACGCGTCAGCACTGATGGGAAGTCGGCCTGTACCTCCTGCATGCTGCGAGCAAGCATGCGCCGGGCAAGCCAGGGGAAGCGTGCTATTGAGACGAACATCCGGCGCTGGTCAGGGTTCATGGCCAGGCGAACAATTGAGTTGTGAAGGGGAGACATGCCCGAGACAATCCCCGCGGCGGTTAGTCTCTCATTGATGCGGTCTGCGCATGCGACGACATAGGGGCTTCCTGCCGAGGTACCGAGGACCGCAAATTCGTAGATGCGGAGGTGTGAGACAAGCTGGATGACGTCTTCCGGCCAATCTGAGAATGAGCGTCTTGGTTTGGGGTCCGACAAGCCAAACCCGGGCCTGTCGGGTGCGATGAGTCGAACACCAACTGCTCGCGCAGGAGCGTCCAGAGCGATGCCTTCGAGTCGCGAGGCCGGGAACCCATGGAAAAAGAGCACCGGCTTCCCCGACGGGTCGCCAAATTCTGCATACCCCAAGGTCCGCCCATCGACAAGTCTGATTGTCTGATCAGTCAACGACATCTGCGCCTCACTTGACCTGGAGATACGTCCACCTATCTCCGAATCTTGAGTCTAGCATGAAGCGACGGCCAATCAACAGCAATACCGCGAACACAGTCTGCGCGAAACGTGGGCCATGCATACCAATCCATCACTCCCGCGCAGGCTGGAATCCACTCCTGACCTCGTTGCAACATATTACATGTTACAACAACTGCGGCTGTCCCCTGTTACAAAGTAGGTCGTTCCCACGCAGGCAGGAAGCCAATCCTGCCGCTGGGGCCCGTTGTCGGAGCCGGCCACGGGCAATGGCCGGAGTCGTCTCTCTCGCCGGCAGCCCGGTCAACTTCGTTGGAGCAGTTCTTGCACCTTGTCCGTCAGCTCGCCCAGGGTGTAGGGCTTGTCCAGGAACCCCTGGACGCTGCCCTTCTCCAGCATCTGCTGGACGGTTTCACTCAAGGCATACCCGGAGTTCAGGAGGATCGGGACTCTGGGGTCCACGGCTCGGACGGCTCGGACAATCTCATCGGTGGTCATGCCCGGCATGGTCATGTCCAGCAGGATGAGCCCGATACCCGTGGGGTGCTCGTGCAGGACGTTCAGGGCTGATGCCCCATCCCCGGCTGTCAGAACTGCATACCCGCTCTTGCCCAGGAGAGCCTGGGCGACCGCGCACACGACCGGCTCATCCTCGACTACCAGGACAGTGCTGCCGCTCACGTTCACAGTGGTGGATTTGGGAGCAGAGGGCTGCGTGGGCTCTTTTAGACAGCGTGGCAGGTAGATGTCGAAGGTCGTGGCGATGCCAGACATCGATGTCACCGTAATCCAGCCGCTGGCCTGCTTGACGGCACCGTAGACCACGGAGAGTCCCAGCCCCGTCCCAGCCCCCACTGGCTTTGTCGTGTAGAAGGGTTCAAAGAGATGCTGCATAACCTCCGAAGACATCCCCGGACCCGTGTCCGTGACGCTGAGGTGGACGAACTCCCCTGTGCGCGCAAACGGATGGTCCCGGAGGTATTCCTCTCCCACAATCTCGTTCCTGACACCAATGGTCAGTGTCCCCCTGCCCCCCATGGCGTCGCGCGCGTTCACTGCAAGGTTGAACAGGATCTGCGTCATCTGTGTCTGGTCCAGGAGGACGTTCCACGCTGTCTCCGGCTCGTCGCGGACGATGTCCATGGTAGCCGGCAATGACTGCTTCAGCAGTGTCAGGGCCGTGTCCAGCGCGGCCGTGATATTCATGGGCACTGGCAGGACCATGGCACTGCGGCTGAAGGTCAGCAGTCCTTTCGTGAGATCGGCTGCCTGACGGGCGGAGATCTCGGCTGCGGTCAGGTTTGCCAGCAATGGATCTCCCGGGGGCAGGCTGGTGCGCATGAGCGCGATGTTACCCAGGATGCCGGTCAGCAGGTTGTTGAAATCATGGGCGACGCCACCTGCCAGCTGGCCGATGGCCTCCATCTTCTGGGACTGACGGAGTTGGGCTTCCGCCTGCTTGCGCTCGGTGATGTCGCGGATGCTCTCGATTGCGCCCGCAACGTGGCCGGACTGATCGTGCAGGGGAGAGGCCTTGGCAAGAACCCATGCACCCCTGTTGTCGTAGAGGGCATTGCAGAACACTTCTGCCATGATGGTTGTACCTTCACGGGTGATGTTGGGATACCGGGCAGCAGTCTCCTTGTCATCCAGAAGAACCAAATCCATCAACTGCGGTCGGGCCTCTCCATAGAACGGGACAGTGTAGGCGTGGTCGCCCTTGCCGATCATCTCGGCGGCAGGAATACCAGTCATTTCTTCAATAGCCTTGTTCCAGATGATGACACGTCCATTCATATCGATGGCCAGAGTAGCGTCCGGCAAGAACTCGATGATGTCCGTCAGTTGCCTTCGGTTCGCTTGCAGCGTCTCTTCCACCCGCTTGCGGCGAGTGATGTCTTGCTGGACTGCCCGGTACAGATTGGCGTTGTCCAGCGCAATCGATGCCAGTTCGGCGAACCGCGACAGGATTTCGATGTCAGCGTCGCCAAAGCACACACCGGGATCGAGCTGCCCCACACCTATGACACCGGTCACCCGGGCGCCCGATTTCAGTGGCACTGCCGCTACGGCGTGAAAGTCGGAGTGTGCGAAGTCGTCAGCTCGATGCGACCAGACGGCGTAGTCGTCCACCCGCATCGGCTGCTCCGTCTGCCACACTTGCCCTGACAGCCCTTCGCCGGGCTTCAACTGGACGCCGACGTAGCCTGTGTAGATGCCGGTACCCACTCGGACCTCAAGGCGTGTTCCTTCCGGGTTGACCAGGTAGAGGAAGCCATTCGGTGTGCCCAGCAGCAGCGTCGCCCGCGCCACGATGCTGGTGAGCAGGTCGGTCAGGTCCAAACGGTTGATCAGTCCCAGGCTGGTTTCATGCAGTGCCGCCAGATAGGCGTCGTGTTGCCGCAGCGAGTCCTCCGCCTGTTTGTGCTCGGTGACGTCACGATAGATGGCGTAGTTTGCCACCTGCTTCGCTGCGATCAGAATAGGTGCGCCGATGATGGATACGTTGACAAGGGAGCCATCTTTCCTGCGCCGCACCGTCTCCAGGAGGACGGTTTTTCCCTGGTTGGTGGACGTTGAGATTCCCTTGGCTTCTTCCTCGAGCGCAGGAGGGGCCACCAGGTCGTCGATATCTTGTCCGACGGCTTCATCAACCCCATAGCCGAACATGCGCACGAACTCGGCGTTCACCCGTATGACCCTGCTATGAGAATCAGTGATTGCAATGCCTTCCGGGGCAGTTTCCACCAGCTGGTCGAAGAACGCTTGCTCTCGCCGGGACTTTTCCTCAGCCCGCTTGCGCTCGGTGATGTCATCAATACTTGACAAAATGTAGGTGTCATTCTTGATATGGATGAGATGAGCTGAGAACAGCCCTGTCATAATCTCCCCATCCTTCTTCTTGAATTTGAACTCCTGCGCAACCACTGTTCCACCACCGAGAAGTTCCTTCACCACACGGTTGCGATCATCCCCGTCAACCCACAGGTTCATTCCAATCGATGAGCTACTTGCCGTCTCTTCGCGGGTGAACCCTGTCATCGCACAGAAGGCGTCATTGACCTCAACAAACAATCCGTCTGCCGCTCGCGTAATGGTTATGGCGTAAGGAGAAGTCTTGAACGCCACAGAAAACTTCTCTTCGCTCTCTCGCAATGCCTCCTCCGCCTGCTTGCGCTCGGTGATGTCGCGGCAAAGCGATATGATGCGTAGCGACTCACCCTCCCCATCAACCGACGCGTTGATCTCTACGGGCGTTATCTTGCCGCCATCATCCACATACTCCGTGACAAAGTCCCTGATGAAACCATTCCTTGCGCACTGGGCTATGGCTACCGCATTCCGTTGCTTCGCTCCCTCCGCTGTCCACGCAATGACGCTCTCTCCAAGGATATCGTGAAGTGTGCTATGGCCGCTAAGGCGCACATATTCCTGGTTCGCATCCAGAACCCTGCCTTGCGAGTCCAGAATCAGGTATCCGGTACCTGTCATCTCAACGAGGGTGCGATACTTGAGCTCGCTCTGCAGTAGCGCCTCATCCGCCCGCTTACGCTCGGAAATGTCGCGGACAATGAACACTATTTGGATGGGTTGTCCCTCTGCACTGCGTATGAACTCAGCGTTCGCCTCCATGTCAAAGGTGCTTCCATCCGCACGCAGTCCGCGGTATTCACCCGGCCCTGACATGATGCCCTGGAACATGAGGGTGACATTGGACGATGCACGCTCCCGATCTTCGGGGACGATGAAATCGGTGACCAAATGCCCCGGCAGTTCGTCTTCCCAATTACTGCCCAGTATCTTCGAGGCCACACGCGAAGCCATGAGGATGCGACCTTCCAGATCAGTAATCGTGATGGCGTCGGGAGAGGCGTTGAGAATGGATCGATACCGTTCTTCGCTCTCGTGCAGGGCCCCCTCCGCCTGCTTGCGTTCGGTGATGTCGGTGTGAGTGCCGAACATCATCAGCGGCTTGCCGTCGCCGGTGCGGGTGATGACGCGACCGCGGTCGTGGACCCAGACCCAGTGGCCGTCCTTGTGTTTCATCCGGCAGTCGTAGTCGTAGTAGGGCAGTTCACCCACGAAGTGCCGGGCCAGCAGTTCGTCGGAGTGCTTCAGGTCATCGGGGTGGACAAACGTTTCGAACGTCTTGATACTACTGGGGGCCAACTCGTCGAGCGTATAGCCGATGATCTGAGCCCACATCTCGTTGTAGACTGTTTCCCCAGTCTGGACGTTCCATTCCCAGGTGCCGACATGACTGCCTTCGATGATGCTCTCCAGCCGCCAGGCCGCGTCCCGCAAAGCATCATCTGTCTGCTTCTGCACTGTGGCAGCATCGCCTGAACGGGTTTCCTTGTCAGTCATGGTCTCTCCTCATGCCTGTTTCCCCCCGAGTATGTTGGTCCAATGCGAGGGGCGTTTGTGTGACACGTCTGGCCATACCAACGACGCCCTGCACTGCCGGCGACTGTCCTGTGCATGTTCTCTGCATTCGCAGCTCCTGGACTCTCCCTGACTTCATCGAATGGCAGTATGCCCGCCACAAGCGCGAAACGTGAGGAACTCGCACCTACTGCTCTCAGTATTGTCGTGGCACAGAACGGGTCAAGTGCCCCGCTTGGGGCTTGTGCGTCTCCGGACTGGAACATGGGACTGGATGTCTGTTTGCTCCCGTTCACGATCATCAGGTTCAGGGGGATCTGGAGGCAGTGTGACCTGTCCATGTCGATGCGTCAGCACGTTCCTGTTGACAGAAACCCGGTCAGGAAGTAACCTTATAGAGGTTGTCGAGGGCCGGTCCTGGGCGGTTGCCCTGAGAGCGGCCATTGTCATATGTGGAGGCTGATATGGAGCGTGTGCTGAGCAGCGAACTATCCTCTCACGCAGGTGAGCGCATCATGATGTCAGGGTGGATGCACCGCATCCGCAAGCTGGGAAGCGGGATGGTCTTTGTTCACCTGCGCGACCGCTCCGGCATCTGTCAGATCGTCGCCGAGGCTCCCGAGGCAGTGGCTTCCATCGATGGACTGCTGGTCGAGAGCGTCATCCAGGTCGAGGGCACGGTAGTTGCAGAGCTGCAGGCTGCGGGGGGATACGAAGTGCACGACCCTTCCTTCACGGTGCTGTCTCCGGTCACCGAAGCGCTGCCGTTCCCGATCAACAAGCCGGTCATCAACGCGCATCTGGATACGTTCCTGGACCATGCCATGGTTGGTCTCAGGGCGCCGTCCAAGCAGGCCATCTTCAAGCTGAGCGCCGCGGCCGCTCATGGATTCCGGGAGGTCCTTGATGCCAAAGGCTTCACCGAAGTGGCGACGCCCAAAATCATCGGTTCGGCTTCCGAGTCAGGCGCCAACGTTTTCGCAATCGAGTACTTCGGAAAGCAGGCCTTTCTGGCCCAAAGCCCCCAGTTCTACAAACAGATGATGGTTGGCATCTTTGAACGCGTGTACGAAGTGGCCCCTGTTTTCAGGGCCGAACCTCACCAGACCATCCGTCACCTGAACGAGTACGTCAGCATGGACGCCGAGATGGGATTCATCAAGGACCATACGACGGTCATGGCCCTTCTCACCGAAGTCATCAGGGGGATCCTCTCTTACCTCACGACGCACTGCACCGGAGAGCTGGAACTGCTCAAGGTCGAAATGCCATTGACGCCCGAGACCTTCCCGCACGTCTACTTTCCGGATGCACAGCAGTGGATCTTCGAGCATCACGGTGAGGATTGCCGCGCAGAGCCGGACCTTGCCCCTCAGCATGAGAAGTGGCTGGGCGAATGGGCAAAGGAGACCTTTCAGTCTGACTTCCTGTTCGTCACGGGTTATCCGATGGTGAAGCGCCCCTTCTACACGGCGCCGAACCCGGATGACCCCAGGTACTCCAACTCGTTCGACCTCCTGTTCCGTGGGACTGAGCTGGTCACCGGCGGACAGCGTCTCAACAAGTTTGACGATTATGCCAGAGCCCTCGAATCTCGTGGCATGACTCAGGAAGCTGTGGGGGCGTACCTGGAGACGTTCCGCTTCGGCATGCCGCCGCATGGCGGATTTGCCATCGGACTGGAGCGGTTCATCATGCAATTGATGGGCCTCACGAACCTTCGCGAAGCCGCCTTGTTCCCGCGCGACATGGAGCGGCTGCAGCCCTGACCCTTGAAATGTGAAGACCATGGTGTCAGGCACCAAGGGCATTCACAATTGGAGTGACGAATGAGAGAATACGACTTCCGTAGCATTGAACCGAAGTGGCAGGACCACTGGGAGGCCGAGAAGTCCTATCGGACGGAAGAGAACTCGGTCAAGCCGAAGCTCTTCTGTCTGGATTACTTCCCCTATCCGTCGGGAGACGGCCTGCACGTCGGCCATTGCCGCAACTATATCCCCACGGACGTCATCAGCCGGTACTACCGGATGAAGGGCTTCAACGTCCTCCACCCCATGGGCTGGGACGCATTCGGGCTCCCCGCCGAGAATGAGGCTATCCGGCTGAAGAAGAATCCGCGCGAGATCACCGTCAAGAACACGACCAACTTCAAGAGGCAGCTCAAACTCATCGGGACTTCCTACGACTGGGAACGGGAGATCAACTCCTCCGATCCCGAGTATTACCGATGGACCCAGTGGTTCTTCCTCCTGCTCCATAAACGAGGCCTGGCCTATGAGAAGGAATCGGAGCAGTGGTGGTGCCCCAGCTGCAAGACGGTCCTCGCCAACGAACAAGTGAAGGAGGGCAAGTGCTGGCGCTGTGGAACCCTTGTGGAGAAGAAGAAGCTGAAACAGTGGTTCTTCAGGATCACCGACTACGCTGACCGTCTGGCCGACGACCTGGATACCGTGGACTGGCCCGAGCGCATCAAGATCATGCAGCGC
>JAPLGL010000045.1 GCA_026390155.1 Caldisericota bacterium
GTGGTTCAACGCAGAGAAGGGTTATGGTTTCATTACTCGTGATGACGGCGACAAGGACGTTTTCGTCCACTACAGCGCCATCCTCGGTTCAGGTTTCAAGTCGCTGAAGGAAGGCGACGCGGTCGAATTTGAAGTCGTGCAGGGCGACAAGGGTCCGCAGGCCAAGGACGTCACGATCAAGTAGTTCTCCCCCTATACTGAACCCAATCAGCCCCCAGCGTATGCTGGGGGCTTTCGTTTGGTCTCTAGATGAAGAAGTTGATGTGTCCCTGGTCGGCATCGCCGAGCATGGTCGCTACGCCGCCTTCCTCGATGCCGTCGATGAGTTCCTCGCGGCGGATGCCCATCAGGTTCATGGACATCGTACAGGCGATGAACTTGCCCCCGCCTTCGAGCACGGACCGCATCATGGCTTCGACCGGGGTCACGTTGTACTTCTTCATGAGTCCCAGGATCATGCCGGTGCCCATCCCCATCATGTGCATCTTGCTCAGGACGAGGTGTGTGGCACCGCGTGGCATCATCATGCCGAACATCTTCTCGATGAAGGTCTTCTTGATGCGGACATTCTCGTCCTTGCGCAGGACGTTGAGGCCCCAGAACGTAAAGAAGATACTGACCTTCTTGCCCATCGCCTGGGCTCCGTTCGCGATGATGAACGCCGCGATGACCTTATCCAGGTCGTTGCTGAACAGGATGAGAGTAGCATGATCGTCACTCTTGCCTGGGATGACGGTGAGTCCCGCCGCCGGGGTCGCCACCTGAGGGGGTTTCCTCAGGGTCGCAGTTACCAGCTTGCCGCGTTGTCTATCCACGAGTTCCAACCCCTGTGCCTGAGCAAACGCTGCAACGTCAGGGTAGAAGCCAGGATCGGATGCAGTGACCTTGATAAGATCACCGGGACCAGTCTGAGCCAGCGCTTCTTTCAACTTAAGCAGGGGCCCCGGACACTGAAGGCCGCAGGCGTCGATCTCGACCGTCTTCGTCGACGCTGCCGTCTGAGGCGTCAGGAGCTCCGCCTTCGTGGCGCATGGCCCATTCGTGCAGGTCTGTTGATCGTCAGCCTCGCGCTCGGGACGGGTGGGCTCTTCCTCGATACCATGTGTCACTGAAGCCTCCCAGGTCGTATAGCCTCCAGTCAGGTTGGCGGTCTGGAACCCGTTCTGGGCCAGGATTCTTTGTGCCACGTAGCCGCGCAGTCCGACCTTGCAGTAGGTAAGAATGACCTTCTTTCCCGCGGGCAGCTCGCCCATGCGGTCGCGCAGCTGAGGGAGAGGGATGGTGAGCGCGCCCGGTATGATGCCACAGTCGGTTTCCTCAGGCTGGCGGACGTCCAGGAGGACGGCTCCGTTCGCGAGTTCCTCACTCAGATGGTCGGGGGTCACGGCCGGTGTCAGGCCCTCCAGGTCGTTCTGTGCCACGAAACCAAGCATGTTGACCGGGTCCTTCGCGCTGCCGTAGGGTGGAGCGTAGGCGAGCTCGAGGTCGGTCAGGTCATCGACGGTTGCGCCGAGACGCATGGCCGTGGCCAAGACGTCGATACGCTTGTCGACTCCGTCGTAGCCGGCAGCCTGAGCGCCGAGCAGCTTGCCCTCTGGGCTGTAGAGAAGCTTGATGTGGACTGGAGTACTCCCGGGGTAATATCCGGCATGCGAACCCGGATGGATGGTAATAGTCCGGAAGGGGATACCCAGTTTGGTCAACAGGGCCGAGGTGGCCCCAGTGGCACCAGCCGCAAGATCGAACACCTTGACAATGGAAGTTCCCTGCGTGCCCTCATAGACATCTTCATGTCCCGCAATGTTGTTGGCGGCGATGCGTGCCTGCCGGTTGGCCGGGCCCGCCAGCGGGATGAGCGCCCTGCTCTTTGTGACGAAGTGTTCGACCTCGATGACGTCGCCAATGGCGTAGATGTCGGAATCGCTGGTGCGCAGATGCTCGTCCACGAGGACGCCATGGGAGGTTCCGATCTTGAGTCCAGCGCGTTCGGCGATCTGTGTGTTTGGTCGTACACCGATAGCGAGGATGACCATGTCTGCCACAAGCTGCTTCCCACTCGAAAGTACTACCGTCAGTGTGCCATCCACATTCCTGGCAAAGGACTTGACCCCATCACCCAGGTGCAGGTCGACACCATGGATCTGAAGTTCCTGATGGGCATAGGCGGCCATGTCAGGGTCAAGGAACGCCAGTACCTGTGGCAACATCTCGACCAGTGCGACGTCCACTTTCTGTTCTCTCAGGTTCTCGGCGACTTCGACACCGATGAAGCCCCCTCCGACGACGACGGCTTTCCTGGCACCGGCATGGACGGCCCCGATGATGCGATCCATGTCGGGGATGGTCCACAGTGAATAGATTCCGTCGCTGTCGATACCCGGGATAGGTGGGCGCAGTGGAGAACCACCAGGAGACAGGACGAGCTTGTCATACTGGTCGGTCGTCTCACTCCCGGTGGCGACATCCTTCACGGTGACCGTGTGTGTTCCTGGGTCGATGCTCGTCACCTCGCGTCCCGTCAGGAAATCGATATTGAACCGTTCCTTCATCGACGCCGGCGTCTGGACAAGCAATTGGTCGCGATCTTCTATGACACCACCTATGTGATAGGGAAGCCCGCAATTGGCGAAGCTGATGTATTGTCCTTTTTCATAGACGATGATCTCCGCTTGTTCGTCGAGGCGGCGCAGACGGGCTGCGGCCGAAGCTCCCCCGGCATTTCCGCCAACAATAATGACTCTCACGTGTTCCTCCTATCTTCTTGTGTTCTCCGTGTCACAACCGCACGCTCATCATGAGCGTGCGGAGCTTCCATGAAGTTATCCACTCATAGTTTGTGATTATGTGCCACAAAGTCAATGCCACAAATTGACACCGATATGTGGACACCATACTGGGCTCTTGTATCAAGGCGTTCCTGTGACCATACTGATGTCATGACAGAGACTAATGTGGACAACTTGGCCGTCGGCTCAGACCGAGAGACATTCTTCACATGACGCACCCTGGTATCGTCTGGCATCCAGAGATGTTCCACGGGCGCGGATGGCGTTCCAGTGGATTCGATGGGTGGTACTTCAAGGTTGTCGACCCTTCAGAGCAGCACGTGTGGGCGATCATACCAGGCATCTGGATGGACCGCGACCCGGCCAGGCAGTATTGCTTCATCCAGTTCCTCGACGGACGGACTGGCCGCACGACGATGCATCGATATCCCAGTCAGCGGTTCTGGTCATCGCGCGAGCGTTTCGACATCGCGGTCGGCCAAAGTCGCTTCAGCCTTGCGTCCGTGCATCTGGACATTGACGATCCGGATCTCCACCTCGCAGGAGACCTTCAATTCACTCAGACACAGGCTTGGCCGATCCGCCCGTGGGCTCCGGGCGCCATGGGACCCCTGGCCTTCCTGCCATTTCTCGAGGGGTATCACGCCATCACAAACGTCGACCCCCGTATCACTGGTTCTCTGACTGTCGACGACGATGAGATTGACTTCACTGGAGGGCGCGCCTACATGGAGCGGGATTGGGGCAGTGCATTTCCTCGCGCCTGGGTGTGGACACAGTCCAATCACTTTGACGAGGACCATGTTTGTCTGACTGCTTCGATCGCAGACATCCCACTGGCGGGCAGAGTCCTTCGGGGGTTCATCATTGGGTTCCTCTACCGGGGCGAGTTCTATCGGTGGACAACTTGGAACGGAGCGCGACTGGCACACTTCGCGTATGACGACGAACACGCCGAGTTCACGGTGGTCAACGGGAATCGTGTCCTGGAAGTGTGGAGCGGCGGACGGAGCGGAATGGGTCAAGTCTTCGCTCCTCGGGCTGGAGCTATGACGAAGATGCTTGTCGAAGAGCTGAACGCTGTCCTCCAGGTCCGCCTGATCGAGCGGCATGCGCACGGAGACGTCCTGCTGTTCGAAGGGCGTGGGCGCAACGGGGGACTCGAGATTAGTGGCGACATGGTTGCCATGGTGGGCACGCCTGAAGTGCACACTGTCCAGGGTCTGGCACGTCCATAGGCACGCGGCGCGAGCAGTGGCCTCAATTGCGCCGGCACTGGATCGCAGCAAGCGCTTCTCTTTGGACGCGGAATAGCGGCGGACTCCGTGTTGCTGATGATGTAACCTTTGAGCTGTGGTGGCCGTACGCAAGGTGAACGCACTACACGCGCGGACGTGAAATGGAATAGCACAGGAGCCCCTGTGCCCGCCCGCTGGGAGGTACGAGATGAAGGGATTGGCCGTCTTTCTTGTAGTTGCTCTTCTGGTCATAGGGGGGCTGTATGCAACAGGTGTTTTCTCGGGCAAGACGTGGTGGGAGCCAAACTCCGGTGATCAGCCTGCCCCTGGCGACGTTATGACCGAAGACAAGTCCGTCGAAACGCAGGGCGCGCAGAGTGCGCGGGTCGAGCTTCGGATGGGCGCAGGGAAAGTGAACATCCGGGGGGGAGCTTCGAACCTCATGGACGCGACGTTCTTGTACAACGTCCCCGCATGGAAACCCATTGTCGACTATGTCGTGGCGAATAGCCAGGGAAATCTTCTCGTACGCGAGCCCAGCGGTACCTACTCCTTTGGCGCCAAGTACCGATATGACTGGAACATCCGGCTGAACAGCTCGATGCCTATCGACATGGAGGTGAAGACTGGAGCCGGAAATACAAGCCTGGACCTCAGCGACATGATGGTGCGCACCCTGACTGTGGACGCGGGCGCATCCAGCGCAGTGATCACAGGTTCCCCGAAAGCTATGACTTCCATGGACGTAAAGACAGGCGTGGGATCGGTCAACATCGATCTGATTGGTGACTGGAAGAACAGCGCGACTGTCCATGTCGACGGTGGAGTCGGCAGCATCAAGCTGGTCGTCCCCAGGAACATCGGGGTCACGGTCGAAGCCAAGCGAGGGATCGGTTCGATCAGCACGCCGGGCTTCACACAGGACGGGAATACGTACCGCAACGCGGCGTATGGGTCCAGTGCCATCACACTGAGCATCAACCTCACGGTCGGCGTGGGCTCGGTGAGCATCACCCAGGAATAGCAGGCGCTGATCGCAGGAGATTGGAACGGGGCATGGGGATGTTTCCTGTGCCCCGTTCTGCATTCCGCATGCATGCGGCTCTCGTTCCCGCGCCCCTTCTCTGTCGTTCCCGCGAAGGGGGAACCCACCCAATGTCGGTGACTTCGCTAACTCGCTATACTGAACAGTGAACGTGTCGTAGACAATTGCCATGGCCGCACAGGAGGTCGCATGATCTTCGATACTCTGGTGGAAATAGGTCGTGCTCTGAACCAGGCTGGTGCTCACTGGGGCGTCGGCGCATCTGTACTCCTGTACTACCACTGTCTGGTCGAGAAGCCGCACGACATAGATATCATGATCGCTGAGGCAGACGCAGACATGGTTGCTGCAGTCCTTGACGGTATTGGAAGCGAAACGCCCGGTGATCCTGGTAGAAGCCTGTACTCGACCACCCGGTTCCTCGAATACCTGGTCGACGGGACAGAAGTCGACATCATGGCTGGATTCGCCATCAAGCACACAGGAGGTACGTATGTGTTTTCCTTCGACGATAGGTCGGTTGCGACGACAAGGACCGAAAATGGCGTGACAATCCCATTCACGTCCCTGGAAGACTGGTATGTGATCTATCAGCTCATGCCAGGCAGGGAAGCCAAGGTGAAGCTGATCGAAGAGCGTCTGCAGAGCTGTGGCCTTGCCGATCTGTCAGTTCTTGACCGGGCGCTTGCCCGCGAATTGCCCCCGCACGTCCGCGCACGTATTGAGCGGCTGGTGGCATCCTGCTGCCATCCGCAACACTAGAGGTCCGGCCCGATCTTCGGAGAAATGACGATGCTGGACTCCCGCCTTCGCGGGAGTGACAGTCCAACCAGAGCCACATTGCTGATCAGTAGTGGCGTGACAGAATTGTGTCTCACCGGTTGACTGCAAGACAATTGCGACTATAACAGGAACTAGGTGGTGGCCCTGGAACTTCGCGGTCAAAGTGCGGGTGCAGTGCGGGGATCAGGCGTGTATTCATGCAAGGGAGGTGAGAACGACCTACAAGTTGGAACAGTGACCGTTCCGGTCTGTCGCAGGGGCTGGCAAGACTCGTCTACGCTCTCGATGAAACGCGAGCTTTTGACTCATGCAGATGCTCTGGCAAACAGAGAAGAGGAGGATTCATGTTTGGCAATGCGAAGAGGATTCTTGCACTTGTTCTGGTAGTTGCCATGACGGTAGCACTCGTTTCCGGCTGCGCTCCGAAACCAAAACCCGTGGTTACACTGACTCTGTGGGGATCGCAGGATGACCAGGCCATGCTGCAGACGATGGCCGATTCATTCAAGGCAGCGCATACAGACAAAGACTATACTATTACGCTGGGCGTCTGCGGTGAAGATGTCGCCAAGGATACTGTCCTAAAGGACCTGGACGCAGCGGCGGACGTCTTTGCCTTCGCCAGCGACCAGATTGCTGCGCTGCAGAGCGCAGGTGCCCTTCTGCCCGTCACCATCGACACGAACGCGATCAAGGCAGCCAACTCTCCTGCTTCTGTGACAGCATCGACCGTCGACGGCCAGCTGACAGCCTATCCGTCCTCCGCCGACACCTACTTTCTGTACTATGACAAGAAGTACCTGTCTGACGCAGAGGCCGGTTCTCTCGAGACCATCATGGGCAAGACCTTGCCGACCGGCGTCACCAACTTCGCAATGAACCTGAGCAACGGCTGGTACATTGCCTCGTTCTTCTTCGCCAGCGGCTGCAAGCTTTTTGGCGACAGTGGTGTCGACCCCACGGCCTGTGACTTCAACGGTGCCAAGGGTCTGGCAGCCGGCCAATACATGATCAAGATAGCTGCTGACAAGAAGAAATTCGCAGACTACGGCGCCAACTACGACTCCACAATGTGCCAGAACTTCAAGGACCGCAAGCTTGCGGCGGCTGTTTCCGGAACATGGAACGCCACGAAGGTCCAGGAAGCCCTTGGCGCCGACTACGGCGCCACGAAGCTGCCGACGATCAAGATCAACGGCAGCGACGTCAACATGGGTTCGTTCGCCAACTTCAAGCTCTACGGAGTGAACTCGCACACGAAGGCCGCTGAGGACGCCATGGCGCTCGCAGAGTGGGTGACCAACAAGGACAACCAGCTGTTGCGGTTCCAGACGAGGAGCTTCGCCCCGACGAACGTGACGATTGACACTTCGACTCTCTCGTCGAACTTGGCTGTCGCCGCTGATGCGCTACAGGGCAAGTTCGCGACTCTCCAGGCGTCTATCAAGCAGATGAGCAACTACTGGACACCTGCCGCGGCTCTTGGAACGAGCATTGGCAACGGCAAGACGACCAACGCCACACTCCAGAAGGACCTGGACGCGATGGTCAAGCAGATTCTCGCAGCACTGCAGTAACTCCATCGACAAGAAGCAATGACAGACACAGCGGCACTGCGCGTGCGCACAATGCACAGCCGTGCCGCTGTGCGTTTGTCCCACTATGAGCAGCGGTAGACACCAGGAAAGGCAGGTGGAGCATGGAAGAGAACAGGATAGCATCCCGGTGGTCGGGGCTGCGCAGGTTCTTCGCTGCGCTCAGTAATCAAGCGAATCTCCTGGGCCGCACCTTCCGCGATGGGGACGGCAGGACCCGCCTGTCGTTTGTCCTGATGGGCTTTGGAAACCTGGCGCGAGGGCAGGTGGCCAAGGGGCTCTACTATCTCCTGAGTGAGGCCGTGTTTGTCGTCTACATGGTACTCTTCGGCGCACGTTCACTGGCGGGCATCGTGACCCTTGGCACGAAGATGCAGCACATCGAGGCAATTCCGGGTCAGGTGCCGAAGGTGATCCGCGGCGACAACTCCATGCTCATGCTGCTCTACGGCGTCGCGACAGTCCTGCTGGTGGTGTGGTTCATAGCGACCTACTTCTGGAACGTCTCTTCGGCGATGCAGGCACAACGGACCGTGGAGAAGGGAGAGGTGTTGCCGGGTCTCAGGACCGAGGCGCGGGAGTATCTGGATGCGAAGTTCCACGTGACCCTGATGATCCTCCCCGTCGCGGGCCTCGTCCTGTTCACGGTGTTGCCTCTGCTGTTCATGATCCTCATAGCGTTCACCAATTATGATAGCTCGCACCAGCCGCCCGGATCGCTGTTTCATTGGACAGGGCTGTACACGTTCAAAGCGCTGTTCTCCAACAGTGGCGTCCTGGGCAACACGTTCTGGCCGGTGCTGGGTTGGACGATCACGTGGGCGGTCATCGCGACGGCGTCCAACTATGTGCTCGGCATGCTGCTCGCCATTCTCATCAACCGGAAGGGCGTGAGGTTCAAGGGTTTCTGGCGGACCGTCTTCGTGACGTCCATCGCAATACCGCAATTCGTCTCCCTGCTCCTCATGAGAAACATGCTCGACGATTTCGGCCCCATCAATGGGGTCTTGCAGCACCTGGGGCTGACCAGCAAGTTCGTCCCGTTTCTGACGAATGCCACGTTCGCAAGGCTCAGCGTCCTGGTCGTCAACCTGTGGGTCGGCATTCCATACAGCATGCTGATCACAAGTGGCATCCTGCTCAGCATCCCAAAGGAACTGTACGAGGCGGCTGCCATTGACGGTGCTTCGCCATTCCGCATGTGGACCAAGATCATCCTGCCCTATGTCGTATTCGTGACGGGCCCGTACCTCATCACACAGTTCATCGGGAACATCAACAACTTCAACGTCATCTACCTGCTGACGGGCGGTGGACCCAACACTGTCACCTACTACCAGGCGGGCAAGACTGACTTGCTGGTGACGTGGCTGTACAAACTCACGGTGAACACGCGCGACTACAGCTATGCGTCGGCCATCGG
>JAPLGL010000149.1 GCA_026390155.1 Caldisericota bacterium
ATCACGTCAGACGTGACCGGCCCCAGCGCGAACGTCCCCTCGACCTCCATGAGCAGCAGGAACAGTGCAGTCTCTCCGCCCAGCTGTCCCCGGCTCGCATAGCGAATACCAGAGCGGCCTACGACCACATCGTAACGGGCGGCCCTCGTCGTTACTGACAGAAGTGCGCTTGGCTCCTTGGTGAACAGAACTTCGAGAATCGTACGAGCTGGAAACTCAGCCAGTTTGCCTTCGCCCATCGTATCCCTCCAGCACACCTCTCACACGTCTCGGTCGCTCAAGCCAGACCAACTTCTGATGAGAGTATAGCACGGGAACATCTGGTACAATAGTTGGTCCCGCCATATGGCAAACCGGCACCATCAACAAGGTGCCGGCACAGCATCATGCAGTATGAATCGGAAGACTAGCTCTTGCTGGCGGGAGTCTCAACCTCACGGGGAGTCGTGTCGAACTTGCCGGAAATCGACGCACCTTCCTCGACAGAAATGCGCGCGCTCGTGACGTCGCCCTTGACCGTCGCCTTCTCGAAGACCTCGACCTTCTCCACGCCCTTGACATTCCCCTCGACGAGTCCCATCACAACAAGAAGGCGTCCTTCGACATTGCCATGGACTTCGCCTTGTTCGGCGATGGTGATCGTCCCATGGCCAGTGACGTTGCCATGCAGCTGACCCTCGATGCGCAGGTCCCCCTGGTTCTCAATGTCGCCCTTCACGATGAGGTCGTTGGCAAACACCGACGCCGTCTTGCTCTCCGTGGAAGTCCTGGATGGTCCGAATGCCATGGCCGTTTCCTCCGTGTCTAGTCGAGATACGTCATCGGGTTCACCGAATTGCCGTGAACGATGACCTCGTAGTGAACGTGAGCTCCAGTTGCGCGGCCGGTTGATCCCTCGTAGCCAATGACCTGACCCTTCTTGACAGTCTGACCTGCGGCCACCGCCGTGCGGCTCATGTGACCGTACATGGTCTCGATGCCGTCCCGGTGGTACAGTGTCACCGAAATGCCGTAGCTGCCGTTCCACCCGGATTGCTCAACCTTGCCATCAGCGGTCGCCCTGATCGCCGTGCCATAGGGAGCGGCAATGTCCACACCGTCGTGGAACTCGCTGCCGCGGCCACCGAATGGGTTGGCGCGCCAGCCGTAGCCGGAAGTGATGAGACCGTAGAGAGGCCAGAGCGATGGAGTCTGTGCCAGCATGGTATTGTACTTGGACGCGGCGTCCTGCAGGACAATAAGGTTCTTCTCGCGAGCCTCGGCTTCCTGCTGTACAACAGCCGTGGACGTCGACAGCTGTGTCGCGCCTGCTGCAAGTCCACGACTGACAGAAAGGGTCGGTGTGGCGGTCGACTTGAGAATGGAGGCCAGCGATGTCGTGTTGCCGCCGACGCCCAGCGTCTTGCGAACCGTGGCATCAAGAGTTCCAAGATACGTCAGGTATTTCTTGAGCGCCGCCAGTTCCGTGTTGCTCTGGCTGATGGCCTCGTTGGCTGCATCGAGTTGAGTGGCCTGCAGGCGCACGACCTGGTCCAGCCCCATGCCGTTGTACTGGGCAACCGTATTCTTGAGGTGCGCGTTCTGCGCGATGAAATAAACGAAGCCTGAGACAAACAGGACAAAGGCAGTGATAACACTATAGATGACGAGGCGGGAAACCTTGAACTGACGCGCGCATCCTTCGTACTGGGGAACGATAACGACCGAGTAGCCGGTGCGCTTGCTCTTCTTCTCGACGGACGCCTTCTTCGCCATTGTCGCCTCGCTCTCTCAGAATTGCGCCCCAGCGGGTAACGTTTACCCCCAAGTGGTGCACATGTACACAGTATAGGAACGCCGTGCAAAATGCAACCCCGTGTCAAGACCGTGCGTGTCTGCTCAGCACATCCTGCTCTTCGCGTAGTGTTCGATGTCCACGGTGTCGAAGAAGCTGTGGCTGGTTTGCTCGAGCTCCACGCAGGCTGCCCGTAGTTCCTTCTCCGTCGAGACTTGCTGGTCGAAGGCACGGGTCAGCGCGTCGATGCGCGCGTAGAACGATGGATCAGCCGCCCGCCCAAATATGCGTGCCAAGCGAGTACGCTGGCGGCCCCACTGAACCAGCAGAATGACAGTAACGACACAGAGGACAAGAGCGACAAATCCAAACGCCAAACGAGCCCCCTCACTGTTCAATACTATGTCGACAGACTGCAAAAACTGCTCCATATGATTCCCCTCTGTACCTGAATGTAATGTGCGCAGGCAAAAGTGCATCCGACACATCTGGGCCTATAAACAGTGGCATTCACGCCCGAAAACAGATAGGCCCCACTGAACCGGTGGCGGGACCTATCCGACTGTGGTTCTTCTACGGCTTCAGGTAGAAGACGGTGATCGTCCTCAGGGTACCATCCCATTGCACGGAGCCACCAAGCGCCTCTATGACAAACCGGAACGGCGCCATCGTCGTTCCGTTCAGGATGGTAGGAACGACCTTCGCATCCGCCGTGTCTATGCGGGCACTCTTGCCGTCCACGACCGCCACAGACTGATTGATGGTGAGCACGACCTTGTGCGCCGCAAGGGTCAGCGTGACGTGCTGGGTTTTCGCATCCCATACAACTTGCCCGCCAAGAGCCTGCACTATGCTGCGGACAGGGACAAGTGTACGACCAAGGCGTATCACTGGTACGACCAGCGGGTTTATGTCCAGGGCTAGAGTTGTCCCATTGACAGTCATCGCTGGGCTCCCGATGGTCATCGAGATGGTCGTTTTTGGCCCCTGAGACTCGTACATGACAATGACAGACGC
>JAPLGL010000156.1 GCA_026390155.1 Caldisericota bacterium
TGTGGCACTGAGAGTCAACACGTCAACCTCGGCTTTCATCTTCTTGATCTTCTCCTTGTCCAGGACCCCAAAGAGCTGTTCCTCGTCGACAATCATCAGGCCGATGTCCCTGAAATCCGCCGCCAAGTTCAGCACCTTGTGCGTGCCGACTGCGATATCGACTCCACCTTCGCACAGGAGTTTTCGGTCAGCCTTCAACTCCCTGGAGCCTACCATGCGAGAGAACAGCGCCACTTTGTATCCAATCGGCTCGAACCGTTCCTCCAGGTTGCGGAAGTGCTGCATCGCCAGGATGGTCGTCGGAGCAATGAGGGCGACCTGCTTGCCGTTTGCCACCGCTCGCGCCGCCGCGCGTATGGCGACCTCGGTCTTCCCAAAGCCGACGTCGCCACAGACGAGGCGATCCATCGGCTTACCCTCCTCCATGTCACTGAGGACGTCCGTGATAGCCTTCGACTGATCCGGCGTGAGCTCGTAGGCAAAAGCGTCAACGACCGGTACCTCCAACTCCGGATTCGGCTTGAATACATAGCCCGCGCGCGCATGGCGCTTGGCCGCCGTTTCCAGCAATTCGTGGGCGATGCGCCGGGCATCTTCTGCAGCCTCCTTGCTCACCCTCTTCCACTTCCTCGATCCTGGTTCGTCGAGAGTTATCTCAGTGCGGTCTCCAACATACTTCTCGAGAAACCCGAGCCGCTCCACAGGAACGTGGAGCAGCGAGTGATCCTTGTACTCCAGCGAAATATAGTCCCGAGTGATCCCATCGACGGTCATGGCAGTCATGCCCCTGAACACGCCGATGCCATAGTCCCGGTGAACAACGTAGTCTCCTTCGTGCAGGTCCTCGAGCCGCGAAATCGCCTGAGAGAAACGGGTCGTCTTCCTCGGGCTCATGGCGGACTTGGGGAAGAGCTCCCTGTCCGTCAGAACCACGAATCCCCCTGCGGCAAACCCCGCCGACAGGGAACCCTTAACGACCACAAGTCTCCGCATGAGCTCAGGGTCTTCAACCGTATCCATCACGAGATGCTGAGCCTTGTCAGGGTTCCACGACACAACATCGATCGCCATCTCTCCCGGAGCATGCAGCCCGAGGTACTCGCTGAAGGAACCCGACAGCGTCAGTGGGGGCAGCTCGCGGGAGGCTGGTATCAGGGCGTCCTGGACTGAGGTGGCCGTGAGGAGAATCGACCGGGCAAAACTGCCCAGAGCACGTCTGGCAGTCTGTTCCACCCTGTCAAGCGCACTGGATGACGGGACGAAGCCAGTCTGGATCGTACGGTCATAGAGTTCTCGTGCAGAATCGAAGAGCTGGGTCAGTTCGGTCTCGGGATCGACGTCGGCAAACACTCCTACGGCGCGAGACCCGAGCAACCGCGCGAGGCCTCCACATATGCGGTCTGGATCGACATACTGGTAGAGAAAGTAGTTGACTCCCCGGCTGTTCGTCGTCGAAATGAAGGACTCCAGGTCCTCGAGAAACGCCGTATCCTCTTCGGCGCTCTCCACACTCATACGATGCTCCTTCTTCCAGCTTTCCGCAGCCAGAGTGGAGAAACTCTGACGGGCGCCCCGGTCCAGCACGACGGGATATGGGGGCAGGATTCCGACGGACGGCACGGCCTCAACCGACTGCTGTGTCACGGGGTCAAACAGTTTGATGCGGCTAATGACATTGCTTTCAAGCACAATGCGCGCCGGGTATTCTCCGACCTGTGAGTAAAGGTCGAACACGTTACCGCGCATGCTGAACTGGCTCATCTCCGTGACCGACGAAACCCCTTCGTACCCCATCTGGATGAGTTCACGTGCCAGAGAGTGTGGAGTGATGCGATCCCCCACATTCAGTGTGGAAACAAGCTCCGTGAAGTCGCGAGCGGGGATGGACGGGTCGATCAACCCCTGGACTGTCGTGAAGACGACCGTCTCTGCATGAGCATAGATCTGATCGAGGGCCTTCGCTCGGGCGAACGACAGTGGACGCGAGTACTGCGTGTACTCCATGACTTCGACGCCCAGCTCGGGCAGGACCACGAAGGAGCGCGCGCCCGAAGTGGGGCCGGATGCAGTGCGCGCCATCGATGAGAGTTCTTCCGCACGATCGATGCTTGGACAGATGACGACCAGGGGTCCAGGGCAGGAGACCACCAGCGCCGTCAACAGCAGCTGCCGATATCCGCTCGAAGGGCTGGAGACCGTTATGGATCCAGGTTGGTCCAGAAGCTGCGCGAATCTGGAGAACAGTTCTGGGACACTGGCCCGCGCCTGCTGCAGCAGCAGGTCAAAGGAACCAGATTGCATCAGTCCCTGGCCACCTTGTGGTTGAACATGGCCTGCGCCGCGGTCAAGCCGTCACAGACGATGGTTCGGACGACTGCCGGAGACTGCGCAATGACATCGATGATGGTTGGCCACTCAGATCTGGAGAATCGTGAAAGCACGAAATCAATGACTCCGTCCTTGCTGCGTGGCTTCTCGATGCCGACGCGCATTCGCACAAATCCCCTTCCACCGCAGTTGTCAGCTATCGATCGAACCCCATTGTGACCTGCGGCCGTGGCGTTGAAGCTCACTCTGACCGCTCCGACTGGCAAGTCCATTTCGTCATGGATGACGATGAGATTCTCCAGAAGAGTGTTGCGTTCCTTCATCATTGGAGCGATAGCGACGCCGGAACTGTTCATGAAGGTCTGAGGCTTGACCAGGACTATACGGATCGGTTCCGGCGCGTCACAGAGCACCAGATCGACGACGGCCCAGTTGGCCAGTCGGTTGTGGTTGAACCTGTGGACCTTGAAGGAGTGTGCGATGGCGTCAAGCGCCATGAAGCCCACGTTGTGCCGCGTCTCCTCGTATTCGGAACCTGGGTTGCCCAACCCCGCGATCATGATCGTTTTCACATATGGTATACTACTCAGGAGAGCCCGGATTTCAAGCTATGAACGGTTGACAGGCGCCTCGATCGCCGTATACTTTCTTCGCATTGGTCGGGTTCCCCAAGCGCCGAAAGGCCACCTCGACCGAGCAATTCCTTGTGGAGGTAGTCTATGTACGCTGTTATTGAAGCAGCAGGAAGGCAGTATCGGGTCGAGCTCGGCGAAACCGTCAAGATGGAAAAAATCGCCAGCGAGCCCGGCACGCCGATCGTGTTCGACAAAGTCCTCGTCGTCACCACTGACGCCGGCACTCAAATCGGCAAGCCCTACGTTCTGGACGCGAAGGTGAGCGGTACAATCGTTCGT
>JAPLGL010000074.1 GCA_026390155.1 Caldisericota bacterium
ACCGAGAAGACCGTCGCCATCTCGCTCGTAAGCACTCTTATCTTGTCGCCAAGCTTCAGGTCAGCGACATGAATGGAATGCTTCAATCCGAGGTCGGAAACGTCAACCTCCAGGTAGTCGGGAATGTCAAGCGGCAGGGCCTCGACTTCGAGCTCGTATAACGAGTGCTCGAGAACTCCACCCTCCTTGAGGCCGACAGCTGTTCCAATGGGACGAATCGGAATCCTGCTGGTCAGCGGTTCATCAAGAGAAATCGAAAGGAAGTCGACATGTGTATAGGTATCGCGAATCGGATTCATCTGATACTCGTGCACGACTGTGGTCATGGTCTTGCCGCCTTCAAACTGGAGGTCGACAATGGCAGATTCGCCAGTCGTGCGACGGATGCGCTCGAATGCTCGCACAGGAACGGCAACGGACATGGCCGTCATTCCGTGACCATAAACCACTGCTGGAATGAATCCCTGTCTGCGCAGGACGCTTAACTTGCCATGCTTGCCGCTTTCACGGGCAACGGCATCTATCGCTACTCTCTGCATACCAACTCCTCACTCATAAGATATCGGCATATCTTTGGAATTATATGTCAAATCAGCTCTGAATCAAGTAGACAGCCTTCAGACTGTCACAGCTGGAAGAGAGCCGAGACTGATGAATGATTGTGGATGCTGTAGATGGCCTTGGCAATGAGCTCCGACACCGACAACACCGTGAACATCGAGGGATATTCGCGTCCAGGGACGAACATCGTATCTGTCACGATCACCTCGCTGAAGTTCGACCGGGCGAACAATCCAAGGGACTCCCCCGCGAAGACGGCATGGGTCGCGCAGGCAATGACACTCTTGGCGCCCTCGCTGAGGGCGCGGTTGCAGGCGTTCAACATCGTATTGCCCGTATGAATTGCATCGTCGACAATAATGACATTCTTGCCTCGTACGTCGCCGATGAACGACTGAATCTCGACTGCGTCCGGCGAGAGACGCTTCTTCACGAACAGGGCCTGGGAAGCATGGATGGTCTGAGCAAACGTGCTGGCTCTGGCCACGCCTCCTACATCGGGAGACAGGACCACAAGATCTTCCAGCTCCTTTCGCTGAATATACTGTGCAAACTGGACCATCGCTGTCAAGTTGTCAGCAGGGATATCGAAGAAGCCCTGGATCTGGGCAGCATGGAGGTCGATTGCGACTACGCGATCTGCACCAGCCACTGCCACGAGATTCGCAACCAGTTTGGCACTGATAGGCTCTCGCGAGCGAACTTTCCGATCTTGGCGAGCATACCCGAAAAATGGGATGATTGCCGTTATGCTCTCGGCTGAAGCGCGCTTCAGCGCGTCAAGGAGGATCAGCAACTCAAGCAGATTCTCTGCAGGTGCATTGGTGGGCTGGATGACATAGACGTTCAGACCTCGCACATTTTCGGTGATGCGAAGCTTGATCTCTTCGTCAGGGAATCGGCCAACCTCAGCCTGACCTAGTGGGATACCGAGATAGGACGCGACCTTCTCGGCTAGTGGCTTGTTCGCATTGCCCGAGAAGATCTTGATCGGATTGTACTCATTGTCCATTTTTCTTCCTCCTAACCCATCCCTCTTTATCAACTTGAACAGCTCGTGCGATGCCAAGAGCTTCCGGGGGCACATCATGGGTGATTGTCGACCCAGTTGCAGTGTACGCTCCCTCATGAATCGTCACCGGGGCAACCAGATTGTTGTTGGCGCCGATAAAGACATCCTTCTCGATGACCGTGTGGTGCTTGACGCGCGTGAATCCGTCGTAGTTGCAGGTAATCGTACCAGCTCCAACGTTGACGTTCTCGGCAATGGAAGCGTCACCGATATACGACAGATGCGGGACCTTGCTCCCTGCCCCCAAGGAAGAGGCCTTGAGTTCGCAGAAAGCACCGACTTTTGATCGCTCGTCCATGACAGTCCCGGGACGGATGTAGGCAAAGGGACCAACGACGCAGTTGCTACCGACCGTGGAGCCCTCCACCAAGGACGCCAGAACCGTCGTCCGGTCACCGACCTGCGCGTCGATAAGAATGGTGTTTGGTCCTATGACACTGGAAGTGCCCACCCTGGTGCTTCCCTTCAGACACGATCCCTGGCGGATCTCGGAATCGCGTCCGACGACGACATCCCAATCAATGCGAACCGTTCCTGGCATATCGACGGTAACGCCCGCCCTGAACAGATGGTCCAGCTTCCGTTGTTGAAGGAGGCTGGCCGCGACCATCAGCTCTGCCCGGTCGTTTACGCCAGACATCTCCCATGCTCCCCGAGCCAGACTGCAATGCACACGACTGCCGTCCTGTACGGCCATGGAAACACAGTCGGTGATATAGTACTCACCCTGTGCATTGTTCGGTTTCATCTCTCCGAGCCATCTCCGAAGCTCAGCCGAACGGAACAAATAGATGCCCGAATTGATCTCGTGTATGCCAAGTTGTTCGGGACGAGCGTCTCGAGCCTCGACAATGCCGACAAACGCTCCATTCTGTGTCCGCACAATGCGCCCCAGTTGCCCAGCGTCCTCCAGGCGTGCGGTGAGGACAGCCGCCTCCGCGTGTTCGGCGACGCTCTCGTCGAGGAATTCGCGGTAGTTCTCGGCAGTCGGAACCGGATTGTCTCCGCTGCATATGAGGACATACTCGGCAAAAACATGCTCCATGCCACACTGGACGGCGTGACCACTGCCACGCTGTTCAGGCTGAACCGCGTAGGTGAGACGACTGCCAAATGCCACACGAAATGCATCGTTGGCCTCCGGTGTCACCACAACAGGCTGTGCATCGAGGTCCTTGAGCGCTTCAACAACGTACCAGAGCATAGGATGGCCAAGAATGTCGTGGAGGACCTTGGGCACTGCACTCTTCATCCGGGTGCCAAGCCCTCCGGCCAGAATCATGACTTGAACAGCGGGAGTGGTCATCAGAGGCCTACGTCTTCAGGATGCCCAACTCAAGAGCCGACTCGTGGAACATGTCGGCTGCGAAGTTGAGCTGTTCCTTCGTGTGTGCCGAGCACAACATGCAACGGATGCGCGCCAGGCCCGTTGGAACTGTGGGGAAGCCGAGTGACTGCGCAAAGACTCCCTTCTCGAACAACTTCACAGAGAGATTCTTCGCAAGCTGACTGTCGCCAATAATGATAGGAGTGATCGGCGTCTCACTTCGCCAGGTGTCAAACCCATAGCTCTTCATTCTCGCCTTGAAGTACGTTGCGTTTTCCCATAGCCTGCGCACCAGATCATCACTTTCGGTCAAGATGTCGACAACCTTCAAGATTGCACCGGCGTCGGCTGGCGTCATGGTCGAGCTGAACAAGATGGGGCGGGACTTGTTCTTGAGATACTCGACAAGCGTATGCGTGCCCGCGACATATCCGCCTACCACACCAAACGCCTTCGACAAGGTCCCTACCTCGACATCGACTTGTCCCTCGAGGTGGAAATGATTGACAATACCGCGCCCGTGATCTCCCAGGACTCCCTCGCCGTGTGCATCATCAACCATGGTAACTGCGCCATGTCTCTTGGTGACCTCGACGATATCGGGCAACGGCGCGATGTCTCCGTCCATACTGAAAACGCCATCGGTGATGACCATCTTCGTGCCCGCCTCATTATCGTATTCCTTCATCTTCTCTTCGAGACTGGCAACGTCGCAGTGTTTGAAGGGCACGATCTTTGCCCTGCTGAGACGACAGCCGTCGATAATGCTGGCATGATTCAGTTCGTCGCTGAAGATAAGGTCTCCGTCGTGTACCAGCGCTGGAATAGTACCAGAATTGGCGGTCAGGCCCGCTTGATACATCAGGACGTCCTCGACGTCTTTGAACTTTGCCAGCTTCTTTTCAGCTTCGACAATCAGGCGGGTATTGCCAATGATGGTCTTGACGGCGCCAGACCCCACCCCGAACTCGTCAATGGCTTTCTTGGCGGCCTCCTTGACATCCTTGCGACCAATCATGCCCAGGTAGTTGTTGGCAGCAAGATTCACAACGTACTTGCCGTCGATCGTACATGCCGGACCCTGTTCGGAGTCGAGTGTTCGTATCCGCAGGCTGAGTCCTTCCTTCTCGAGCCGCTCTAGCTCGGCTCGCATCGTCTCCTGAAACTTCCCATTCATGCGACTACCTCCCTGCAATCTGGAGAACGACTTTGCCACATGTCCCGGCCACCATCGCGTCCATGCCCGTCTGCCAATCCTCAAACTTCAACTGATGGGTGATGGCAGGGCTGGGATCCACAAGACGTGAGGCAAGCAGTCTAGATACAGTCTGCCACGTCGAGAAGATCTTGCGTCCCGTGATGCCATAGATGCGGATTTCCTTGAAGATGACTTCATTGGTCAAATCAATAGTCACCGGACGCTCAGGAAGGCCAAGCATCGACATGCGCCCGGCCGGAGTCAGCGCCCTGAGACCCTGGTGTATCGCTTTCTCACTGCCAGACATTTCCAGCACCACGTCAACACCAATACCCTGAGTCTGCTCCCTGACCACTGCCTCGACGTCGTCACGCGCAGGATTGAGAACAATATCTGCACCCATGCTCTTGGCGAGATCAAGCCGATAGTCCGAAAGATCACTCACAAAGAGCTGCGTCGCACCGAAGGCTTTGGCAATTCCTACGGCAAGCACTCCAATGGGACCAGCCCCCGTAATGAGAACAGTCTTCCCCACTACCGGCTCAGAGTTGACCGTGTCCAGTGCATTCCCCATCGGCTCCTGTATGGAAGCCCATGCGGCCGGAATCGACTGGTCGTTCTTCCAGAGCACCCGCTCCGGAACGGCAATGTACTCGGCAAATGCGCCCGCGCGGTCCACTCCCAGAATCTGGAGGTTCTGGCAGACCTCGTTGTGGCCCGTATGGCACTGATAGCAGTGTCCGCAGTAAACATGTGTCTCAGAGCTGACGAAATCGCCCTCCTTGAATCCCCGCACAGCCACGCCTGTCTCCACCACGTGTCCAGCGAATTCGTGACCCATGATATGTGGAGTCCTGATCCGGTTCTGTGCCCACTCGTTCCATACGTAGATATGGACATCTGTTCCACAGATGGAGGCATAGTCGATCTTGACCAACACTTCGTCCTCTGCGACCCCAGGGATGTTCACCTGCGTCAGTGTCGCCCCACGCTCCGGATGTTCCTTCACCAGCGCCAGCATTGTTCCAGTCATGCCGATCCTCCTCCCTGTCCTTTCGTTTTCAGGTGACACGGAAACGAGCGTTCCGGGCACTCCATTCTCTGTAGACATACCGGGCCGGCATTCTCGAACAGGAGCGGTGCCACGGCCTTCGCCTTTGCCAGCATAAGCCACGCCAGAGCCCGAATCTCGAACTGTGCCCTCAAACAGCAACGCAGCTCAAAGAAGTGCCTCAGCTCCCTGGCATTCATCGTAACTACAAGGCGCGACGCAACACCCTGTGGAAGGACATAGCGGGCGTCTTCCTCGTGGACACCTTCGGAAAGCAGGCGCTCGTATTCCGCGTACGCCTGGTCATAGAAACGCCCGAAGTCATGACCCGGGGGAGAAACGAAGGCCGGCTGAGCCTTTGTGAACCGTAGGCTCTGTTGCGAATATGACGCCAGCCGATGCCGAACCAACTGATGAGAAGCTGCACGCGACAGTCCCTCGACGAGAAAGGTGAAACTGGCGTGCTCCAGAACGGACAGGTGTCCGTTGCCACAGACCTTGCGCAGAATGCTTGCACTACGGTCGGCGTTGAAGGGTTCGGTGCTGTAGCAGAGATGGGCTGCATAGGCGCACAGCACGTCCGGATCTGGAGTATGAGCCAGCAGCTCCAGTCTCATGTGTTCAGCAGGAAGTCGAGCTGACGCTGATCGTCACGTTGACCGGCTGGAAGCCCGGCAATCCGGCGAAGCGATCGGTGCAGAACTTCAATCAGCGATGCCGATGCCGCAGCCATGGCATCGAGGACCTCCTTGTGCGTGAGGAGCGAGGCACTTATGCCGGCTGCGTAGTTCGTAACGATGGCGATCGTCTGATATTCGAGGCCCGCTTCCCTGGCAAGCGTCACTTCGGGCACCCCTGTCATCCCGACCACGGATCCACCCATAGCCGCATACATCCGAACTTCCTGTGGCGATTCGAAGCGTGGACCTTCAGCAGCCACGTACACTTCGCCTGTGTGCAGTGATAGCCCCATGGCAGTCATCTCCGTCCCGAGTACGTCCGTGACGGCCGCACTGTACGGATGAGTCATGTCCGTGTGAACGACCTTGCCAACCTCGAAGAACGTCTGCGCACGCACTTTGGTGAAGTCCAGAAAGCCATCCATCAGC
>JAPLGL010000125.1 GCA_026390155.1 Caldisericota bacterium
TGTATATTTACCTCGCAGGAGGTTCAGATTGGCACCAAGCGTGGGTTCCTTGCGGAAGAACTTGTCAAACCGGCTAACCTTCTCGTTCAGATAGGCAAGAATGCGCGGAGGGATCTCAAGCGTCTTGGACTTATGTTCTACGTTCATGTGTGCCTCCCTTTGCATAATATTAGGCTCTTGCCTTCACAAGCCTGATGCTATTGTAGCCCGACTACGAGCGAGGGTCAAGTAGAGACATTGATGCGGACGTGCTTGCAGGATGACGCCTGTGGCGGCACAGATGGTGGCTCCCGTCGTCAGGACGTCGTCGACGATGATGACCGTCCTGTCGTGAAGCTTGCCTGGCGCGCCAGGCGAGAGTTCGAAGGCTCCATCGACATTCTTCAGCCGCCGAGTGTCCGACAACTTTGTCTGGAGAGGCGTCCGACGGGTCTTGAGCAGAAGGCCGATGCCAGAGTCGCCGTTGCAGCTCGCGGAAAGCGTTCCGCATGCCACTTGGGGAAAGTGACGAGGGTCACCTTGCTGCCGCACACCGAACCGTGGAACGGGGACAAAAATCGGCCTGTCTCCCAGTAAAAGGCTTCTTGCCAGATTGGCCAGCATGTCGGCAAGTTGTCCGGCCAACTGGTACTCGCCTTGCACCTTCATCTGCAATATCGCCTGTCGCATCGTTCCTTCGTACCAGTATGCAGAGAAGCCCGACGCCGGACCGGCGGTGAGACGCCGATCGCTCCACCCCGGCTCGCATGTCCTAAATGAAGAGGCACAGCCAGGACAAACAGGGTAGTCCGACTGCTCGCCACACAGAAAACATGCCTTGTCGGCGAAGACCTGGTGCAGGACCGAGAGAATGGTCACTTGTTCGGACCTTCAAGAGCGGCCTTGAGCCGGGCAATCCGCTCCATTCTTGTCTGACCGATGCGCACGATGGGCTCGTCAGTCACGGACGAAATGCCTGCGGCCAGAACGCGCCCGGCAGCCCGCTGCGGTGAGTTTCCAGGCTGGATGGCAGGAAAGCCGCACCAGTCGGCCAACTGCGACACCTTGGGGTCGTAGGCGAGCGCTACGAGGGGAGACCGTGCCGCCAATCCGGCGGCCGCCATATGGTAGCGGCCTGCAACCGTCAGCGTGGCCAATCTGCAGAGGTCGAGAAGCATTGGTGGTTGAGGAGAGACAATGAGATTCGACGGCCTGAGCAAGCGGTCCCGGACAGCGTGTGTGAATGCCAGATCTGCCGATGGAAACAGCACAACAAGGTCCAGCTCGGCAGATGAATGAGATGCCAGGCAGTCCAGAAACGAGGCCGTCGCTTCAGCGGTCCAACCGAACCGTTGATTGACACAGGCAACGATCCGGGGATCCCGATGAGAAGCCGCGACACGTTTGAAGTATCGGGCAACCAGATAGGAAAGCCCGACATCCGACGACACGAAGATCTCTTGCCTTCGAAGTCCACAATCGCGAAGAAGGTCTCTTGAGGCGTCGTCGCGCACATCAATGAGGACCATGCGACAAAAGACGGTCCTCACCAGTTGACGGGTCCATGACCCTCTGATTGGACCGATACCTTGTGCATATGACAAGATTCCTCTCTTGCGGAGTGCGCCCAGCAGAGGAATACCGAGATAATACATGCTGCTTCGAGAGCTGGTGATGTCCTGGATGAGACCCCCGCCACCCAGCATCACATGGTCACATGTCCCGAGAGCTTTTCTCATGGCTGCAATGTCATGTCGATCGACGAAGGTGTGTCGAGGGCAGATGGGGCTGGAATACTGAGCTGGTTCATTCACCGCAAAAACCGCTTCACAGTTGATATTCGTCAGTTCATCCTGCACAGCAGAGAGAATGAGCTCGTCGCCAAAATTCCCAAATCCATAGTAGCCCAGGACAAGGATTCGAGTCATCTAGGCCCTGGATACGGTCCGACGATGCGCAAGCACGCGGAACATGAAATAGAAAATACTTCCTACGCGCCGCACGCGGCTCGGCTGGACGACGAGTCTGTATAGCCACTCGGTGCCGGTTTTCTGGACGAATCGTGGTGCTCGGCGGACAAGTCCGCTCCAGACGTCGAATGTGCCGCCTACGCCAATGGCAATCGGGATGCCTATGTCGCGGTGACGCCAGATCCACTTCTCCTGTGCTCCGCCGCCCATGCCGACCAGCAGGATATCGATGTGTGCCCCCCGGATTTCCTGGACCACGCGCTCTTCTTCTGCTGCACCGAAGTAGCCGGAATGGAAACCAACAAGGTGGAGACCTGGATAGCGGGCGATCACGTTCGATGCGGCCCGTTCGACGATTTCCGGCTTTGCACCGAGGAAGTACGCGCGATAGCCCCTGAGTTCTGCGAGTGCCAGCAGGGAACCCGAAAACTCGATCCCAGGGATGCGGTTCTCGATACGGGGACCCAGCATGCGTGCTCCCCACACGATGCCCACCCCGTCAGCAACGACCATGTCCGCCTGCTGGACAATCTCGAGAAACTCGGCGTCTCTGAATGCACGGGCAGCCATTTCACCATTGAGTGTTACGATAAGATGAGGCAGGGCGCTTTTCACGAAACCGTCGGCCATCTCGAGAAGCTCGTCGACATCCCTGTTGCTGATCGAAATGCCAAAGAAGTCGATGTCGTCTACGTGTTCTCTGGGAGATCGCAGAACAATGCCGACAAACCGCGGAAGGGAGAGGATCCGGGGCAGCCGCTTTGGATCAAGCACAAAACGGTACAGCCACTCAAGGCCAAGTCTCTGAACGCGGTCAGGTGCACGCTTGAACTCACCCGACAGGACGTTGTAGCTTCCTCCCACGCCCATGGCGAACGATACGCCCATCGCCAAGAGGTTCCCCGCCAAGAACTTCTCCTGCTTGGGGCTGCCCATGCCAACAAACATGATATCGGCCCTGGCGGCAGCGATCTCTGCCACCAAACCGGGTTCTTCCGCTGGAGTGAAGTATCCGTCGCGCGAACCGGCTACTGCGAGACCCGGATATCTCTCCTTCACAATTGCCACGGCTCTGGAGAGGACTTCCGGGCGTGATCCAAGAAGAAAGAGACGCCATCCACGAGCATTTGCAGTTTCGAGCAGGCGCAAGAACAGGTCGACACCGGTGATCCGGGACTTGATGCGTTCGTGGTAGAACACCCTGGAAGCCCAGATGATTCCGATACCATCGCAGAAATTCAGGTCGCTGTGGCGGAGGACCCGCTCCAGGGCTCTGTCCTGTTTGGCTTTGATGACTTTCTCAGGATTGATAGCCACACCCATGTGCGGGGTCCCGGACGTGACGAAGTCTTCGACAATAGCGAGAGCCTCGTCCATGTCCAGATTGTCGACCGGAATGCCGGCGACATGAATTCGGTCAGCCATTGTCCGAAAGAGCCGTCTGTGTTTTAGAGACGAACGTACCAGGGCTGCTCGAGGACGTCGGCGTCATGTTCAAACACTCCTCTGAAGTCACACAGAGTCAGGCGGCCGGCTGCAGCCAGAGCGACACTTTTCAGATGGTCATAGTCTACATTCGCCTGTCGTATGGGCAGGACGAGTGCATCCGCCCACAACGAGCCTGCATCAATGTCCTTCTCGCATTGGAATTCCTTGGGTGTCTCAGCGATGCTGTCCAGGACATGCACTTCGGCCCCCGCCTTGGCAAGCGCCGTGGCAAGATCGACAGCTGGACTGACGCTCACATCGTCCGAATAGTCCTTCATGGCGATGCCAACAAACAAGACATGCTTGCCTGTGAGTCCGCCCATCTTCCTGGACATGCGTCCGGCGATGTAACCCGGCTGAGCGGCGTTCGCCTGGCGTGCAGAGAGGAAGGTCGGCAGCAGGTCAACGCATTCATCCTGGTCGGAGAGCGAACCGAACAGATACGGCGAGGCGTACGGGATGCAATGCCCCCCGACACCAATCCCAGGCATAAGAATCTTGACTCTCGAGTGAGTATTGCAGGCCTCAACCAGTTCCCATGTGGGAATCCCGAAACGATTCGCAAAACGTGCCAGCTGGTCAGCGACCGCAATGTTGACGTCCCGCTGAGCGTTCTCAAACATCTTGGCCGCTTCCACGAGTTCGATGGAGGAAGCTTTGAAGACAGGTTCACGATTGACGGCTCCGAGCACCTCGGTCGCGCGGTCGAGACTCCTGGTGTTGATGCCACCGACCACAAGCGGCATGTTGCGGAACTCATCATAGGCGTGCCCCTCGGCAATCCGCTCCGAAGAATAGGCGAGGTCGAAATCCTTTCCTGCCACGAGTCCGCTTGCGCGCTCCAATGTCGAGCGCACCAAGCCCCGAGTCGTACCCACAGGCACCGTGGATCGACAGATGACGAGATCGCCTCTCTTGAGAAGCATTCCGAGTCCCGCACAGGCTCCCTGCAGCATGCTCATGTCCAGGGCCCAAGCCTTGTCGATGGGGATGCCGACCGTGATAATGAAGGTCGCAACGTCTTTCGGAAGCTCGTCGAACTTGCTGGTGACGCTCAGACTGCCATTTGCGAGGCACGTTCGAAGGACGTCGTTGACTGGTACGCCGTCGAAGTCCTCCCGCATGCCCAGAGAAGACGTCCTGATTGACTCGATGCGCTGCAGGTCGATATCGACCCCCGACACACTAAATCCATCGAGCGCATAGGTGAGTGCCAATGGAAGGCCAACATACCCAAGCCCGATAACTGCAAGCTCATTCTCCATTTTCTCCTCCATATTCAGGACTGGGGATGTGCTAACGTGTCAAGCACGCGGTCGAATTCGGTGATCCGGAACGACCAGTCAAAACGTTGCGACGACTGCACGCGGTAGCGCCGAAGTTCGAGCGAGTCGGTATCGACGGCTTCTTGCACTGCCGAGACAAACTCCTGAGGGGTGGATGCGAGTCGGACCATGTCTTCGCCGAAGGCCCCCAGGGCATGGATCGTCGAAGACACCACGGGCAGTCCAGCCGCAGCATATTCATAGAACTTCAGTGGATCGACGCCTGCGGTCAGCGGAGATTGACTGAAGGGGATCAGCGCGGCGTCGTACTGGGGAGCCACCTGCGCGATCGAGTTCTGAGAGAGGGTTCCCTTCAAGACAACATTCGCGTGGACGGCCAGTTCCCTGCGCACGGCCGGCAGGGCATCGCCGAAGCAGTCGATCTTCCAGTCTGGATAGGCAGCTGCCACAGCGCCGACGACCCGTGCATCGAACCACTCGTGCATTGCCCCGACGTAAAGGAGTTTACGCTGTCTTGGCAGAGCTGTCAGCGTATCAAGCCAGGCCATGGCAGGCGTGGCAAACAGTCCGTGGTCCACACCGTTCTGGATCAGGCTGAGCTTGTCCTGGTGCGACGAAAACTTGGCAGCAATGGTCTCATTGGTGACGATCACGGCCGATGCGATGTCGGAAGTTCGGGACTCCAGGACATCGACGGTAGGCTTGTCGATTAACCCGGGATAGGCACTGTGGTCGTCGACGCAGTCATACACGACCGGAACACCAAGCAGTTGAAGGGCTCTCGGAACGAATGGCAGATAGGTCAGGACAACGCCGACGTCGCGCGTCCAATCACCAGCGAGACTCCGGAGGAAGTTGTAGTAGGTGAGCGAGTCATGGTCTGCCACACCCTCATACTTCTTGAAGTACGGAAGCCATGGCGTTGGCGACGCGGTCCACAGGTGGTCCCCCCGCTTGTGCGCGCCGGAACGCCAAGCAGTCAACTTTGGCCATTGCTTTGGGCGTGCTGCTGCCAGCCAGGTCACCGGAGCTTCGACATAGAGAACGTCATAGCCTCGTTCGGCCAGTCGCCCGGCAAAGCGCTGCTTTCGGCTTGGGAACGAGCGATAGTTGTTGGTGCTGAGGACAAGCGCTTTCATTCGCCTCCCTCGGAGACAGCGCCCAGGGCGAAAAGACTCCACATGAGAAGAGCTATTGCCCACGAGTCGAGAAGGTTGTCGGTGAACAGGTTGACCAGAAGGGCAAGAATGCCTACGGATGCGAACAGCCAGAGCCTGTCCTTCGAGCGGAAGAAGCGTGTGGCGACGCAGGCGAAGGCGCTCGACAACCATGACACATACAGAGCGAAGCCTACAAAGCCCGTTTCGGCGAGAGTGCGAATCCATACGGAATCCATGGAGATACCAGTGAAGTAGCCAAATTTCTGAGCACCGGAACCTCCAAAGGTGCCCAGGCCGCTTCCAAGAAGTGGATGAACACCGAGATTAACAAACGCCTGCCTCCAGCGGAACAGGCGACCAAGGTTGTTGCTCTTGTCGACATAGGTCGAACTGAGCAAGTTGGTCATGCGGAGCCGGAATGTCGGGACGACGATGAGAATGCCAGCGCCGGCAGCCGCAAAACCCGCTGCAATCGCGGGGTTCAGGATAAGAAGCCCGATGAAGAACGACCCCGCAGCCGACAACCAGGCTGCTCGCGTCAGCGTGAGCAGGAATCCAGTTCCCATGACCACGACGCATCCCACCGCGATGACCCGCACGTACCACGTCTTCCGAACAACGGCCAAGTAAACGCCGAACGGAATGATGGTTTCGAGATAGGCTGCAAGGACATTTGGGCTGCCGAAGAGGGAGAATGCCCGGGTGCTGATGATCCCGCTTTCCGTGTCCTTGTCAAGCCACTGGGCCGGTACCGGCACTTTCCGGACATACTGATAGACACCGACCAATGCTATCAGAGTGGCACTCAGCACAAGGTGCGGAACCAACTCTCTGAGAAGACCGGCGGCATCCCCGTCGACGAGGAGCCACAGAATGACGAAGGCAATAAATGGTTCAAATGCCAGGCGGGCTTCATGGACATAGGCGCCAATGTAGTATGTGTTCGCTGCGTACCCCAGCAGCGTGGCAGCGGCAAACAGCAGACCCGTCAGAACGACAGGTGAAGCGACGAGGCGCCCGATCTTCCGATAACTTGTGCCGACGGCAAATGCAAGGAAGACCAGGAGCATAATCTCCTCCCAGAGATTGGCAAGGGGCAGATTGGTCTTCCGTATCGCCCAGTTGACAAAAGGATAGTAGGCGACCAGCAGGAGAAAGTATCTCGCTGCCCAGCGTCTCCTGGTTGAGTTGAAGTTCATCCCGTCTCTATGGGAGATCGTGCACCGTCAGGATACGAGTCCAGACCTTCCAGTTGTCCCCATAAATGGCGACGTTCGCTCCAGCAAGGATCTTGTCGCGCGCGTACATATATGCCCAGGCAACCTTTCGGTCAACGGACTCTGCAGTGATAACGACATCTTTCAGGATCGGGTGCCCCACGACGCGCAACTCTCCTTTGCTGTCAATCGCGTCCATCTGAGCTGGTCGTATGGTGATCTCTGTAATCAGAAAGCACTTCTTGCCAGTCTCGTCATAGATAGGGGACCCTGTCTCGATCTCCGCGGCCGTCTCAGGCTGGATTCCATAAGCGAGGAATGTGGCCTCTATGCGCTTGCCGCTGAGGCCCTTTTCTCCAGTGGAGGGACGCGTAAGCTTGTAGGCTGCGGCAACACCCGCGACGATGACGAGCGCAAGAACAACTCCAACAATCCATCTGTTTCTCATGTGGTACGACCCCCTTGTGTGAGTTCTCCCTTTCGACCTCGGAGCCCATCTGAGACGCCCCTCACGAAACTGTGGAGAGACGCACGACGATTATTGTAGAGAAGCACGATTAGAATGAAACGTCGAACTGAGAAGACTGGAAGAAACAGAGTCAGAAAGCGGGTCTTTCCGAGGAGCCTGCGCTGTGTCAGGACACAGTTGCGTGTACCGTAGTAGAGGCGCCACGGCTGGTCGATGAGGACAGCAAGGGACCTTCCGAAGAAGCGCAATTGTCTGCGGTTGGCTGACGGGTGCAGCAAGCGGCTCGCGGGGAGGGCATAGCCATGGAATCCAGCCATCGTCGCTCTCAGAGTGAATTCTGTGTCGTCGTACCATCCAAACAGGGACGCGTCGAAGAGGCCCACTTCGAGGAGCAGGGAAGAAGGAACAAACAGGCCCGCCATCGCACAGGCGTCAAAGGAGAATTCGGGATCCTTATAGCGTTCCCGGGGCACCGGCTTGAGCATTCCAGTCCTGCGACTGTACAGGAACGAGTTGAAGAACGGGAGTTCCGGGTCTACCACGTTGTAGCATACGGAGCGGAAGTAGGTTCGCGCATCATGCACCTCGGCACTTCTTATCAAAGTCGCCAGAGCGTCTGGGTCAACAATGGCATCGTCGTCCACCATCCATATCCAGTCAGCCTTGAGTTCAAGCGCCTTCTTCTGGCCCGACGCTGCTCCTCCAGCCGGCCCGCTGTTGCGGTCCAGCCGAACAATCTCAACAAATTGCCAATACTCCTGCGGTGGCGCGTATGGGACGGCAGAGCCATTGTCTACAACGACAATGCGGCTGGGGCGCTGGACGCCGTGCAGGATCGACGTCAGACAGCGCGATGCCGTTTCAGGGCGGTCCAGCGTGATGACAATAGCGATGATGCTCATGAAGGACCGACGCGCGGCTGTTTCGAACGCCAGGCTGACACTCTGTTCGTCTGAACTCCTAGTTGGGTGGGAGTACCGGACTGAACAGCGGAGCAATCTTCGTGCGCAGCGCTTCCAGGTCCGGGATGACGTAGGATCCTCCCGCAATGTCACCGGGTTCTCCAGGGAACGGCACTGTCGTTACTTCCTTGTCAGTTGTGTTCTTGAACGCGAGGGCAATGCGAAGCATGTCGTTAGGGAGAAGATCGGTTACAACGGCATTTTCGATAGCACGGATAACAGGTGGCAATTTCCAGACGTTTCGCAGCGCGGTCGTCTGGGCGACAACAGCCTTGAGGAGCGCTTTCTGCCGCACCACGCGACCATACTCTTCGCCGCCCCATGAACCGAAGTCTCCGACGGCATCGTGGCGGAAGCGAGCATATTCGAGCGCTGTCTTCCCGTCCATATGCTGTACTCCCGGTTTCAGGTCGATGAGCGTGTCCTCGGCCTTGTAGTACATGGCCTTCTCAACATTGATGGTCACACCACCCAGGGCGTCGATGATTTGCTCGAACCCGGCGAAGTTGGCCTTGGCGTAATAGTTGATCTTTATGCTGGGGATCATCGCCTCGACGGTCTTCTCGAGAAGCTGGACTCCGCCATCAGAGAAATAGTCGGGGTTTGTAGTGGCATTGATCTTGTCATAGCCGTGTCCTGGGATGTTGACCCGAGAATCCCTGGGGATCGACATGACCGACATGGTGCGGGAGACCGGATCGAGACCGATGAGCATGATGCTGTCTGAACGGCCTGGGTCGTTCTTGTCGCGTGAGTCGACCCCCATAACCAGAATATTGATTCGTTCCCGAAAATTCAGAGCCGATCCAGTGCTGCTCGCATTGGGGTTGATCGAGCGGAGAGAACTGTAGAGAGAGAGAACGCTGTAGCCGGCAAAACAGACCACAATGACCACAATGGAGACAACAGTAATGAGAAGCGTCTTGCGGACTTTTGTCGAGCGTTCAGAGCCCGTCACGCCCTTGGTTTCTGTTTTCATTGGCACGTTCCTTCACCTGAGAGTCCAGATTCGTTCATCTGCATACTCAAAGAGTACGCATTTGGAGCCCCAGCGCAAGACGCAAACACTGAAGGAATGCGCCGATTTCGGCAAACTCGTCTGTCTACTTGATGAACAGCGGCAGGAAGCTGAGCGAGACCACCGATATGAGTTTAATGAGGATGTTCAGCGACGGGCCCGCTGTGTCTTTGAGGGGGTCGCCGACGGTATCGCCGACGACGCTTGCCTGGTGCTCAGAACTGCCCTTTCCACCGAGTGATCGCTCGATGAGCTTCTTCGCATTGTCCCAGGCCCCGCCGGCATTTGCCATATAGAGTCCAAGCAGTGTGCCGGTCACCGTGGCACCGAGCAGAAGGCCGCCGACAGCTTCCTTGCCCAGCACAAAATATGTGGCGAAGGGTGCCGCGATGCCCACGAGGGCTGGCGGCACCATGTACTTGAGAGCGCCTCGCGTGCTGATTGCTATGCACGCGTTTGGATCTGATGGCGCAAGTCCCTGGAGAAGACCCGGTATCTCACGGAACTGCCTGCGGACTTCGGCGACCATGAGCATTGCGGTAGAGCCAACGGCCTCGATGAGCATTGCTGAGAACCAGAATGGCAGGCCCGAGCCAATGAACATGCCCGCAACCACGCGTGGATCAAGAACGTCGAGCGTCGGCAAGTGAACGGCCTGGGCGAAACTGCTGAACAACGCCAGGGACGTGAGAGCTGCGGAACCGACTGCAAAGCCCTTCCCCATCGCCGCTGTCGTGTTGCCCAGCGAATCGAGCTGATCCGTCCGTTCTCGGACAATGGGAAGCTGTCCCGTCAGTTCTGCAATTCCTCCCGCGTTGTCGGCAATCGGGCCGTAAGCATCCACTGAAAGTGATATGCCGAGGGTTCCAAGCATCCCAACGCCCGCCAGCGCAATGCCATACATCCCGAGGCCGGCGTATGCCAAGAGCAGGGCAGCAGAAATGACTACGATCGGAACAACGACACTGCGCATTCCAGCGGACATTCCGCTGAGGATGTTGGTCGCTGCACCACTCTTTGATGCCAGGGCAATCTGTGCGACAGGTCGCGACGAGGTGAAGTACTCTGAAGCGAGGCCGATCAGGACGCCCGACACAACGCCCACGGTGACGGCACTTGCGGCTTTCATGTCGCCAAATAGCCCGAGAGACAGGGGAACGGAGGCTGCCACAAGTGCAACAGCAGCTCCAATGGAGCCATAGCGCAGCAGAGACTCGGGTGAGAACCGGTCACTTCTGGACAGGACTTTCACCAGAAGCACTGCCATCAGCGAAAACATCAAGCCGGCCGCAACGACATAGTAGACATAGCGTACCGGGAGGAGCGCATCAGCAAGTTCATGCTGACGGGCGAACCAATATCCCAGGATGTCAGCCGCCAGAATCGCCCCAACGTATGACTCGTAGAGATCGGCACCCATGCCTGCAACATCGCCGACGTTGTCGCCGACGTTGTCGGCTATGGAGGCGGGATTGCGGGGATCGTCTTCCGGGATGCCGGCCTCGAGCTTGCCGACAAGGTCCGCACCCACGTCGGCCGCCTTGGTGTAGATGCCTCCGCCAACGCGTGCAAACAGTGCGACGAGAGATGCTCCCATGGAGTATCCAGTTGCGGCGACAAGCGCCTTCTCTGGACTGTGAAGGATGGACAGCGTGCCAAACATCGAAAAGAAGGACCCCGCGACGCCGAGACTACTTACGACGATGCCCATGACAGAACCGCCGGAAAACGCCATGTTGAGAGCTGCTCCAAGTGACCGCCTGGCCTCGAGAGTTGTGCGGCCATTGGCCATCGTGGCTATTTGCATTCCTACATAACCAGCCAGCACGGAGAAACCGCCACCGGCAAGGAAGGAAGCACCTGCCACAAGTCCGTTTCCCATAGCAAGAAGAATGCCTACAATCGCCAGGATTGGGAATAATATGGCGTATTCGCGGGCCAGGAATGTCGTGGCACCACGATGGATGGTGAGAGTTATTGCGAGGATCGCTTCGTTATCGAGGGGATGCCGTATGATGGATCTCGCCAGAACAGCTACGAACAGAAGCCCGACGAGTGAAAGGATGGGGACGAGGATGAGGGGAAAGGGGATGACCGCTTGCGAAGGAGTGCTCACACGTAAGGTTCCTCCAGCACTGGCTGTCGAGAGCAGGAGCAAGAAACAGTGGAGCCGGCGATCTGATTTGAACAGACGACCTGCTGATTACGGATCAGCTGCTCTACCAACTGAGCTACGCCGGCACAATACTAGCCAACTGGCCAGAACAATAAAATGGAGCGGAAGACGGGATTCGGACCCG
>JAPLGL010000043.1 GCA_026390155.1 Caldisericota bacterium
ACTGCCAGATCAGGCCAACCAGTGAACTTGCAGCGCCAAAGCCGATGAGCAGGCCCGAGTCCCTTATCGCAACACAGACAGTGCGTTCGCGCTGTCCCGATTCGATGCGATAAGACACGGCGACACCTACACCAGCTGCAGCGGCCTGTTTTACTTCGGGATCGGCGATGCGGCGCGCGACCGAGCCCGGGTCGAACTTCGAATCGGCGACGGCCGAACCGCCGGCATCCAGGATGGTCAGACGAAGTCCGGCAGGAAGGTCCCCCTGGACCAATGGGGCAGCTGGACTGCCGGCATGGACGGCAGCGAGATACCTGTTGGACAACAGCAGAGCGGAAGCCTCGAGTCGGCTGGTCTCGTCCAGGTTTGCCTGGTAATGCACGGACACAGCCATGGTGACCAGCGCAGTCGCAAGCACGAGGCCGGCGACGATCAGGATAGCACTCAGCACGTGGAGGGCGTACGGTCGACTCCTGATCACACATCCTCCTCGATGTAGTACCCGAAACTGCGCGACGTGCGCAGCAGATGGGCTGCATAGCTCAGTTTGCGGCGGATGCTGGTGATGTGGACGTCGACGACGCGCTCCAGGGCATCGGTCTCGCCGGTGGCTCGCAAGAGGTCTTCGCGCGAGACGACGGAGCCCTTCCGCTCGACCAGCATCGTCAGAATATGGTATTCAGCAGGCGTCAGGTCGATCGGCTTTCCGTCCACGCTGGCGCTCTTGCGTGTCAGGTCGACAGAGATCGATCCGGCGGTCATTGTCGTGAGCCGCGACACGGCAGGACCTGCCTGCGCACGACGCAACATGGCGCTCACCTGAGCGACAAGCTCGTGGGGGTTGAACGGCTTGCGGACATAGGTGTCCGCTCCCAGCCCCAGCGTGAGGATGACGTCGCTCTCAGCAGCCCGGGCACTGCAAACGACGATGGGCATGTTGTCACACGACGGGTGCTTGCGTACCGCTTTGAGGACGTCGACGCCGGAAAGCTCCGGCATCATGAGGTCGAGGATCAGGAGGTCCGGTGACGTTTTTTGTGTATCGAGCCACGCAAGGAACGTAACCGGGGACGCGAACAGGATCGGATCCATGGAATCTCTCTTCAGGTACAGGCCGATCAGCTCCCGGATGTCATCCTCGTCCTCAAGCACAGCTATGCGTTTGATGATCTCACCTCCGGGTGTTTCCATCTGCATTGCTGACTCATACTATCAGGACATTGCTGCAGAAAGTCAAGAAACTGCAACGACTCGTCCGCCAGGTCCAACGACTTGCCCTGCACTGTGGGTGTTGCCTGGCTTGAGAGTGGACATTCTCGTCATGTTCGTTATAGTCGGAACAGAACACGTATTGCATTCCAATGATGTGATCAGAGGTGAAGCCATGGTCAACCTGGTACTTGTTTCCCACAGCCCTTCTCTTGCAAAGGGAGCTGCTGAACTGGCACGGCTCATGACGCAGCAGTCTCCACTCGTTATCGCGACAGCCGCCGGCACCGGCGACGAGAACTCTCCACTTGGAACCAACGCCGAGGAGATAGCGAAGGCGATGGAGCAGGCATATAGCGAGGATGGCGTGCTCGTGCTGATGGATATGGGCAGCGCGGTCCTGAGCGCGGAGATGGCCCTCGAGTTCCTGCCCCCGGACAGAAAGGCCAAGTTCATGCTGAGTTCTGCGCCCATTGTCGAAGGTGCGGTTTCTGCAGCGGTGCAGGCAAGCCTTGGAGGGACTCTTGAGCAGGTGCGGGCAGAAGCAGTCGGCTCACTTGGCAACAAGGTTGCTCAGCTGTCAGTGCCCGAGGAGATCGGTGCAACCCAGGAACAGCCGAGCTCAGAGGTCGCGGAAGGTGCCACTGTCGATGCGCTGATCGAAATACGGAACAAGCTCGGGCTTCATGCAAGGCCGGCGGCGACCTTTGTACAGACAGCCGGACGCTTCGCATCGAGTGTGCAGGTTGCGCGAACGGGCAATGAGGCAAAACGATCTAATGGAAAGAGCATCAATGCCGTTGCCAGTATGGGGTTGCGGCGTGGCGAGACCATTCACGTGTGGGCCGACGGACCAGATGCGTCCGCCGCCATCGATGCGCTGAAACAGGCAGCCGAGAAGGACTTTGGCGAAGGCGAAGAAACGTCGGTGCCTGCGGCCCCGGAGGTCACGGCTAGAAGCAGCAGCACAACGTTTGATGGAGGCCTTCTTGGCATTCCCGCCTCGCCAGGCTACGCCTCAGGTCCGGCGATTGTCCTGAAGCTGGCTGAACCGGAAATCGACCAACGTACGGTCGATGACCCGGAGGCGGAATGGCAACACTTGTCGAAGGCGCTGGGAGCCGTGCGGGCCTCGACCGAGCAACTGCGCACGCAAATATCGAAATCTGCGACAACATACGATGCGGCGATTCTTGATGCCCACCTCATGTTTCTGAAGGACCCTGATCTCCTGACAAGGGTTCAACTTGCCATTGTTGACGGACACAAGAATGCTGGATGGGCTTGGAGCGAAGTGATTCGAGATGCGCTGGTCGAGTTTGGCAAGATCGAAGATGACTACATGCGCGCTCGCGCCGCCGACGTGGCGGATATCGGCAGGCAAGTTCTCGTCCAGCTGAGCGGGGGAGCAGCCACACTGGACATTGCGGCCCCCGGGATTCTCATTGCGGCAGATTTGTCGCCCTCCGACACGGCGAGGCTCGACCGTGCAATGGTCCTCGGCGTCTGCACGGAAAAGGGTGGTCCGACGTCGCACAGCGCCATCCTTGCGCGGACCCTGGGCATTCCAGCAGTGCTTGGCTGTGGTGAAATCCTTGGCAAGACCGCCGAAGGGACGCCTCTTATCGTGGACGGATCAACAGGGCAGGTGTGGACTTCTCCGTCTGCGCAGGTTTCCGCAGCATACCAGGAAAAGATCGCGGAATGGCGCAGCCGGCAGGCCCTGGCCCGGCAAACGAGCCGTGCGCCTGCCATCAGCAAAGATGGCATGGCAGTGGAGATCGTGGCCAATATCGGCTCTGCAAAGGACGCGCGGGCAGCGTTGGACTCGGGAGCCGACGGCGTCGGGCTTCTGCGGTCGGAATTTCTCTTTCTGAACCGGTCCGACACGCCACAAGAGGATGAGCAGGCTGCAGTCTACCAGGAAATTGCTGAAGTCATGGGAGACCGTCCACTTGTCGTCAGGACTCTGGACGTTGGTGGCGACAAACCACTGGCCTATCTGCCGCAGAAGGAAGAACAGAACCCATTTCTGGGAAAGCGAGCACTGCGTCTCTGTCTGGATCAGCCGGATTTTTTCAAGGCTGAATTGAGGGCAATCCTTCGGGCGTCTGCTGGCCACAACATCAAGATTATGTTCCCGATGGTTGCAGACATTGCGGAGCTGCGCCGAGCACGGGCCCTCCTGGAAGAAGCGCGTGAAGAAGTACTGCAGCGTGGAATTCTGATCGCTCCGAAGGTCGATGTTGGCATCATGGTGGAAATACCGTCGGCAGCCCTTCTTGCTCCGGTATTCGCCCACGAGGTGGATTTTTTCAGCATCGGCACAAATGACCTGACGCAGTACACGATGGCTGCGGAACGGGGTAATGCCGATGTCGCCTACCTGCAGGACGCCTTGCATCCGGCGGTGCTTCGGCTGATAGACCGGACCATACGCGGCGCCGACGAAGCGGGCAAATGGGTCGGGGTCTGCGGAGAACTGGCCGGTGACCCCGTGGCAATGCCAATCCTGCTCGGTCTCGGGGTCAAGGAGCTGAGCATGGCTCCCGGATCGATCCCAGCTGCAAAGAGTCTTGTGCGCACGCTGGACATCGCCGGGCTGCGCGGCCTCGCGGTGGAAAGCCTGGAGCTGGAAAGCGCAGCAGCCGTAAGGCTCCTCGTAAACGATGTGACATTCGATCAGCACGGCGTCGGGCT
>JAPLGL010000028.1 GCA_026390155.1 Caldisericota bacterium
TCATGTCACCGTTCACGACGATTCCGTCGATCTGCGCCGAAAGCTTGCTCAGCAGCATGTCCCGCAGCATCGTGAGACGTTCGAGTTCCCCCGGCAGCCGCTCCTTGCCCAGCTGCGCCGCCTTGCCAAGACCGACGATGCCAGGGACATTGTGGGTTGACCCACGCAATCCCCACTCCTGTCCGCCTCCGTCGATGAACGGATACAGAGCTGCCTGGTCGCGAACGAACAGGATGCCCACGCCCTTCGGCCCGTTGAACTTGTGAGCAGAGACGCTCAGGAAATCGACTCCCAGCGTGTCCACGTCCACAGGGATATGCGCAATCGTCTGGACGGCGTCCGTGTGCATGAGGGCTCCGTGTTCATGAGCTACGCGCGCGATGTCGGCGATGGGCTGGACCGTCCCAATCTCGTTGTTGGCGTGCATGATGGATACCAGCGCGGTTGTCGGACGCATGGCGCGCCGCACGTCGTCAGGGTCCACGATGCCGCTGTGCCCGACCTTCACGAACGTGACCTCATACCCCTGACGCTGCAGCGCCAACGAGCTGTGTAGGATGGCGTGGTGCTCAAACTCCGCCGTCACCAAGTGCCCGGGCTTGTGCAGCCGCTCCCGTGAAGCCCTTTCCAACGTTCCCTTGAGCACCCAGTTGTCCGACTCCGTCCCGCCGCTCGTGAACATGACCTGCTCGGGCTGCGAACCGATCAGGGACGCGACGCGCACGCGGGCTTCCTCGACCGCTGTGTGCGCCACATCACCCACAGATGAGTGCATGTAGGTCATGGGGTTGGCGAACTGCTCGGTGAAGAACGGTTTCATCTCGTCAAGGACCGCCGCGTCGACCGGTGTGGTTGCTGCGTTGTCCATGTACACTATTCTGTCCATTTCATTCCTCCAAGATGGCAACCGCACATGTTCCTGGCGCCAAACGACGGCCGCAGGGCCCCAGCCTCCACGAAGACAGCATACTCCTCAAGGCTGCAGAACCCCTTCCGTCTCGCCTTCGACAGACAGTATAACCGATGTGATACCCGATATTGACATGAGTGTTCCCTCGATCTGCTGCCGCATGCCCAGGACTCGCATCGAACCACCGACTCCCTGCTGCAGTCCCTCGCTGAAATCGGCCCGTGCAACGCCCGCTTCGCTGACAGACACAGACCGAAATGCTGCCTTTTCAGGGATCAGCGATGTCAGCCCCTGCCGACGCTCTGCCGCGGTCGGACCCTTGAGGAGCTCTCTCAGAACAGCTTCAGCCAGAGGGATCTCGGCAGAGACTTGGCGTGGCACCGCCACCAGCTCGATCTCCTCCGCCGACGATCTGACGAAGAACACCTGCGCGTCCACCTGTGGTGCAGAGGCCCCACGACAACCAGTCGCGGCAATTGCGACCAACACCACGGCGCATCCTGCAGCCAGCAGCTTCCTCACCTCGAGTCTCCCGTATGAACGACATGACGTCCGGCCCAACCATTGCGAACGGCCTGTCAAGCATCGGGCAATCCCGGTGGACAACAGGACGCTGAACATCTCAGACTGTAGCATATCGATGGCCGTATACATGAAGGATTCACATGATGGCCGGAAAGAAAGCCGGTCACAAGGACCATCAGGAGAAGTGCATCGGACTTGGAGCGACGACCGTGCCCTATGCCAGAGGGATGTGCTCGTTCCCTTCCAGCAGTGCCTGCACGGTCTCCTCGGTCCGGGGTGCCTCGCGCACGGTCCTGTCGCCCACAACGTACAGCCGGTCCGGCAGCACGCGTATGGTCTCCAGATTGTGCGTGGACAGCACAACCGACTTGCCCCTTGCGGTGGCCCAGGAGATCAGGCCGTGGAGTTCGCGCAGACTCGGGAGATCGAGGTGGAGTTCAGGCTCGTCCATCAGGAGTATGTCCGTCCACTGCGCCACAAGAGCCATGAGCATGATCTTGCGCTGTTGTCCCGAAGACATCTCGTCCAGGAACCGCGCACCGAAGCCGCTGACCTCTGCAAACACGTCAGGGTGGTCCGACTCCTCGAGCTGTCGCATGGACTTGAGCCGTCCGAGGGAACTGAGCTCGATGACCTCATCCACCAGAATGTGGGCCTGGGGTATCCCCGGCGACAAGAACCCAACGGCCGCCGCAACGGTCTGCGGACTCATGGATTGCAGTGGATGACCCTTCAGCATGACCTGTCCCTTGAAGGGCGGCAGGAACCCACGCATCGTCCGAAGGAGCGTCGACTTCCCTGTGCCGTTGCGGCCGACCAGCGCAACGGCCTCTCCCGGGCGAATGCTGATCGTCACATCCCTGAGCACGACAACCACGACGGTCGCGCCCATCAACATGGTCAGGACAACGAACGTACGGTCTGTGCGATGCGTCAGCAAGCGTGCCAGGTGGGGACTGAACAGCCCTGCGAATCCCACGACTCCTGAGGCGGCAACATCTGTGGCAGCAAGAAGCACACTGATGACCAGCAGTGACATCCGGGTCCTGTTCACGTTGACACCCAGGTTCTGCGCGAAGTCGTCACCTACCAGATACGCCCGGAGAGGTCGCATCAGGCCCATGACAACCGGCACAGCCACGGTCAGGCCTGCGGCCACGACCACCATGCCCGTTCCAGAAGCCCTGTTGAGCCCCATCCAGGACCAGAAGATGGTGTTGGAGAGGATGTCGGGACGTGTCGAGACCATGATCGAGTACAGGGCGTTGAGCAGGTAGGATAGAGCAAGTCCAGACAGCAGAAATGCCAGCAGGTCATGACCGATGCGCCTGCTGATGACGATCAGCAGTGCCAGAACGAGGAGGCCTCCTGTCAGTGGGGCGGCGATCATGACAGGGACGGAAGCGACTGTCCCGGCAAGGCCGAGAAGAGCAACCAGCGTGACAGCCAGCTGTGCCCCTCCCGAGACGCCGAGGAGATAGCTGTCGGCCAGAGGGTTCCGGAAGGCCGTTTG
>JAPLGL010000146.1 GCA_026390155.1 Caldisericota bacterium
GAGCAGCGTGCCGAAGACGTTGATGATGACCAGACTGTTGTCGGCGTACTTGTCGAAGTACTGTTTCATGGCGCGTGCGCGCAGACGCGCATCGGTGCTTTGCCGCAATGAGCGGACTTGCTCGCCGTTCATGACCTTGCGCTCGCCCTTCACGGTGACCGTGTACTTGAATGAGCTCGTAAGCTCCTGGTAGATGCGTTGGATGGCCAGCTTGCCCGTCAGGTCGCGCTTGCTCATCAGCATCTCTTCTTTCTCGCTGAGGAGGTGCTCTCTCCGCTTGCGCAGGAACAGCAGATAATGGCGGTAGTTGTCCAATGCCTTGTCGGCGACAAGATGTGCGAAGACGGACTCGTCCATCTGGCCCAGTTCGACAGGAAAGAAAACAAGTGCGTTGGCAATGTCGCTCCCTAGTTCCTGTGCCTTCATGACCAGGTTCTTGGCCCCCTCGTCCAGGTTGTCAGTCGTGAGCATGAGTTCTGCGTACTCGCCGATGCGGCCGGTCGCTGAGCTGATGCGTTCTTCTTCGACCATGAACCTCCGGAGCTCGACCGGGGTAACCTTGCCGGCTGCCACTTTGCCGCGGTACTTCGCCGCAAGAGCTGCAGCGTCATGTCGTACCGCTTTCATGTCACGTTCGATGTGTGGGTCGTCAAGACTCGCATACAGAGCACTCAGGTCCCATACGATGTTCTCTGATCCCAGCTTCGCTGCTTTCATCGGTTTCTCCTCAACGGCATAATTGCTCGAACACTTTATGATACCACACAACTCCCTGGTCTCAATGTCACCGAGTCGTCATCCATCCCGAGCCTTTCTGTTCGATGCGCCAGAGAGTCTCTTCGTACTACGGGGGCATGCTGAAAGGTGCTTCTGTCTCGAGATAGCTACAGTTTCGGAATCCCCCGAGTATGTTAGTCCAATACGAGGGGTGCTCTTGTCCCGAAATAGGTACAGCAGCGAGGGCTCCCCGCTGTTCCAGAGTTCACAGGTGGCGGTGAAGCGCAACACGGCTATACTGATACGAAGAATCCGGATTCGGTGCAGGCGTGCTCTGAAGGGAGTGTTGACGGTGGAAAATGAAGTTGACGTACGAGCAGAGGTTGCTGTGAAACGGCTTGAGAATACGCCACATCAGGCGGCATTCTGGAAGGTTTCGGGCTCATTCCTCTCCAAAGTGCTTGGGTTTGTGCGGGACATCCTTGTGGCGAAGATCTTTGGTGCCACGTACATCGTGGATGTTGCACAGCTCGTCGAGAGCGTGCTTCTGAACATCGTGACCTTCGTCACATCTCCCATCTCGATTCCACTCGTCCCCGAACTGACGCATGCCAGGCTGCAGAGTGAACGCGACTACCGTGGACTGCTGAGCTCCGTATTCGGCTTGTTCTCGATCGCAGGACTGATCCTCTTCACGGTGGTTGCGGCCTTTCCACGCTCGTTTGTGGCACTCTTCAGCGGCGGGTTCAAGGGAGCAGTCCTTGGCTACGCCGAGTACACATATCGGTGGATGGCGGCTCTGTCGGTGATCATCGTCGTCTCGGCGACCCTCAAGACGGCGCTGGCTGTGAAGAAGGATTTCATCCTCCTGTCGTTCAGCGACGTCCTCATGAACGTCGTCGTGATCAGTGGACTCCTGTTTGGAGCGCGCCAGATGGAGCTGCCCATTCTCAAGACGGGAGCGCAGCTTGTGTCCGTCCTTGCGCTGTGGGTGTACTTTGGCATTCGCGAGAAGTGGTTCCTCCTGCCGCGCTACGGCAGGTGGGACCCACGGGTCAAGTCCCTGCTCAAACAGGCCGGCCCGCTCTTCATCGGGTCTGCGACGGACATGCTGCTGATTCTCATCGACCGGACGATGGCTTCTTTCCTGAAAGAAGGGTCGATCGCCTCACTCGGCTACGCCCAAAAGATCTATCTTCTGCCACTCGGGGTCTGGGCGGT
>JAPLGL010000115.1 GCA_026390155.1 Caldisericota bacterium
CCAATGAAGTGCAGCGTGTGGCGATACCCCACGCGCATCCCCAGCGACGAGGAGGTGATGTTGTTCGGACCGGGAGTGAAGATGCAAACCAGCGCATAGCTGAGCACCGGCAACAACTCGACCCCCATCATGTGCATGGCAAATGCTCCAGAAACACCCTAAATGGGTGTAGCTCGGCGGTCATGACCCCTGCCAGCACGGCCGGGTCCTCCGCCATGAACAGGCGTGCGGCAGTCTCGTCCTCTGCCTCGAAGATCACGATGCCGAATGCCCCGTCCGTCGCGGGCCCCGCAAGTCGTACGTTTCCATCAGCACATGCCTGCTGCAGACGCACGAAATGGCGGTCGATTGCTGCGGACTCCTCCTCCCTCGGCGATGTCGTCGCCACGGGCCTGGTGAGGTGTACCACATAGATCCATGTCGCCACGTCGGTCTCCCTTGTCACGGCTCCCCCTCCGGTGACAGTGTAGCAGGAAAGTACGTCGTTCCCCATGTCGCCAAGACATCGGTTCCCGCCTCCACCAAGAGCACCCCTGAGAACGCCCCTCAGTACGCCCCTCGTGTTGAACTGAAATACTCGGGGGTAGAAAAGGAATACTCGGGAGGAATGAAGGACAAGGAGAGGCTGCCGAAGCGAACTGTGTGTAACGCAATCGCCCGGAAGCGGCCTGCCTCCGGGCGATGCGGTGAATCATCCGTATTCCAGTTTTTACCCCATGGCCGCTTCTGCTGCAGCGGTCCCCTTGAACTGCGCCATGTAGAGGTTGTAGTAGAAACCACGCTGGTCCAGGAGCGACTCGTGGGTGCCACGTTCGATGATGCGCCCCCCGTCGATGACCAGGACCTGGTCAGCCGTGCGGATAGTGCTCAGGCGGTGTGCAATGACAAAGCTCGTGCGCCCTCTCATGAGGTTGAGCAGCGCGCGCTGAATGTGAATCTCAGTACGGGTGTCGACGGATGATGTGGCCTCATCGAGGACGAGGATGCGTGGGTCAGCGAGGATCGCGCGCGCAATGGTCAGCACCTGGCGCTGTCCCTGGCTGAGGTCGCTGCCGCGCTCCGTGAGCACGGTGTCATACCCCTCCGGCAGGCGCCGGATGAACTGGTCCGCGTTGGCCAGCGTCGCAGCGGCGACAATGTCTTCGTCGCTCGCATCCAGCCGACCGTACCTGAGATTGTCCCTGACTGATGCCGAGAACAGAAATCCATCCTGGAGCACTATGCCCAGCTGGCGGCGCAGGCTGTCGACCTGTACATCCTTGATGTCCGTTCCATCGATAAGGATATGTCCTCCCTGGATGTCATAGAACCGGGACAGGATGCTCACCATGGTCGTCTTGCCTGCGCCGGTGGGACCTACCAGCGCAATCATCTGGCCAGGAAGGGCGTGCAGACTGATGTCATGCAGGACTGGCACATCATTGACGTATCCAAAATCGACGTGGTCGAACACGACGTCGCCCTGGATTTGTGACAGAGCCAGTGCATCCAGCTTGTCCCGAAGTTCCGGCCTGTGATTGACCACCTCGAAGGCACGTTCGGCCCCGGCAAGGGCTGCTTGCACCGTATTCATGAGATTTGCCACCTGCAGCAACGGCTGTGAAAGGCGTTGCGTGTAGGTGAGAAACGTCGCCACGAGGCCGACGGTAACGATGCCCTTCAGTGCCAGGACGCCGCCCACGCCCGCCACGATTGCCACATCCAGATGGTCCAGAAACTGTAGGAGTGGCATCACAACCATCGAAATGAATTGCGCACGGCGCCCGGCCTCGCGTGCGGCAAGGTTACTCAGGTCAAACACGCTGAGCGCCTTGGCCTGCTGACCAAACGCCTGGACGACGCGCTGGCCGCCGACCGCCTCG
>JAPLGL010000016.1 GCA_026390155.1 Caldisericota bacterium
CTTGACGGTGTTCATCAGCAGCGTGGCAATGCCATGATGACGGTGGCCGTGCTCGACGCGCAGCCCCCAGACACGCGCCATGTTGTTGTGGTCTTCCTGGACACACACCTGCCCCACCAGGGTCTCTCCGACAAACGCTAGATAGATAGCCGCATCATCTCTGCCGAGATACGCACGGTCGGGACAGCAGTCCTCTGTCTTCTCATAGGGATGCTGGACGCCGTCGACGTCGAAGTCGTAGTTGTCGCCACACATGGACACCTTGATGCGCGCCTTCACGGCAAAGTTGCTGCGGAGCCCGTCCACGTATCTGGCCATATCCGGTGTTGCTCGCACGATCCGTATTTCTGGACCAGTCATGTTATCCACATCCACATCATACACGAAGGAGGGCACGAAAGGGGAAGCCGGCATTCACAACCAGACGCTCTTTCGTGAGGGCACACACGGGACGCTCTCTTTCGGGATTCGTTCCCACCTTCGTGGGAGAGGACGTACGATTGTCCTCACTGTCGCCCGAGATATACTGCAAACAGGAATCTGGACTATTGTTGTGAGGAGCGCTGTTGAGACGACATTTGTTCCGGTTCAACCTGATATGCGCGCTCGTCATCCTGACTACATGCAGCGTGGGATGCCGGGCGACGTCGACGGACATGCAGGAGGCACCTATGGGAATAACGGTCACGAGTACTGCGTTTTTGGCTGGCCAGCCCATCCCGGTCACGTATACGGGACAGGCCGACGACATCTCGCCGGACCTCTCATGGAAGGGCGTTCCAGCTGGTGTTGTCAGCTTCGCCATTATCTGTGAAGACCCCGACGCGCCGGGCGGCACCTGGGTTCACTGGACTAGGTGGAATATCCCCGGCACATCGACGGGGCTGGCACGGGGCGTACCCCTGGACGCATCCCTGCCCGACGGGTCGACACAGGGGTCCACAAGCGCTGGAACGCCCGGCTATCATGGTCCCATGCCGCCTCGCGGCACCGCTCACCGGTACTACTTCCGGGTCTACGCACTGGACATCAGGCTGATTCTTTCGCCGTCCGCCACGCGGGCGCAACTGGATAGCGCGATGCCGGGGCACGTGCTTTCCCAGGGAGAGCTCATGGGAACGTATCAGCGGCATTAGCAGAAGTCCTCGGGCCCAGACTCACTGCGGAACGGTACGGCCTGGAAGTCCAGGCAGACGCCTACTGCGGGGTTGACGTTCCTGCAGAGGCGGTTGCACTGCTGACGGTGATGGTGACCGTCTTCGTGAGCTCCTCCCACTGCACGTCTGCACCAAGGTGCTCGCTGACAAAGCGCACCGGCAGCATGGTCCTGCCGTTCATGATGGCTGCCGGAACGTCCATGGTAACCGCCTCGCCATTCACGACCGCTGTCCGATTGCCGATCTGAAGCAGCAGGGTCGTGCCGTTGAACCCAACTTCCACACTGCGCGTCTCGGGGACCCACACAATTGCGCCACCCAGACCCTCGATGATAGCCCGCAATGGAACCAGTGTGCGACCGCTCACAATGACGGGAGGAGTATCCAGAGTCACGATCTGGCCGTCCAGACGAGCGACCATACTGCCTACGGAAAGTGTGATGATGTGCTGGTTCGGGTCGACGGACTTCTCGAAAGTGGCCAGGACCGACTTGTTGTCGTCCATGGTGAACGCGAACGGGTTGGCGGTGCCGGTGACACTGCCACTCCACCCCGTGAATTCCCATCCGGGAGCCGGCCTCGCCGTGAACGTCACGGTGCTCCCCGAGGGATACGACGTCTTCTGCGGCTCGACGCTCAGCAGGCCATTGCCCATGACCGCGGAAAGCAGGGTATATGACGCTGGGGTGACCCCACCAATGACGTACTGTGCCAGGCTCAGCTCGTTGCCATTGAACCAGTCCAGATCGACACTGTGCCCTTCGACGCCCGGAACGGTCCCGTTGTCAGCATACTGCCAAAACGCCCAGCTGTCCCAGCCTCCGGTATTCGGCTGCGCTGAGGGAGTATACCCTGCAATCCAGAGGCGATAGCGTCCGTCGATGGTCGGGTCACCCTTGTGGAGATCTGCCGCAACCGACGCGCTGCAATAGATAAGAGGGTTGGCCCCCGTCACTCCACGTACGATACCGGACCATTCGTCGATCCACCGCACCATGGCCGCGCCGTGGATGTTATAGCCTGGCTCGATGTCGAGCACGGGAACCAGGAACCCTCGACTGACAAACTGCCCGGCCACCTTCAGGAAATATCCTGCCTCTCCTGCAGCCGTATTCTCTCTGGGCCAGCAGATGTGATAGACGCCTGTCAGCAGCCCCGCAGATCGCGCACCAGGTACCAGCACACTCATGAAAGCGTCTGTGATGTTCAGTCCTTCAGTCGCCTTGACATAGGAGAACTGATAGCCCGCCAGACGCACCGCAGCCCAGTCGATCGGGTCGCCGGCATGATCACCGTTGCACTGCCACCGTGACACATCGATACCCTGGATCATTCCTACGCGCATCTGCGCGGGGACATTCACGCTGCCTGTGGAACAGGCGATACGGACGAGGCTTTCGTAGGTCCCCGCGGGCATATCGGTCCGCTGCGCCCCGACACTGATGCGCTGGCTTCCGCTGACCGGAACACTCCCTGAGGTGGGAGAGACACCCACCAGCCATGAAGCACCAGGAATGATGTCAAACGTCACCGGCGTGGTCCCCATATTCTGGAGGGTGAGGACAAGCGATGTCTGTTCGCCGCCGAAATCGAGTTCGGGAGGCAGGAAGAAGATGCTCGTCGGCATTGGTGCCACCAGTGGAACCACCTGGACGCCTGTGCACAGGCCGCTCGCTCCGTTTGCATTGACCGCGCTGACGGCGTACCAGTAAGATCTGCCTCCGACAAGCATGGGGCCGTCCGTCCAAGTCCGCGTGTCGAAGCCCTGATCACCGACATTCAGCATGGCAACCAGCGTCGACGGATTTGCGTGGCGGTCACGGTAGATGCTCCAGGCAGTGATCGGCGAGGTTCCGGAATCCTCCGGAAGACTCCATGAGAGTACTACGGATTCAATCCCGGCTGTCGCTGTGAGAGCGGTCGGCGCACTGGGAATCGGATTCGGAGCAGCCACTTTGAGATACTGGCCAACCGACCAGCCCATGACGCCGCTTCTCCACTGGACGCGCCACCAGGTGAAGCCTCCTCCAACAACCGGCCCCTCCTGCACGACCCCCGGCGCCCCATCCTTCTCGACTCCAACGACTGCTGCTGCACTGTCGGCCGACGATCGTACGTTGAGGCCATCCCCACCTGTGCCGGTGACCTCGACTTCAGACCCGACGGTCAATGCGTCAGCACGAGCCGAGCGAGGCACGGACACGAGCGAGGCCAGCAGGACCAGGCACAGCGTAGTGACAGCCGGCACCCTGAGCGACGCCCTCTTCTGACCAACGGGCCTGCCTTCTCGACGTCTCATGTCGATGGTCGTACCTCCCGCACGGTGGAGTCTCTCCGGACACAGTCTTCCGGCCTGTTGTCGCCACCTGTGTGATTATTGTAGCAGCGTTCAGGCATCTGCTCCGCGGGGGTCTTCACAGAACCTGCAGAATACCCGGCTAATGCCGGAGAGAAGCCTCAGGCGTGCTTGCTTCCGGCGCGGATCATCTCCTGCACCCGGTCCACCACCTGCGACACGGTCAGACCGGTTGTATCAAGACATGGAACTTCAAGTGTCTGGTACAGGGGAAGATGCAGGACGGCTTCGTCGAGGGCGGATGGGGAACGCGCATCCGCGATGAGACGAGCGCGCAGCTCTTCAGGAGCGCAGACCAGCGAAACACGTGTCATCCTGCACTCCAGGTCCCGCAACCCCGAGAGGATCGTGCGGACGACAAATTCCTTGTCCAGTACCCAGTCAAAGATCACTGTTTCGTACGCGGAACAAGCCAGATAGTTGCGCAGCAGAACGATGATGTTGCGCTCCACCATCGCCTCGGTCTCGTTCGTCACCTGCCATGGATGCATCATCCAGCACCAGTCGCCGTCGAGCCACACCGCCTTGTCGCTACGACTCAGCAACTCCCTGCACACGGCGCCTTTCCCAACTCCCATCGGTCCACCAATGACGACAAGACTCTTCACGCGACTCCTCTCTCTTTCTCTGCCAAGCGGCGTTCCGGCGCCCGCTTCCACTATCCTATACGGTCTCCACCTTACTTCAACTCACAGCCTCCGCCTTGCACGACACGGTCCACGGTCTTACAATGCTTGTGTTGCAGTGCCTGGACGAGCGGGCACGCGACGCAGGACAGGAGGCCACCGATGAACCTGATCATGTTTGACATGGATGGTACGCTCTTTCGGACAGAGACGTCCTTCTTCCCTTCTGTGCGGGAGTTTGCCAGCCGTCATGCGTTCCCCGTGCCTGATGAAGCCTTCCTTCGCAGCTTCATCGGCCAGAGTGGCAGCGAATGGCGAGCCTGGCTGGAACAGCTGCAGCTCGGTACGCCAACCCAGGAGCTGGCCTCTGAGTTCGACCTCCTGGAACAGGAATACGTGAAGACACAGGGTGAGCTGTACCCTGGAGCCACAGACGTCCTCAGGGCACTGCCGCTGGAAGGATGGAAGCTCGGTGTGTGCAGCAATGCCCCCGGCTGGTATCCCGAGACGATCCTGACCAAGGCCGGTGTCCGCGAACTGTTCTCCGTGATCCGCGTTCCCGCTCGCCCTGGCCAGACGAAGACAATGATGCTCTGTGATGTGTGGAATGAGCTTCACCCGGAGAGGTGCGCTATGGTCGGGGACCGGGCCGATGACATGCAGGCCGCTTATGCAGGGGGCTATTTCGCGATAGGCGCCGTCTACGGCTGGGCTCCCGAGGAACTGGAGCTCGCAGACGTCCGTATCCACGATATTGCCGAGATACCGATGGCACTGGCCCTCCACTGGCTGCCGGGGAGTGAGCCCGAGATCGCGAGACCTCCTGTGTCTGTTGCGCCTGCTCGCGTCGTCTCTGCAATACCGGCTCCCGCAATTCCCGAGGTTCCCGCCCCACGGTCATCCGCTCCCCGAAGCCCAGTTGCTGCCCCCCAAGTTGAGGAGCCTCTGCGTGCCGAGCCCATGGTATCTGTCGTCATGCCTGAAGAGGCAGTGGTACCTGTCGTGGACACGCCCGTTTCCATACCGTCTGTCGAGGCGACACCTCCTGTCCACGCTCCTGCCACAGTGGTGGAACCTGTTTTTCCCGTGCAGCCTGTCGCGCCGCAGGTCCAGTGGTCCCAGGAGCCCCCATCAGCAGAACCTTCCTTCACAGCGCCAGTCAAGCCGGTGGCCATGCCGCCCGTCCTTGAACCGCAGCGCACAAAACCCGAGCCTGTCCCACCCGGCCCCGCGGAACCGGCGCTCCCTCCAGCAGAGAGAAGGTCCTGGAACCCCTTCCGCAGGCACGAGGACAGGCCGCGATAAAAGTGGACCACCTCTTTTGCTAATACAATAGGGTGTTGTACAATCGTTGCACGATCAGGCATTGCCTGGCGTCCATGGAGGTTGCTCAAGTGCGAATTGCATAGTTCCGTCATACCGTAGCACCAATTCTGTCACATGCCCCCGGCACTGTGGCGACGAACACGGAGGAACATATGCAGATCACATGTACCAACCTATCCTTCTCATATCCGAATCAGACCACACCTCTGTTCGATGTTGTCTCGTTCTCCATCTCTGACGGCTCTCGCCTGGGCATCATCGGTCCCAATGGCAGCGGAAAGTCGACACTGCTCGGCCTCCTGATAGGACGGCTTCAGCCAGCGTCGGGCTCAATCAGCCGATCTCCGCCGGCGCCCCGGATTGCGCTCATCGAAATGGACACGGGCAACAGCTGGTTGGTCATGACGAGCGCCCTCGCCGTCCGCAGCCCACTCCTCGGCACGGCTTGGAGCGTCATGCAATCGGACTCCGATGCCAACAGCACAGCAGAAGCGGCCGCCGAATTTGCAGCTGAGGGTGGCTACGCGGTTCTGGCCGACGTCCAGCGCGCCTTGGCAGGCGCCGGGCTACCGCAAGAGCTCTGGAACCATACAGTCGCGTCGCTGTCGGTCGGAGAGCGCCTGTGGCTGCACGTCGCGGAAGCGCTGCTCGCACGAGCCGACCTCCTGATTCTTGACGAGCCCACCTCGCATCTCGACATCCAGAAGCGCGCAGAGCTGGCTGTGATGCTGCAGGACCTCGACCTACCATATGTGGTCGTGTCGCACGACCGGCACTTCCTGGACCTGGTCAGTACGCAGGTCCTGGAGCTGACGCGTGGACGCGCGCGTCTGTACACCGGCGGCTATACCACGTACATGGCGACTCTCAAGGCTGACGAGAACCACGATCGTGACATCTACGCTGTGCAAACACGCAAAGTCATGCAGCTAAAAAAGGCTATCGGCAGGGTCAAGGGGCAGGCCGGCAGTATCGAGGCGCTGGCGTACAAGTCGAGCTCGGGTTTCTTCAGCCACAAGGCCGCCAAGATGGAGAAACACGCCAAGGCTATGCGTACCCGACTAGAACGGTCCCTTGCTGAAGCAACCGCAGCGAAACCCTTCATCGAGAAGAAGCGGAACTACGTCCTGGAGGGTTCTCCCCATGGCGGCATCCTGGTCTCGCTGGTGCGTGTCACGGCTTTGGCCGGGAACCGTACGCTGTTCCGCGACCTGTCGCTGACCATCCGCGGTGGTGAGCACTGGTGCATATTGGGACCGAACGGGGCGGGCAAGTCCACGCTGCTCCAGATAGTGATCGGGCAACGACAGCCGGATACCGGCAACGTGATGCTTTCGCCATCGGTCAAGGTCGGCTTCGTCCCACAGCAAATTGCATTGGAACATGGCGAGGACATTCCTATCGACCTTGTACGGCAGACGAGCGGCATCGGCAGCGAGGACGCACGCATGCTCCTTGGGACACTCGGCATTGAGAGCGACCAGGTCTTCCAACCCATGCAACAGCTATCCATAGGCCAGCAGAAGTGCGTGTTCATTGCCCGGCTGGTCGCCGCCAGACCCGACCTCCTGGTCATCGACGAACTCGAGGGCAACCTGGCCATCGACGCTGTGATGCTCTTGGAACAGGCGCTGTTACAGTTCACTGGGGCCCTGGTGATGGTCACACACGATGTGGCACTTGCCCGGGCTGTCGGTCAACAATTCGTCTCATTGGACGGCACCGGTGGGTGGTCGCAGGAGAACCTCTTCGCCGACGGGGAGTCCTGAGGTCTTCAACTACCGTTCACACGGGGGGCCTCTTGCCGTACCCAGAACCATCGTCACCACATAACCTTCGTTGACAATGCCTCATTAGGACCCATACTATCATGTCTTGCAGGTCTGTGCACAGGGAAACAGACGACCGGAGAAATCCGATCGAACGCTCACTGTCGGTGTCTCAAAGCATGGGTCCAATAGCGCTCGCCACACCCGTGCGGCGACATCCAACATATGAAAGAGCCGCCTGCTGACTGTCTGAGAGCGTCATCCTGTCGAGCGCCGGCACAAGGAGCTCACGTGACTTTTGATTCATTCCATCTTGACCCCCGCCTCACCGCGGGCATTGTTTCATGCGGCTACACCACACCCACACCCATCCAGGAGCAGGGTATTCCCCCTGTCATGGAAGGACGTGACGTCATGGGCCTTGCCCAGACTGGAACCGGCAAGACAGCCGCGTATGCACTCCCGATCATGGAACGCCTGCTGACGGGACCACGCGGATCGCTGCGCGCACTGGTTGTCGCCCCCACACGCGAACTGGCGGAGCAGATCGCCGAGGACTTCCGCGACCTGGGCCGCAAGGCTCGCCTCACCGTCCTCACTGTCTACGGCGGTGTCGGCATCAATCCGCAGATCGACGCGCTCCGGCGCGGCGTCGACATCGTTGTCGCCTGTCCTGGCCGCTTGCTGGACCATATTACCCAGGGTACGGTCGATCTCACCAGAATACAGGTCCTCGTCCTCGACGAAGCCGACATGATGCTGGACATGGGCTTTCTGCCAGATGTCCGCCGCATCATCACGAATCTCCCGGCTGAACGCCAGAACCTGTTGTACAGCGCCACCATGCCGGTCGACATCCGCCATCTGGCCGACGCCATTCTGCGCGACCCCGTGACAGTCCAGATTGGTCACTCCGCTCCGGTAGAAACGGTTTCACATGCTCTCTACCCGGTGCCTCAGCACCTCAAGACCCCGCTGCTCATCGAGCTGCTGAAGCACACCGATACAGAGTCGGTCCTGATCTTCACACGCACCAAGCACCGTGCCAAGAAGCTGGGGGAGAAGCTGGCCAAGGAAGGCTACGACGCGACGTCGCTGCAGGGCAACCTGTCACAGCGCGCACGCCAGGCGGCCTTGGGCGGCTTTCGTGACGGCAGCTACAAGGTATTGGTCGCTACCGATATCGCGGCCCGTGGCATCGATGTAACACAGATCTCGCACGTCATCAACTATGACATCCCGGACACGACGGACGCCTACACCCATCGCATTGGGCGTACCGGACGAGCTCTTCATTCGGGCGACGCATTCACGCTGGTCACCGAGGAAGACACGATCCTTGTCCGCGATATCGAGAAGGTTCTGGGAACGCCCATTGAGCGGCGTACCGTTTCCGGCTTCGACTACAAGGCTCCGGCTCCACGACGCGAAACCGAGTTTGCGTGGGACGCCAGACCCGGTACCGGTTCCAGCCGCCCTCAGCCTTCGCCTGGCCGTGACAGCCAGTCCGCCTCAGCGCCCAGGCATCATGAAAACAGCGTGAATACGGCAAGGAGCCCAAACCATCGGTCAGAGACCAGAAGACCGGCCAATATCCGTACCTCTTGACAGCGTTTGCAGTACAGTGATATAATAGTCGTGTGATAGCGCCAAACGTTATCACATGCCCTCCTTCGCAGGGGCCCCGTCTGGGGCCCCTCGCTTTTTCCCCGCGGCTATTGCTTCCTTCGGTACACTATTCGCGAATCGTCTGGCCCAGCGTTGGCACGTCTACAAGGACGAAATCAGAGTGATCGATCGCTCCGATCATGAACTCAGGTTCGTCTGCAATGCGCGCCTGATCCCCCGACTCACAGTCAACGCCGTTGACAGTCAGAGCGCCATGGGTCAGATAGAGAAATGCACAACGGTCGGAACTCATCCGGTATTCGATCATCCGGTAGGACTCAAGGGAAGCGACAAACACTGTCGCGTCCGCGTTCATCGGAACCGCCCCGGCCTTGTTCTGACCGGACGCGACAGCAACCAGCTCGTTGGGAGGAGGAAGCGCTCCAAATGCTGCTTCAGCATGAGACGGCATCAGTCCCTGCACCCGCGGAAAAATCCCCAGTTGATATAGATGGGCTTGTCCCGGACACTCGTTCATCTCCAGGTGATGGACGCCGGTCCCTGCAGACAGGACTTGCACATCACCGGGACGAAGGCGTACAGGAGGTTGAACCCCCTGCCGCTGTCGTACCTCCCCTGCAACGACAATGGTGACGACCTCGATCTCGTCATGGAAGCGGAGCGGAAAACCACACGCCGGGTGGATCAAGTCATCGTTGAAAAACCGGAGACCACCCCAGCGAACGTTCCTGGGCTCGAAGTAGTCGCCGTACGAGAACAGCAGGAAGTTCTCGGAACTCTGCGACGCGGCCAGGTGTCGCTTGTGCGATGCTATGCGGCGGATCATCCAGCCTCACCACGGATCTGGTCCTCGGACAGAATCTCTCCAGCACCGATCATATCGAGAAATGTCAGCCCGATTGTGGGATCGAACTGCGTCCCCAAGTGCCCTGCGATTTCCTCCCGAGCGATTGCTGCCGGAAGAGAGCACCGATATGGGCGTTGAGACGTCATTGCGTCGAATGTGTCGGCGAGAGCCAAAATGCGAGACCCGATTGGAATATTCTCTCCCACCAAGCCATCTGGATAGCCTGCTCCATCCCATCGTTCATGGTGGTTGCGGATAATGATCGCGACATTGCGCAGTTGCGCGATGGGGCGCAGGATGCTCTCGCCAACCAGAGGATGTGTGTCCATGAGCATCACTTCTTCCGGCGTCAGACTGGACGGCTTGTCCAGCAGGCGGTCAGGAACCGCTACCTTGCCGATATCGTGGAGACGGGCGGCCAGCTGGACCTCGACCGCGTCGGCGGCATGACCCAGCACCCTGCGCGCAACTTTGCCGGCCATGAAGGCAACTCGGGAGGAATGTCCACATGTGTATCGGTCTCGAGCCTCCAGTGCATCGACCAGCGTGATCATGCCGTCGACGAAGCGCTCCTGCAATGCATCCTGCAGTGCTGCGACCTGCTGTTGAAGCCCACTGACTCGCGCCTCATGACGGGCATTCTGAAGCTGTCGGTCTGTCACATCATGAGACGTGACGGCAGTACCGGCATACATGCCGCCCTGAGTTCTTACCGGGACGCATCGATGTTCGTAGACCCTGCCCGTCGAAGGGTCGCCCTCGACAACCGAGAACTCCGTCGCCATTCCTGTCCGCAACGCTCCAAGACCCTGTTCGACATCCTCGGTCACCGAGCCCGCGAAAAGCAGGGGAAAGGCAACGCTGGCATCTGACCGAGCTCCTCTGATGAGCCGAGCCTGAGCGTTGAGCGCAACGACACGGTCATGAGCATCGGCCACAACGACGCCGTCAGGAAGCTGTTCGAGCGCCAAACGTATCAGTTCGCCGTCATCTTGAGCCATATGCGCCTCCTTGGCGTCACATACCACATCGCTTCAATAAAGTCTAGCGCGTTGTGGCGTCAAGTAAAACGCTGCGGGTCGAGTCAGCAGGAAGGGATGTCCTTGCCGGGGGAAATAGAAAAGGCGAAAGGATTGCGCCTCTCGCCATTGCACTGAGTTGGTTGGAGAAAGAAAGTCGAAACCTTCTCATCTAACACGTCCGATATCATAGCGGGTTCATCGCGGGGCGCAAGGTCAAATCTCCCCGGCAATCGTTCACATTCTGTCCAGGATGTCGCGAGATACAACGCGGACAGAGCTTCGATGGCACTTTTCTTCTGGGCCGTCCCGATCGCGGTCCGCCCGCCACGGTGCTCTTGCAAAAGACGAGTGGCCGCATAGGATGAAGTGACAGGCTCGCCCAGCACGTACGCGGAACACCGATGTCGGTGGTCACGGGCGACCGCAGGGGAGCACGAAATGGAACTACGAGGAACGTTCAGGGACTTCTCACTCGAGGCCATCCTTGGCCTGATACGGAACGGCTACAAGACTGGTACACTGCACCTTGCAGTCACGATGCCGCTGGGAGTGACCCGCCGGGTCGACCTTTCTTTCTTGGATGGGGAGATAGCGTCGGTCCGATGCGAGCGCCTTCATGGACTTGACGCGCTGCGTGAGGCAGCAATATGCGTCGAGGGATCATTCGAATTCGGCGTTGACAACGAACTCTCTCCTCAGGATGAGGCTATCCCTGTCGCCATGGAAGTGGCGCTGGCGACGATCGACGAGGCGCGCAACGCAATGAAGTCGTTGAGTGCAGTCCTTCCTGACGCCGGCACAGCGTTCAGCCGCGCCGTTCCCCCCGACGAAACCGTGCATCTCAGTGTCGAGGAATTTCACCTCCTAGCGGTCACACACGATGGCATGACCCTGAACGAACTTGTCGCGGCGAACGGTGCCTCGACAGTCGATTCCCTGCGCATCGTCCGGCAGCTCCTGGAACGGGGGCTCGTCGCCGCCGAGAAGACAAACGAGGCTATTGCCGGGTTGCATCAGATAGCAGGCTGACCGATTGGATCCACCGAGTAAGACCCCGCACAAACCGCACCAAAGGCTCATTCTGGACATTTGTGTCGATGGGTGATCCATAATTCCAGCGGGTACCCGAAATCCACAACACAGGAGGCACAAATGACCGTCCAGGAACAGGCAGGAACGATCCGTATCACGTTCGTCAGCAAGAAGGGCGAGACGATCGCCTACGTCAACCCGCTTGCCACAGACGCCGTCGCATACGCATGCGCCGGACAGATCATGACTCTGCTCACTGAGCAGACGGCCGCCATTATGCGCAACAGGCGGTCCGCATTCGTGGAGTAAGGAGGTAACCCATGGCTGATTCTCAGACCACTGTCCTTCGTCTCGTATTCGGCACCGACACGCCCGGCAAGACCTATGCAATGGAGTTCAACAGCCCGAAGCCCAACCTCACGGACGCACTGATCCGTCCAGTGATGCAGCAGTTCATCGACGGCCAGCTGGTCAGCGGGATAAACGGTATGCTCACGAGCATCGAAAGCGCCGGCATCATCACCCGCCAAGTGACGGACGTCATTTCGTAGCAGCAGCACACGTATAAAGACGTAACAAAAAGGGGCGCAGCCTTGGCTGCGCCCCTTTTGCATTTCCTGTTTCAGATCTACTCCTTGACGTTGACTCCCGCCCTCAGGGCCACGTCAGCCGCAACGACTCCCTTGGCCACAAGCTCCTTGACGCACTTCTCCATCGTCATCATCCCCATCGCGCCACTCGTCTGCATCGTGGAGGCGATCTGGTAGGACTTGTTCTCACGGATGAGGTTCCGGACAGCCGGTGTCGCGATCAGCACTTCAGTGGCCACAACCAACCCATTGCCATCCTTGCGTGTCAGAAGCTGCTGCGTCACAATGGCCGACAGGACATTCGCCAGCTGGACCCGGATCTGCCCCTGCTGACCGGCGGGAAAGACATCGATGATACGGTCGATGGACTGCGGCGCTGAATTCGTGTGCAGGGTCCCGAACACCAGGTGCCCAGTTTCGGCTGCTGTCAGTGCCGCTGCGATCGTTTCCAGATCTCGCAGTTCACCTACGAGGATGATGTCCGGGTCCTCCCGCAACACGGCACGCAGGGCATGCGCAAACGATTCCGTATCCTCCCCCAGCTCACGCTGGACCACGATGCCCTTGCGGTGCTGGAACAGGAACTCAACCGGGTCCTCGACGGTGACGGTATGCACGTCACGTTCCTGGTTGATCTTGTCGATCATCGCGGCCAGCGTCGTCGACTTGCCATGGCCGGTCGGCCCCGTCACCAGCACAAATCCTTTTTCCAGCTTGATGAGGCTCTTCACGGCGTCCGGCAGCCCGAGAGAATCGAGGTCGGGAATGATGAATGGGATGCGCCGCATAGTCACCGCCATGGTGCCTCTCTGCCGGAACACGTTCACACGGAACCGCGCCAGCCCCTTGACCGCATAGGAGAAATCGAAGTCCAGATGCTGCTTGAACACCGCCTTCTGGTCATCGTTCATGACGGGAAACACCAGTGCTTCGATCGCACCTCCTGACATCATCTCGGTTCCAATCGGCAAGAGGCGCTTGTGAAGACGCAGCATGGGCGGCGTCCCTGCCTGCAGGTGCAGGTCTGACGCCCCACGTTCCACAACGATCTTCAGGATATCGTCCAGGCCCCTTAATTCTACCGGTGCCCTGCTGAGTTCTTCCATCAGTACCTCCAGATCGGCCGGACAGTCACCCCCTGTACCGTGCCTTCATGTAGTATAGCAACACACTGCAATGAAACGCCATCACAAGGTCGGGCGTGGTATGCCGACGCTGCGTTCCTGAAGCAATTGACAAACCAGCACAGAGGCGGTAGCATGAATTTACAGTCATGGAGCGCTTGAGCACTGCGCTCATCAGCTGGGAGGCCTGTCATGAACATTAACACACGCATCTGGGAAAACAGCATCGCAGATCTGCCCAAGGGGGACCAGCAGGCAAAGCTGTTCGAGCATTACGCCCGCGAGTTCTTCATGCCCGACAGCATAGCCCCGTCCGTCTATCTGGCCAACGTAGCCGCACTGATGGAACAGTCGGCCGAGGAGAGCGGTGTCCAGCCGACCCCGTCGGCGGCCAGAATGGCCGTGTCGATGGAGCACCCGACTGGCTTCCCGACGTGGTTTCTCGCAGCCTATCCCGATGTGGCCCTCTGGTTCTCCTCACAGCGTGGTAAGGACCGCAAGGACATCGACGCCGAAGTGACCAGAAGATCTGCTGCATCCAGAACTGCAGCCAGTCCCCTCGTCGACGAGAATGGGTTCTATGCGCACACCATCCTTCGGACGCTCGTCGACCTGTACCGCGAACGCACAGGATCTATTCTCGAATGCACAGCTTTCGCAGATGATCTTCAGGAAGTGGATGCCACTAATTCGACCGACGAACAGGCCTTGACCGCTCAGCAGGCAGTCGACCTCATGGCGGCCAACATCACCCGTTATGAGCGCGAGCTGGCAACCAGCTACGGCGACAGGTTCGAGGGAATGCGGCCCCGGCTGACGGTGGCAGGGCTTCTTCAACTTGGCTACTACGTCCTCGTGGACCACGTGATCCCTCTGGCAACCCTCATTCAGGCTGCCGACGAATCAGTGTCTGCGGACGATCCGGTCGTCGAATTCGTGGAACAGCTCGAGATCGAGGTGTTCTGCGCCGAGGGCGGAGAGGTCGAACGGAAACGCATCGAACATGCCTGTCATCTCCTGCGTTCGCGCATTCTCGACGTCGTCCTGCAGACCCGGACCGACTTCGAGGAATCGCCATCGCTCAGGCAGGCGACCCGCAACTTCATGGAATCGTCTCAGTTCGATCCACTCAGACAGGCCATCGGGATCCGCCCTGCGGGAAGTGCGTCCAGCTAGGGGATGTCCGCAGGCAACGGCTCCGGCTCGATCAGTCCGTATGCTTCGGAGACGGGGATCACGAACATGATGCCGACGCCCTTCTGGGTCATGTCCCCGACTGCGCCCAGTACGATCTTCTTGGCGCGCTCCAAGGCTTCGGCGTTGCTGATGACCGAGAAGATCATCTTGCTGCTCTCCTGCACCGGCGAACCGCCCAGCAAACGGGCGATGCCTGCTACGATCGGGATATCGGCCGCAAGCATCTGACCCATGCCCCGGCTGTCGATGACCGTTGCGCCACCGACGTCGATGGCAGTGAAGCCCTCCAGGACTTTGCGTACATGTAAATCACTGTTCAGTACAGCAACCAGCAGAAACATCGACGCCTCCAGAAACCATGCATCTTCGAAATCAGTTTGGCGGAGGACGGTCCCCTGTCAACTGCCGTTTCATGGACAAGACTCGCACTACCCCCTGTTCATTACTCTTCGGCCGGAGCGAACCCTTTTGCCCCTGGAGGCGGCGGCTCCCCATCGGCGAGCGGCAGGGGTGTCTCTTCAGGCTGCGCAGGTGTCACACTGCGATGAGGAGTCGACGCGGATGCGGTGTCCTGCGCCGTCATGTCGTCGCCGAGTCCTCGGCGTCTGCGCCCCTTGTTCTTCGCAGCCTCGGGGTTGCGCCCAAGCAGGGACTCGGGCACAAACCCTGCGTTCTTGAGAAAGAACCAGTTGGTCGCAGGCAGGTCGAGCGCCAGGTATGCCGAGCGCGCGCCACGTTCCAGCGTTCCCTCCAGCAGCAGTGGATGGGAGCCCATCTGAATGAAGCTCTCGAGGACACCATCCCCGCGATATGACTCGGATGCGCCGAAGTGCCCCGCGGCTGCGCGCAGGCCGTCATGGTCGGCGTAGTGCAGGCGGCAGTCCGGTGAGACCGAGGCCAGCAGGCGTGCCATGAGCGGCGAGACGTGGGCACCCTGCGGCACACCTGCAGTCACCGTGTGGCGGGCGGCGCGCGCCTGTTCCAACAGCCAGCCCTGATGACGGGAACGTTCGCCCACGACGATGCGCTGTCCATCCACGACGCGATTAGGCAGCCAATCCCGGAGTTCGCTGAGAGCCCTCGGGTCAATGCGGCGCACGGTCCCTTCCTGCTCGATAATGCCAACAATATGTCTCAGGACCGAATCCCGCGCCCCGCGGTCGTGCACGAAATCAAGGTCGCCAACCAGGATGAACTTGCCGCGCGCACGGCTGAGCGCAACATTGAGCAGGCGAGGCGCCGGGTCGACATCCCAGTCCTCGAGATTGCCCCGTGTCAGTGTCGACATGGACCACTGCGGTTCTGCATCGGTCAGCGAGAAGATGACGACGTCCACCTCGGAACCCTGGTAGCGGTGCACCGTCGAGATCGTCAGCCGTTCCCGGTCCAGCGCCAGTTCGCGCGCCATGGTCCCCAGTAGACGTGCCTGGACGGCATAGGGCGTCACAACGCCAAGGCTGATGTCGGGGTAGCGAGAGAGCATGCCGACGGCGATGGTCATCACCGTGACCGCCTCCACCAGGTTGAGGCGGGAGTACCCCTTGACCTCCCGGTAGCAGCGCGTCTGCAACAGTGAGGTATCCACGGCGGCCATGGCATGTCCCTCGAATGGAGCCAGACGTGCAATCGAGCTGGTCCGGACGATGATACGCTCACCGTCGTCCAGACGGTCCTGGTAGAACAGCCTGCTCACGGCCGAACGGATGGACGGGTGCATGCGGTATTGTGTGCGCAGCATGGCCATGTCGGGCACATCCTGACCGGCGCGCACGGCCTTCGTGATGCCCCGTACCTCGTAGATGTCCCGCTGGAGCCACTCGCGGACGGCAGGTGTCGTGCCCGAGGCAATCGGGGGCAGTTGCATGAAGTCTCCTGCGAACACGATCTTGCCCTGAGCTCTCGAGGCGGCCAGCACGTCATACGGCACGAGCGACATGCTGGCCTCGTCGACGACGACGACGTCGAATGAGCGTCCCATGAGTTCGTCCGACAAGGCAAGCTTCGTCAGCGTCGTCGCGACGACCTGCGTCTTAGACACGAGCTTCTTCAGTTCCTTGTCGACACGGTGGCGCAGCTTGCCCATGTCACCCCGGACCGTCTCGAACTCTGCGGTATCGAACAGCTCTTCGCGCTTCGCGTGTTCCAGCAGGTCCCGGCGCCTGGACTGAAGACCCACAAAGCGTTCAGCGTCGACGTTGCGCCTGGCAAGGATGTTGAGAGGGTTGATGTCGGACTCGACGAGCAGATCGCGCTTCGTGATGATGCCATACCGGATCACGGCGCCGCAGGAAAGGTATGGTGTCCCCCGGCAGGCGTTCACCACGGCGAGCGTCGCGACGTCGACTGCCGCGTTGCTATGCGCCAGCAGGAGGACGCTCTTGTGGCGCTCGATGAGCTCGCGCACGAGGTAGGCGACAGTTCGCGTCTTGCCGGTGCCGGGCGGACCCCAGATGAAGCTGACGTCGCGCTCGGCGACCTTCTGCAGCGCGTCGCGCTGAGATGGGTCCAGCCACCTGTTCTCCGCAAAGACGCCGTTCAGCTCAGGCAGACTGTTTCCAGGGGCTGGAGAACCGAGCAGCGCAAGAGCCCGGCCGCAATCCTCATCATCCACCAGCGCATTCAGCCTGTCTTCCAGCTTCAGCAGAAGGTCCCAGGGCGTGGCAATCATAGTGGCCGCGCGCACCCGGGCCCCCAGAAACTCGCTGGAGGCAATCGACACCAGGTCCCGGTCTCCGCCCACATAGGTCCCCTGCACGACGCGGCCGTCCACTTCGAGCTGTATCATGACTTCCTCGGGCAGGTTAACCTCATACGGAGTGCTGAAGAAATAGAGGAAGTTCTCGTCGCCGCTGTCTGACACTAGTGTCCCTTCTACGAGAGCGTGACGATGCGTCCGCTCGGAGGCCTTCTCAGCGGTGACTTCGTCCTCGATTGCAGCGGCGAACGCCGCGATATGGACTGCCAGTTCTTCGTTCATGCGGGCTCCTGTCATCGCGGCCTTGTGCCACGCCAGTATTCATTATACCGCCACGGGGTTTCCTGTATACTGAACGCATGACACACTGGCGTTTTCTGGCATGAAGTGCTCCTTGTGGGAGGTAGCCCGATGTACGGACCGACGACGAGACTCTCCACGGCGCTGACCGAACACCCGCGGGCGGCGGCCTATCTCGCATCGATCAACCCAAAGCTGAAGCTCCTTGGCAACCCGGTCGTCATCGGCCTCATGGCCCCTCGCACCGACCTGCGGAAAGTCGCCGAACGCGCCGGCTGGACCGTGGAAGAGCTGGAAGCGGCCGTGATCCGCAGTGACACCGAGGGGACTGCTCCGATTTCATCAGCTTCCACTACCACTCTGAAGGAAGACCTCAAGGCCGTCCTCCGCAGACTGTACGCGGGCGAGGACCCCACCACGTGCAAGGCGCAGTTCAAGGAACTGATTGCCAAAGCGGACCCATTGCTCATCGCAACAGCCGAGGCGGAACTGGCACGGGAGGGCTTCTCCACCGACCAGCTCATGGAAGCGTGCGACGTCCACATGGATGTCTTTCGCGACCAGCTGGCAACCTCGCGCACTGTTGTTCCGGACGGCCATCCGCTGAAGCGCTTCATCCGCGAACAGGATGCCATCATCGCCTGGCTCGAGCAAGGACTTGTCATGGCCAGAACGCTCGGCAAGCTGGACGGATATGCAGCAGCGGAGAACACCCTCACCGAGCTGCGCTCCCTGATGCAGCATCTGCACGAGGCCCAGAGCCACGACGCCCGGCAGGAGAACACGCTGTTTCCACTGCTGGAACGGTATGGAGTCGAAGAACCTCCCGCGATCATGTGGGCCGAGCACAACCGCATGAAGGCGACGCGCGACGTCATCGACAAGACGATCCGGGGGGCGCCCGACGCCTTGTCATACGCGCAGTTCGCGCAGGTGCTGGCGGGAGCGTTTCAGCACTGGCTCGAGACCTTCGTCCAGCACGCGAAGAAGGAGCAGGAGATCTTGTACAACGTTGCACTTGACCTGCTATCCGAAAAGGACTGGCAGGAACTTGAGCAGGAATCCCAGGAACTGGGGTTCTTTGCACTCCCAGGGGAGGAGAACACATGAGCGATACCAGTCTTGACTTGTTTGAGGGCGTGGACCTCGAGGTCCTGCTTGCATTGTTCGATACGCTGCCTGTCGACGTCTCGTTTGTGAACGCCAACGATGAAGTGACCTATTTCAACCTGCCTGCCGCGGGGCGTATCTTCCCGCGCACGCCGCTGGACATCGGCCGCAGGGTACAGCGATGCCACCCGCCCCAGAGCGTCGACAAGGTCCAGCGGATCCTGGACGACTTCCGAGCGAAGAAGCGTTCCTCAGCAGATTTCTGGCTGGAACTGGGCGGCAAGTTCATCTACATCCGGTACTTCGCCGTCTATGGCAAGGACGGCACCTACCAGGGGACCTTGGAAGTCTCGCAGGACTGCACCGGGGTCCGTGCCCTCAAGGGCGAGAAGAAGCTCGAGGGCGATTCGACCGACTGAAGCTGGCCGGACAGCTTACACATTGAACGCCCCCGCACAAGCGGGGGCGCTTCTGTTCCAGGCGATGGCCTCTGAGGACCGCCGATTCAACGAGTGGCAGTCAGTTCGTGGTGAGATGCCTGTCCAACCAGTCGGCCGCGAAGGCGAGCACCTGTTCCTTTGCCCCATCCGGCTCGTGGTGGATGAAATGGTACAGCCCTGGCCACAGCTTGAGCGTCACGTCACCAGATGCTCCCGCGGCAAGACGCTGGGACCCTTCGGGAAGCGCAATCACGTCGTCCTCGCCATGCATCACAAGTAGGGGGACCCGGATCTCGTCGGCGCGTGCGAGTGCCTCTGCATTGGCTTCCCCGATGACGGCCGCCAGTCCGACGGTGATCTTCTTGTACACCAATGTGTCCGCGTCATACGCGTCCAGCACGCTGACGTCATGGCAGACCTTGAGTCGATTTGGGCCCATGCCGTTGCTGACAGCCATGGTGGGCACAAGGTGTCGCAGCACTCTGACTCTGCCCATGTCCGCGGCTGACGCTGTCGGCATGACGAAGCCGCCACTGCACAAGATGGCGCCCGCCAGCCGGGGGTGTCTGCGGACAAGATATGCAGCACTGATGGTCGAACCCATGCTGAAACCGTACAGGAACAGTGGCTTTCCCGGAAAATGCTCCCTGATCTCGGCACAGTACCGGTCCAGGTCGTCCATGAAATCGTCGAGGCGAGCAACAAACGCCCGCCTGCCCTCGGACACGCCATGCCCCCGCAGGTCTCCCGCCACGAACGCGTACCCGCGGTCGACGAAGCTCTGTCCAGTGTCCACGTACCGGCCTCCATATTCACCAAGGCCGTGCACCAGCGCGACCACGCCGCGCACGTCCCCGTCGGGCGTCCACACACGGGCATACAGGTTCAGCTTGTCCTTGCTGCGGTACCGGAACTCATCTCTGTGCATCAATACCTCCTGAGCTGTATGTCATTGCTTATGGCAGTATACTCCCGTGATGTGTTCGCCGTGGAGCTTCGTCATACCATATCGTCGCCAGCACTGCATGGATTAGAGCGTTGCCCTGGTTGAACAGACTCATGCTTCTCGCCGCCGCTTGATCATCGGTCGTGAGAAACAACGCATCCCCAGGATTGACACTCCACGTTTGGTCGTTGCTGACGCCGGCAACGATCTTCCCGTCCACGCTGTACACAACCAGCACAGCCTTCCTGCTCCGGCCGTCGTCCTTTGCCCTCTCGCCAGATATCGTCAGCGTGGATAGTCCTTCCAGAGTGACAGCCTGCATCCGGCCAGTACAGCCCCTCGCCAGCATGATGTTGAAGTCCCTGGCTCTTCCCTTGCTCCGCGTGACCCAGTCACCTGCAAACGCATCCTGCTGAAATGGCTCCAGCCGCACACCGTGATGATGCTCATGCTGAAGCGTCAGGTCGCCCTCAAGGACCATGATCAGTCTCCAAATTCCGGGCAGTGAGGTGAATGTGGAATCTTCCGCGTCGACACGGGCCGAGCTGATCCGCCACAAAAAATCGCGACGGCTGTAGTCGGTGTTTACCGGGAAGACAGCAATCTCGGTGGTCGTCCCTCCATTCCAGGTGCTGGTGCGTTGCTGGTCTTGCCTCACCAATTCCACAACGTACGCCATGTCATCCGTCGAACCTCCTCAATGGTGCCTCCTCCGAGAGAGGCTACTTGGTTCTGGCCGTCTCCAGGGCTGCAGTGGCCGCTTCCCTGAAGAGCGTGCTCGTGCCCGTGGCCCCGGTAACTGCATCGACCCTGGTGACATCCTGTGAAGTCATAAGGCTCTGCTCGAGCGTGGCCCACGCGTCAAGTGACGCCTGGTACTGGTAGTTGTCCCTGCTCTTCACCTGAAGGTCGGCAAGTTCCGCGTCCGCGACGTTGCCACCAGAAACGGTTATGACCGCATAGCCAATATTTCCGAGGTTGTCAGCAGTGGAGTATCCGACATATGTGCCGTCAGTGTAGGACCCGACACTCCCTGCGTTCCTGAGTGCATCATCGACAGCCTCAGTCAGTCGGCTGGACGTTGCTGTCGCCCCTGTAACGGCGTCAACCGCGGCAATGTTGCCGCTCTCGATGAGCCTGCTTTGCATCGTGGCGACAGCGTCGACTGCAATCCGATACGGGTAGTTGCCCCTGGTTTTGGGAATGAGCTCGACATACCTGGCCCTGACAATCCTGTCACCAGCGATCGTGATCGTGATTTGACCGAGGTTGCCACTACTGTCCTGTTCGGAATACCCGGAATACATCCCATCCACATAGACAGCCTTTCTGGCACAGCCGGCAGAGGAGACGGCCACGAAAACAGTGACGAGGACGGCGCAGAGCATTCTGCGGGTCACGGTCTTACCATACTCCCTCCAATTCAGAACGCAGAGGTACACCATAGATGCTACGATGGTGCCTGCTCGCCTTGTGCACGCAGGCGCAATTCAGCGCGGACAGCCTCAATGTCGCGCGGCACCAGGATGATGGCACCCACGAACAGCAGGGCACACACGGTCCACGTCGACGTGCAGATGAGGACAATGGCCGTCCGCAGGTCCAGCTTGACAGCGATGAGGCCTGCAGCAAGCGGCGACAATGCCGCTCCCACACTCTCGACGAAGTTCTCGATGGCAACGGACGCGCTGCGCACTTCAGGCAAGGTGACATCACAGATCGTAGAGACGACGTTGGGTGATGCGAACGGAGTGAAAAGAGCCGAGGCGGCAAGCATCACCAGAAACGTGGTCTTCGCGGTTACTGGGACGTTCATGGTGATGAAGAATAGCACGGTGCCGGCTATGACGCCGACGATACTTACGATGAGACGACCCCGTGTGGTCCTGCGGAACAGGCGGTCCCCCAGTGCCCCGGCAAGAGGATACCCTGCCGCCAGCACCAGAATTGCAACCATCATGGTCGAAAGGACCTCACCACTGCTGTAGCCGCGCTCCTTCTCTAGATACCGGAAGAACCAGTACGTGATAACGTTCCAGGGAAACACGCCGAAGAACCCCTGCAGGTAGAGAAGGACCAGTGATTTCTTCCGCAGCAGCCGACCTGCGGTACGCCACTCGAAGTGGTGTTCCTGAAGCACGGCAACGTTCTGGAGCTCAGGCTCCGAGCTCCCGCGGGCAGCATCGCGCACGCCGAGAAAAATGATCGCGCTAAGAACGAGCCCCAGCGATCCGGTCACGTAGAACACTCCTCTCCATCCGATGATGTCCTTGAACGCTGTCGCCAGGACCATACCGACGATATAGCCGAATGGCGCTGAGATCTGCAGCAAACCATAGACACGCCCCCGCACAGCGGGAGCGAAGTAGTCTGCAAGCAACGAGTAGATGCCCGGATCGCTGGCATCATCGATCCCGGTCGACGCACGCGTAGCAACGAAGATGGGGAACGTAGGCGCCAGGGCCGACAGCCATGTTGTCGAACCCCAGATGAACGAGGCCAGTGCAAGCAGCTTCGGCCTCGAAAACCGGTCGTACAGATACCCCCAAACCGGGTAGAGGATCCCTCCTACAATGAGGGCACCGGTGACGACGGCACCCATCTGGGCCTCGTTGATGCGAAACGTTTCCATGATGGGCGTCGTGAGCGGACCTATCAGAAGCATGTCGGCCTGGTGAAGCAGCATGAATCCGAAAAGAGTCCCAAACACGAACCACCGGTTTCCGCGGCTTTTCGGCATCACTTCCTCCCAGATGCGCGCACGTTACATTCCCAGTATGTGACATTTCATAGACAATACGAACGCCCCCGGTGGGAGGAGACCGGCTATCGTCGGCCTGACCGGGAATCTGGAGCGCTGCCAATTGCCACTCGACGACAAGCAAAAGAAAAAGCCCGGCCGCGCGGCCGGGCTCCGTTGCTTCAGCAGGCCGTAAGAACTACCGTTTCGTACTGTATTTCCGGATGTCAACTGCTACTGCCGCGACAATGATGACACCCTTGACAACCTGTTGCCAATAAGCCGATACGCCCATGACCACGAGTCCGTTGTTGAGAACCTCGAAGATCAGGACGCCGATGAGGACACCAGAAACCGTTCCCCGGCCACCCAGATTGGAAACGCCACCGATCACCGATGCTGCAATGGCATCCAGCTCGTACCCCTGCCCATAGTTGTTCGTCGCACCACCAGATCGGGCCGCAAGCAGGACGCCGGCAATGCCATAGAGCATACCTGCAAGCGAATACAAGGCCACAAGGTTTCTCTTGACGTTGACACCCGAGACAATGGCAGCATTCAGGTTGCCGCCGATTGCATAGAGATTCTTGCCAAACTCCGTCTTGCTGAGGATAATCCAGTAGACAAAATACACGACCAGCGCGATGAGGATAATCGTCGGCAGGAAGCCGATCGATCCAGTTCCCAAGTTGGTGAAGTCGTTGCGAAGTCCTCCGATGGGCTGGGCACCCAGTGGCGGACGATCGACATAGAGCGACGCGGCGCCCCAGACAATGACCATTGTTCCGAGGGTCGCGATGAAGGCGGGGACCTTCAGATACGCAATGACAACTCCATTGATAATGCCCACGACAAGTCCGGCCGCGATGCCTGCAAGGATTGGGAAGACGATCCACATGTAGGGCAGATTGGGAAAGATCTTGCTTGCATAATCCGGGCGCTGGGCCAGCGACGCCACAATGACTGCCGCGAGACCGACGGTGCGGCCTGCAGAAAGGTCGACACCTCCGGTAATCAGAATCCCAGCGGCTCCAAGGGCGATGATGAGACGGACTGAGGAAATCCTCATGATGTTGACCAGATTCTCTGGCGTCAGGAAACCGTTCTTGATAATACCAATGACAAGAATCAACACCACGAGCACCAGGATTATGGCATTCTTCGTTGCGAACTCACGAATCGACTGCGCACTGAAACGCTTGCTCGAACTTGTCGATGCAGAATTCTTCATGTTCGTCTCCCTGTTACATGAGCTGCGTCGCAAGCGTCATGATGGCTTCTTGCGTCGCTTCTTTTCCCTGAAGGATGCCAGTGACACGACCTTCGCAC
>JAPLGL010000136.1 GCA_026390155.1 Caldisericota bacterium
GGAGAATCCTGAGGGAACCAGTGCCCTCGGCGTCCGGGGCATCGGCGAAGTCGTGATGGTCCCGATCATTCCGGCCATTGCCCTGGCAATCCATGATGCCACCGGTGTCTGGGTGCGTCAGTTGCCCGCGACGCCCGAACGTGTCTACCGGTTGCTGCATCCAGGACTGCAGGATGCCATACGTTGATGGAAACGGCTTCACCATTCGCTGTGAAGTGGGCGGGGAAGCCGTTTCGGGAACCAGTGGGTCGAAGGGAACGTCTAATGAGATGGCCGATGTATCTGAACATCGCGTCCATGGCCAGGAATGAAGTGTGAAGGACGTCCGGAAGGGCCGTAGAGGTTACCCTGAGCGTCTATGGTGGACTGGAGGACGTGGGTTAGCGAACATATTAGTGTTGCAAAGTACGGTAGTGTGCTCAGACTTACGACTGGATAGGACTGTAGCGGTGTGGTAACTAGTCGATGCACCGCGCAAGTGATTGACTGAGAAGGTACGAGGAGGTACACATGAAGAAGTCTCTCTTGCTGTTCTTGATTGTGGGTTCGCTCATTGTTGCTCCAATCAGCGGTCTTGGACGAATCCCTGTTGCGACAGCCACGATTAGCGGGTTTTCGGCGACGGCGAGTCCTGCCACACTGAACACTACAACAGAGTTGACGTTCACGTTCTACACCCAGTCTGGAGTGGGAATAGGAGCCCCAATCTTTCTGGCGTTGGCGGATTTTCAGCTTCCAGCGAGCATTTCACTGGCTTCGGTTCACATTACCGGTCCAGGAGGCCCTGTTTCCACTCAACAGGCTATCGTTGGAGGATCCCAGATAACCGTAAGCCCCTCGACTGCGCTCAGCGCAGGGTACACGACGGTAAGAATCGATACGACGGCCAGTATCAAGACCCCCCTCACGGTCGGGACAAAATACGTTTCCGTGTGGACGATAACTGAATCTCAGGTAGTGACGACACCTATCAACATCGGCTCAGGCGGGTCGGGAGGTATCTCGAACGTCACCGCCAATGCAAGTACGTTGACCACAAGTAGTGTTGCAGCATGGACGGTGGGTTTCACAACAGGAGTCCCCGGAATCCTCGGGCTGGGCAGCAAAATCATGATTACGTTCCCCACTGGGACTCAGTTTCCCTCGATTTTGGCCGCGAATTCCATCACAGTCACGGTTGGCGGCTTCACTGGCTACGTGACGGGGGTATACCTCGTTCCGTCGACGACGCGCCTGGAAATCGATGTTCCTGCCGGGGTCATCGCAGGAGCTCTGACGCCGGTTAGTGTACAGATCGGAAGCGCCTATGGACTGCACAATCCGTCCACTGCTGGGACGGGTTACGTGTCGGTCTGGACCACCACTGACACGACAGCGGCTCAGTCTAACCCGCTTACGTTCACCGGGGGAGGAGTTACATCGGTCAGTGTCTATGCTTCTCCTCTTACGGCTGGAACACCTGCCAACTACTCCGTATCTTTCTTCACGAGCAGCATCAATCTGCAGGCTGGAGATATCATTAGTGTGCAATTTCCCAGCGGGACGACGTTCCCGGCCAGTGGAAGCTACCTGAACCCGGCATACGTGCAGGTAAACGGCATCAACTCTTTGTGGGTTACTCGCACCTTGAATACTCTTCAGATAACTGCCCCGGTGACACTGACTGTGACGAGCGTGACAGTCAGTATCTTCGCCACGCTGGGGATTTCGAACCCATCGACTCCCGGCAGTTATCGCTTGGCGGTTTTCACGGCACGAGATTCGACAGCCGTGACATCGGCTAATACGTACGAAATCACGGGCTCATCCATCAGCGGGCTGTCGCTGAATGCGGAGCCCCGGGCAGTGAGCGCCATCGCCGAGTACCGCTTCACGTTCGTTACGTCGTCTGGTGGCTCACTGCAGGCCGGAGTGGGAACCATAACGGTCGATTTCGCGGCAGGGTTCACGGTGCCCGCCAGCATAGCTTCAGGCAGAGTGACGGTCAATGGTATTACTGCGTCGACTGTGACAGCCCCGAGTGACGGTACTGTACGTGTCACAGTCCCTGCCGCAGTTGCAGCATCCTCGTCAGTGACACTCGTCATCACGAGTGACGCGGGCATCAGAAACCCAGCGGCAAGCGGTTCATCAGGATCCATAAATGTCTTCACGAGCGCCGACGCGATTCCCGTGCAGACGTCCTTTGCCGTCATCTACTCTCAGATTACGCAGCCTCAGGTTGTCCTGTCAGCCGCAGGCACCAGCACGCAGGCGGGGTACACCGTCATCTTCGTGACGGGCCCCGCAGGGCAATTGACTGCGGGACTTGGCAAGATCACCCTGACGTTCCCTGCAGGGACATCTGTTCCCGCCACCATAGCACGCGACACCATCAAGGTGAACGGGCAGACGAGCTTCAGCGTTTCGGTGACCGGTTTGAGAGTTGAGGTGATCGTTCCGGCGGCAATACAGGCCAACTCTCAGGTGCAGGTCGTCATCGACAAGTCCGCTGGATTGAAAAACCCCTCTGTGGTTTCGACATACACACTGCAGGCTTTCACGTCGGCAGAGACGACATCTGTCACCAGTGCATCATATCAGATTGCATCCTTGCCAAAGTCGTCGGCCATAGTCTCACCTGCTACTCCTGACGGCCTGAACGGATACTACAAGACCCGCCCCGTCGTCGTCCTCAGTGTAACCGGTGGTTCTGGCGGTCAGGTCTTGGAGTACTACCGCATCAACGGTGGCGCCGAAAGCCTCTACACAAACCCCATACAGATTCCTGAAGGCAATGTGGTGGTGGCCTACTATGGGCGCGACACCCAGGGAAATCAGGAAGACGCCAGCGCTCTGACTCTCAAGGTCGATACGACAGCTCCACAAATCACTGTCACGTTACCTCAGCCAGGGACAACAACCGGCAGTGCTTCGTTGCAGGTAAACGGGCGGACAGAAGCAGGATCATCCGTCACAGTGGCAGGAATAGCGGCTCAGGTGCAGACTTCAGGGGACTTTGTTGCTACAGTGGCCCTGTCTGAGGGATCGAATGCACTCCAGATCATTGCCACTGATCTGGCTGGCAACAAGGGGCAGGCGACAGTCAATGTGACACTTGATACCAAGCCGCCCGTGCTCACCATAACGTCACCGAAGATCTACTCGACGGTGATGACACAGCAAATAGCGGTCAGTGGCAAGACTGAAGCAGGCGCGACCGTGACGGTCGCAGGCTCACAGGTGAATGTGGCAGCTGACGGTTCGTTCAGCATCATGTACATGTTCCCGAAGGAAGGACTGAACGTCATCGACATAACGTCCACAGACGCGGCTGGGAATGTTGCCAAGACCGGACTCCCTGTCACCTATGTGGCTCGGACGCTGATCCGGCTTCAGGTTGGCAACAAGACGGCAATGATCAACGACACGACGAAGACGCTCCAGGCCGCCCCTGTTAACATCAAGGGAACAGTCATGGTCCCACTTCGGTTCATCGGAGAAGCATTCGGTGCGACCGTTGAGTGGGAGCCGGTATTCAAACTTGTCCGGATTCAGTTGGGCTCGACGATGATCTACCTCCAGATAGGATCCAACTATGCGTCGGTGAATGGCAAGAAGAACGTGCTCCAGGGTCTGCCGATCATCATCAGTGGCACGACGATGGTTCCGATCCGATTCATCTCGGAGGCATTCAACGCCCAGGTGACGTGGATTGCAGCGACACAGGGTGTAGAAATCACCTATCCGAAGCCCTGAATCCAGTAACAACACATCAAAGGGGTGTGCAGCATGAAGCATGAGGGACTGATTATTGGTCTGCTTGTCGTTGCAGTGGCTATTGCTGCGGCGGGACTGGTCCTCGGGGTTGCACACCCCGCTCGCCAGCCGAGGGTTGTCGCTGCCACCGGAACAGCCGAGAAGTCGTTCGTGCCGGATATCGCCCATCTGGACCTTGGTGTCCAGACGGACGCTCCGGAAGTGCAGAAGGCTCAGCAGGACAACTCAACCGCCATGAATGCTGTCCTCGCTGCCCTGAAGGCAGCCGGGGTCAAAGCCGAAGACATCCAGACGAGCAGTTTCTACGTCAATCAGAACTTTGACTATTCGAGCGGGCAGTCGAAGCCCACCGGGTGGCGGGTGAGCAATACCGTTACCATCCGCGTCCAGCCGGACCTCGTGTCAGCGGTCATCGACGCGGGGTCGAAAGCTGGGGCGAACATCTTCAACAGTATCAGCTTCGACATGAGCAATCGTGAGGAGCTGAAGGCAGGACTGATGAAGGATGCGGTGGCGAACGCGCGGGCGAAGGCCCTGGGGACGCTGGAAGGCACAACGCATATCCTGGGTGACATTGTCGCGATAGTGGCGGACTGGTCCGGGCCTTCTGTGATCTATGCCGGCGCAGAAGGACTTGGTGCAAGCAGTGCAGGGTCCATCCCCATGGAAGCCGGAACCAATATCCTGTCAGTCTCGGTGTCTGTCAGTTTCGAACTCAACTGAAAGCTTGTCTGGCATACTATTCGTCCGTTTCGCCCCGCCGCGAGAGATCGACGGGGCGAAACCACATTGTCGGTGTTGCATACCTGTGGCAGGA